>NZ_JBEOXT010000030.1:0-123726 GCF_040296685.1 Streptomyces sp. NPDC002054
TGAGCATCCTCAACGAACCTAAGGGTGCCGCCGCAGCCGACTCGTACGAGAACGAGCTGCCGGTACGGCGCAAGCAGCCGGGCAACGTGGTCGTGCGTAGCAGGTAGCAGGTCACCGGGGTAGCCGGTGATGACCTGCTGCCCGGTTCGGGTCAGCGGCCGTCGCGGTGACCGTGGTGACCGCGACGGCCCCAGGTCTCGCTGTCGACGACGTCACCGCGGTGGTCGCGGAGGGTGGCGGTGTCGTGCCGGTCCCAGATCTGGTGGCGGCGGTCCTGGTAGACGTCGCGGTGGGTGTCGCGGCCCTCGCCGGTGTGGACCCGGACGCTGGAACGGCCGTCGAGGCGGAAGCCGTGGAACCGGTAGCGGTTGCCGTCGCGGTCGGAGAGGGTGAAGCCGCGCAGGTTGACGCTGTGACGGCTGGTGTTGCGGACCTCGACCCACTCACCGTTGAGGGCGCGGTTGGAGCGGTCGTCGCCGCGGCCGGGGCTGTCGTACTGGACGTCGCCGATGACGACCGAGGACCTCGGGCCCCGGTGGTCGCCCCGGTGGTCGCGCCGGTGGTCGTCGTCGGCGGTGGCCGGCAGAGCGGCCACGCCGACCAGGGTTCCGGCGGCGAGGAATGCGGCGAGGACACGGCGCGTGGTGCGAGAGACAGACATGTAGACGCCCTTTCGAACGGTTCCCGGCGTCCTGCCGGGGATCCACACTCTGGCGCCCATCCACCCGCAAATTCAGCAAAACGGCTTCGTGTCTCTAAATCCGGATATTCCTGTAACTCTTGCCTTCAAGGGGCACGAGTCAAGGCCGTGTTGACGCCGGGGAGCCGAGGAGGCGCCCCGGCTCCGGAGACAGGGCCGCCACCCTGCGGCTCGGCATTGAGCCGAATGGATTCACCACCGTGTAACAGCCGCAACTCCGCCCGGGCGCGGCGCCGTTCACAGCCCCGTGCGAGGGGCAGGCTGTTGCCATGGCATCGAACCCGGCTTCCTGGGCCACCGGCGGGCCCGTGACCTCGCCGTTCGCCCGTCCGCGCGGTATGCGCGGGCGGGCCGCCGGACGCTTCATGTGGTGGACCAACAAGCAGCACCAGGAGGACGTGCTCGGGGCCCTGGACATCCGGCCGCAAGACAGGGTGCTGGAGGTGGGGTACGGCCCTGGCGGCCTCCTGCGGCTGCTGGCCACCCGCACCGAGGCGGCCGTCATCCGCGGCGTGGACCCGTCGGCCGAAATGCGTGCGGCGGCAACCCGGGCCAACCGCGCCGCGGTCCGCGCAGGCCGCGTCACCCTGGGCCTGGGCACGGCGGACCGTACCGGCCTCGCCGATCAGAGCGTCGACCGTGTCGTCTCGGTCAACAACGTGGCCATCTGGCCCGACCTGGAAGCCGGGCTCCGCGAGCTGCACCGGGTAGTACGTCCTGGCGGCACGGTGGTGATCGCCTGGCACGGCGGGTACTCGCCCGGGCGCATCGCCCGACGACTCCGCCTGCCCGGCGACAAGCTGGACCGCATCGAAGACGCCCTCAGGAAGATCTTCGGCGAGGTCACCCGCATCGAACTCCGGAGCGTGGACGTGTTCAAGGCCGTGCGGTGAGCCGGGTATCTCGTTCTCGACATACGGTCGAGCGGGTGCTTCACTCGTAGACATGGCCCCAATTCGACTGACCCGCACGACACTTGAGGTACTCAAGGTGCTTCTGGCGGCCGGCCCCGACAACCCGCCATGGGGATTGAAGATCTGCGAAGAGGCGGATCTCGGATCCGGGACCGTCTACCCGATCCTCGAGCGCCTGATCGAGGCCGGATGGGCGACCCGGAGGGAGGAGACGGGCGAGCACCCGGGGCGGCCCAAGCGGTACTACTACGAACTCACCGCAGCCGGCCGGCTCGCGACGGAGCGGGCACGGGCGAGCAAGCCCCGCCTCTTCGGCCTCCGGACGATCGGCGAAGGGGGAGTGGCATGAGCGCGACCGAGGAGGGTGTGGAACCGCCGGCAGCGGGCATGGCCGCCGTCCTCGCGGTGCTTGCCCCGGTGCTCACCGGAACGGCCGCGCTGATCTTTCTCGGTGTCGGCTACGCCCTCACCCTGCTGACCCCCGATCCTGACGTCTCGTCCACCATGGTGCTCATGGGCTGGCTCTTCTCCGGCGCTACCGTCCTCAGCCTGCTGGTGGCGATGCTCGGCCTGCTCATCACGGCGCTGCGCACCGCGTCGCCCGTTGTCGGGAGCCGTGCCGCCGACCGGACGCTGGGATTCGCCACCTTCGTCGCGGGGGCACGCCGGGCGCACCTGCGTGAGGAATGGGCCGCGCTGCTCGCCGGCGAGCCGGAGAACGACGTGGTCCTCAGCTCCCGCCGCAGGATGGCCTACGCCCTCGGGTTCCTGTGGGCAGCGGTCCGACTCCGGGTGCACGACCTGACCCGACCGTGCTGGCGCCCGGTGGACTGGCTGCTGGCGGTCGAGTCCCGCACGAACCGGTTCATCGCCCTGGCGGTGGGCGGACAGGCCGTCTACATCGTCGGAAGCGGTGGGATCCCTGCCTTGGTCACGGAGATCTGGGAACCGTGCGGCCTGTTCGGCGGCGGCCTGTACGTCCTCTCCCGATGGCTCCGGCGCGTACGGGGCATCGAACTCGCGACCGTCCGCGACGACCCCCTCGAGGACGAGTCCCGCCACCGCAGCGGATGACCCGCGCGGGCTCCGGATGCCGGTCGGGGGCGGGAAGCCAGTAGGGTTTCCTGGATGAACACTTCTCCGCTCCCGCGTTCCTTCCGCCTGATCGTGACGGGGGGAGGCACCGGAGGCCACACCTACCCCGCCCTGACCGCGATCCGTACGTTGCAGGGCAGGCTCGCCGCCGCGGGCGGCACCCTGGACGTCCTGTGGATCGGGACCCCGGACGGGCTGGAGGCCCGCGTCGCGCCGGCCGAAGGCATCGCCTTCACCACCGTCGCGACCGGCAAGATCCGGCGGTCGAGCAACCCGCTCAAGATGATGTCGGCCGCGAACATGAAGGACATGGCGCGAGTGCCGCTCGGCGTGGCGCAGGCCCGGAAGATCGTGTCCGACTTCCGGCCGGACGTCGTCCTCGCGACCGGCGGGTACGTGGCCGTCCCCGCCGGTCTGGCGGCGCGACTGTGCCGGCGCCCGCTGGTGCTGCACGAGCAGACGGTGCGGCTGGGCCTGGCCAACCGGAAGCTGGCGGGCTCGGCCACCCGGATCGCCGTGTCGTCCGAGTCCTCCCTGCCGTTGCTGCCCGAGTCCGTGCGGAACATCGCGGTCGTCACCGGCAACCCGGTACGGCCGGAGGTGCTGACCGGGCATGCGGACAAGGCGGTTGCGGCCCTGGGACTCTTCGGCTTCGACCGGCGGCTGCCGACGGTCTACGTCACCGGTGGCGCCCAGGGGGCGCAGCAGATCAACGGCACGGTCCGGGACGTGCTGCCCTGGCTCCTGAGCCACGCGAACGTGATCCACCAGTGCGGCCCGGCGAACGTGGACGAGCTCCGGCAGGCCGCCGCCGGCCTGGACCCGGTGCTGGCCGGCCGCTACCACCTCACCGGGTTCGTCGGTCCGGAACTGCCCGACGTCCTGGCGCTCGCCGACGTCGTGGTGTCCCGGAGCGGAGCCGGCACCCTGGCCGAGCTCACCGCACTCGGCAAGCCCGCCGTCTTCGTTCCCCTCGCCTCCTCGGCCGGCAACGAGCAGGCGCACAACGCCCGGCACCTGGCCGACGCCGGGGCCGCCGTCGCCCTCCTCGACCAGGTCAACGCCGACACCCTCCGCGACGCGGTCGGTCCGCTCCTCACGGACCCCGCCCGGCGGATGGCGATGGCGGAACGGGCCCGGGCGTACGGCCGGCCGGACGCGGCGGACCGGCTCGTGGACGTGATCCTGTCGGCCGGCTCGGGCCAATAGGTTGGGCTAGGTCGGGCTTCAGACCGCGGGCACGTACGGCCCGACCCTCGTGGCAGCCGTTTCCACCGAAACGATCAGTTCGCGTAGGGACGGGTGATCGAGTGCGGCACCTGCGCCCCGTCTCCTGCGCACTTCGGCATACAGAGACGATGCGAGAAGGTCCTCTCGCGCGGATCGCCAGTGACTCGCGGAACCGTGTTCCGGAGCCAGTCGCAACGCAGCCTCGATGAAGTGCAGGAACAGGGGCTCGTCCATCCGCTCGTGGCAGGTCCTCATCCCGTGCAGATGTACCGCGAGCGCGTAATGGGGCTCAGCGAGCCGCTCAAGGAGATAGGCCAGCTGTTTCAGCTGGCGGAGGAAGGTGGCGGGTTCGGCAGACGGAACATCCGACTGTGTCATAAAAGCCGAAAGGCCGGTCGCGAGTCGTCGCGCGTCTTCCGACCGCCGCAGGCTGGTCGCGGCAGCGATCTGATGCAGGAGGAACGCGATCTCGTCGGAAGTCGTCGCAGGGCCGGCCCGGGCCACCAACCGGAGCGCCTCCTCCGCTCGTCCGGAGCGGAGGAGGGCGACGATCTCACCCTCGACGATGTACCGGTACGTCCCTGGCGGCGCCGCTTCGCGAAGGGTGACCGCGGCGGACAGTGCGCGGGCGGGGTCACCGGACCGAAAATGTGCCTTCAGCTGGTCCAGTACGAAGACGTTCCAGAGGACCTCGGGCAGCTCCGGATCGGCAGCCACCAGCGGTTGCCACATGTCGGCTTCAATGCGGCACGGCCCGAGACGCGCAGGTTTCCCGTCGCGCACATGCTCGGCGAGCCGGAAGTGGGGAAGGGATTCTTCGACGTTCCCGGTCAGCACGTGGAGCCTCCCGAGGTTGATCCACGGCTGCACGGCGCTTCCCAGGACGGACACGTCTCCGGATTCCGATGCCAACTGTGCCAGCCAGGTCAACTGGGTCCGGCAGAGTTGCTCGGCGGATCCGAGGTCGCCTGCGTTGGCCATCACGAGAGCGGCCAGGTTCATATGTGCCGCGGCCGATTTCACGCGGCTCTGGTTCCATCCGTCCCGACTGATGGACTCCAGGCTGGCGGAAAGATCGCCCGCCCAGACGTCGAGGGGCGTCCGCAGCTGGCGCTCACAGTCGGTCATGAAGTCGACGTTGACCGTCTCCATGTACACCTACGTGTCCGATACGAGCCGGGTGGGGCCGATGTTCAGGAGCGCGCTGCCCGTTCCGGGGAGCCCGTCCGCAGGACAGCTCAGGACATCCCAATCGCGGCTTTCCCACCCGCGCAGCCAGGTGCGGAAACGGTGATGGTCAATTTCCACCGTGCCATCCGGGCGGATCTTCCCGACGGCGTTCCTCGGGTCGGTCAGTGCGACCGTGCACTTTCCGACAACGCCGTTGGCGCGGATCATGAGTGAGTTGGGGCGGGAGGCGTAGCAGACCTCGGGAGTCGGATGGAGGGAGGGCCCGCTTCCTTCGGGTGAAACAATCCTCTCCAAATTCTCCAGGATGGCCGGCCAGCTGTCGTGACTGATCACTTCCATTTCTCCGTCGCGCGGCCCGCCGAGTCGCTCCACCGGCTTGAGGAGGACGGAGAATCGCGAGTCACGGAGGAAAACCTCCCGGATTTCGCTCAGGAACTCCGGCATCGAGTGCACATTGGCCGGGGTCACGTGTACCCGGAGCACGACACCGACCCGTAGGTCGCTGTCGCGGATCGCCAGCAGATTCTCCCAGATCCGATGAAACGATCCGGCGCCGTTTGCCTGCACACGCGTCCGGTCGTGCAGGGGCTGCGGTCCATCGAGCGACACCTGGTGTTCGCTGATCCCCAGTCGACTCAAGTGCTCCGCAGTCGAATGGTCGAGCAAATAGGCGTTGGTCGTCATGTCGGCCGAATATGTCAGGTCCGGCATTGCGGCTGCGCGCTCGATGATATGGGTGGAGATGTCCTCGATCACCGGCAGGGCCAACAACGGTTCTCCGCCGAACCATGAGATGGAGAGGGAACGCAGGCCGTCGATGCGCCGGTCGATCAGGCGCTTGACGCCCTCGACGACCTCAGGCCCCATCCTGCCGATCGAGAAATCTTCGTAGCAATAAGTGCATCTGAAGTTGCATTTCTCTGTGGGCAGCAGAATGAGGTGCAGGCTGTCGTCGCGCAGCGAAGAAGTGAGCTCGTCGGCAAACAGCTCCGCGCTTTCGCTGTGGGCTTCCGTTTTCGAGGTCACGTCGGACGGCACCGCGAACCGTTGGGCCTGCACCCTGTGTTGCATCCGGTATTGGTGGGGGTCGCCCTGGCCGTACCGGTGACGACCTCCGAAATCCTCTTGGCGACCTCCGGATTCTGTACGGAGACTCGACCTTCGTCATCGACCCTGATGTCGTCGGCGGTCAGTCCGGCCAAGGCCTCTGAAAGGCTCGTGTCGGCCATGTCTCTCTCCTTCCGATGTCGGAGCTATGGCCAAAACTAGGCCTGCGCGGGGGAGCCGGCCACGCGGACTGGGCCGTCGGAGTGACCTCGTCAGGCTCCTCGTCGGGCTGCGGCCGTCCGGCGGTCGTACGGTCGGAACCTGCTACCGAGGAGGGCTTCTGATGCGCAGCGTGACCTATTCGATGAACGTCTCCCTTGACGGCTACATCGTCGGGCCGGACGGCAACTTCGACTGGACGGGGCCCGACGAGGAGGTCTTTCGCTTCTGGATCGACGAGATCCGAGAGGTCGGAGTCCACCTGTTGGGGCGACGGCTGTACGAGACGATGCTGTACTGGGAGACCGCTGACCAGGATCCATCGTTCGACGACTCGATGCTCGAGTGGGCCGCCCTCTGGAATCCGCTGCCCAAGGTGGTGTTCTCCACCACCCTGTCGGCGGTGCAGGGCCATGCCCGCCTGGCCTCCGGCGGCCTGGCGGAGGAGATCGAGCGGTTGCGAGCCGAGCCGGGGGAGGGCGACATCGCGATCGGCGGCGCGACCCTCGCCGCCGAGGCAGCCGAATTGGGCCTGATCGACGAGTACCGGGCCGTGGTCTACCCGGTACTCGTCGGCGGCGGCATTCCGTTCTTTCCCCGGCACGAGCGCCGGGTGGACCTCGAACTCGTCGAGACCCGCACCTTCAGCTCAGGAGTCGTCTACCTTCGCCACCGCGTGACGCGAACCTAGGCCGCAGCCGCGCCGAACCATGTCGGGAGGTGGCTGAGCAGATCCTGCTGGTCCTCGCCGACCCAGGCCACATGGCCGTCCGGCCGCAACAGCAACGCCGGCACGTCCAGTTCCTCGCTGACGTCCACGACGTGGTCGACCCGGTCCGCCCAGCCCGCCACCGACAGCCGGCCGGTCTGGTCGAGCAGCAGCCCGCGGCCACCGTGCATCAGCCCATACAGGCGTCCCTGCTTCAGTTCGACATCCCGTAGCCGTCGGCCGAGCAGGTCGTGGCCCTCGCCGAAGTCGTAGCGGACCCCGACCGCTGTGATCATCTCGGTCACGTACCGGTTCACCTCCTCGAAGTCCATCAGCTTCGTGAACAGCTCCCGCAACGCGGTCGCCCCCGGATCAGTCCCCAGCAGCGTGATCTGCGCGCGGGTGTTGTCCAGTACGCGGGCCCCCACCGGGTGCCGTTCGGCGTGGTAGCTGTCCAGCAGCCCCTCCGGCGCCCAGCCGTTGACCGCGGCGGCCAGCTTCCAGCCGAGGTTGAACGCGTCCTGCACCCCGAGGTTGAGCCCCTGCCCGCCGGTCGGCGGGTGGATGTGCGCCGCGTCGCCGGCCAGCAGCACCCGGCCGACCCGGTAGCGCTCGGCCTGCCGAGTGGCATCGCCGAACCGGGACAGCCAGCGCGGCGAGTGCACACCGAAGTCGGTGCCCGCGAACGCCCGCAGCTGCTGCTTGAACTCCTCGAGGGTCGGCGCGGTCGCACGGTCCTCGGCCACCCCGTCGGCAGGCACGACGACGCGGCACACCCCGTCCTCGTTGGGGACGACACCGAACCGCAGTTGGGTCTTGCGGACCTCCGCGACGACGGCGGCAATCGTCGCCGGGTCCTCGGTGACCTCCATTTCCCCCAGCAGCGTCTCGACCGTGGCCGGCTCGCCGGGGAAACCGACGCCGAGCAGCTTGCGCACCGCACTGCGTCCGCCGTCGCACCCGACGAGGTAGCGCGAACGCAGCTGCGTACCGTCCGCCAGCTCGACGCCCACCCCGTTCGCGTCCTGGCTCAGCCCGACCACTTCGCAGCCGCGCCTGATCTCGGTACCGAGTTCCAGGGCACGCTCGTTGAGCAGCCGTTCGGTGACCGGCTGCGGAGTGGCGAGGCCGTACGGGTGCGCCGTGTCCATCCGGTCCGGCCACGGCTTCATGATGCCGCCGAAGAGACCGCCGACCTGAAACTTCTCACTGACCGCGACGAACCGGTCCAGCAGGCCGCGCTGGTCCATCAGCTCGACGCTGCGCGTGTGCAGGCCCTGCCCCCGGGACTGCCGGGTCGGCTCGGTCAACTTCTCCAGCACGACCACGTGCACACCATGCAGTCGCAACTCGCCGGCCAGCATCAACCCGGTCGGTCCACCACCGACGACGATCACGTCGATCATCATGTTCCCCCATTGACTTCCGCAGATTTGGCTTAGGTCGGTGATTCTGCGGTACGACCAGGGCCTTGCCGCAAGCCCCCCGGTGCGCTATAAGTTGAGAGTGGCAAGGAGTGGGAAACCTCCTTGCCTTTGTCATTCGGCCTTTGTTACTCAGCCTCAGTCGGCCAGTGCGCGCCGCAGGGCGGCACCGAGTGCGGCAATCTGTCGCTGTGACACCCCGGCGGACGTGATCGCCTGCGACCCGTGGAAGGTGCCGGGCCACTGGTGCAACTCGACCGACACGCCCGCCTGGAGCAGGCGCAGCGCGTAGTCGATGCCTTCGTCACGGTTCGGGTCGAACTCCGCGGTGGCGATATAGGCCGGTGGCAGGCCGGACAGGTCGGTGGCCCGGGCCGGGGCGGCGTACGGCGTGGCGGCCTGGGAGCCCAGGTAGTGGTCCAAGGCTGCGGCCCGAACGGCGCGCGTGTTCCAAGGGGTATCGGTGAAGTTCCGCGCCGACCAGGTCTGCTGCCGGTCGTCGAGGATGGCCTCGTTGAGCAGCTGGAAGCGGATCGGCGGGCCCTGCTCGTCACGGGCCCGCAACGCCACCGCGGCTGCGAGGTTCCCGCCGGCGCTGTGGCCGCCGACCGCGATCCGGGCCGGGTCGACGCCGAGTTCGGCCGCGTGCTCGTATGTCCAGGCCAGTACGGCGTACGCGTCGTCCAGAGCGGCCGGGAACCGGTTCTCGGGGGACAGGCGGTAGTCGACGGTGATGACGACCGCGCCGGAGAGCTGTGCGATCGGGGCGGCCCAGTGCTGCTCGACGTCCAGGTCGCCGACGACCCATGCGCCGCCGTGCAGCCAGATGAGCGCGCCTTGGACTGCCTGCTGCGGACGGTTGATCCGCACCGGCACGCCCGGACCGGCGGGCACCGTACGGTCCTCGATCTCCAGTCCCGTGGTGTCCGCAGCCGGCCTCGTTGCGGCCAGCTGGGCGTACATCGTGCGGTAGGCGACCGGGTCCGTCAGGTCGGTACGGGAGAGCAGGGGGATGAATGCTTCGAGTTCGGGATCCATGCCGGCCATCCTCGCCGCCGGCCGCCCACGGGATCATCCGCCAACCGTCGGGCATCGCGCCCGGATCGCGCACCGATCGGCGCCTGACCGCCCCGCCGTGGCGCCGTATCCTCCAGGCATGGAGGCATTGGCGGTACGGCTGTCGGGACTGGATCCGTACGTCGACGGCGTGATCCGCGTCATCTCGTTCTACGACACGCTGATGCGCCGGCGGGTGGACCTCCCGGCGCTCGCCCGGGCCTCGGCGGGCCTGGCCGAGTGCGCGGCCGGGGTCCGGCTCCACGGCACCGGGCAGGTGGTCCGCGTCCTCCCCGACGGCAGGCCGGCCTCCTCGGTTCCGCCGGCACCGGCGTCCAGTACGGCGCCCGTTGTGCTCGATGAGGAGGAGATCGGGACGGTGTGGCTGGAACGCCCCGGCCCGCCGAGCCCGCTCGACGAAGCCCTCCTGGAGCGGTTCGCCATCGCCGCCGCGGCCGTCGCCGAGCGGTACGGACCGGCCCGCACCACCATGGCGGACCCCGCCCTCGTCGAACTGGTGATCAGCGCCGACAGCGACGAGGCGGCCAGAGCCCGGGCGCTACGGCTCCTCGGATTCGCCGCCGACCTGCCCGTCCGCGTCGTGGCCGTACGCTCGCAACTGCCGCTCGACCAGGTCGGCGCCCTGGTCTGCCCGGCCCGCCCGATGAAAGCGGCACTCCTCGCCGACGTGGGCGTCATCCTGGCGACCACCGTGGACCGGACCCGGCTTCCGGCAGGCGTACGCGCGGGGATCGGCGCCGCCGACAGCCCCGAGCGATGCTGGCAGCAGGCCCGTACCGCGCTCCGCTTCACCACCCCACGCAGGCCGGTCGTCCACTACGACGGCCTGGGGGCGCTGGCGTTGCTCGCCCAGGTGCCCAGGGAGACGGCGCGGGACAACGCCGACGTGGCCGCGATCGCCCGCGTCGCAGGCAACCCGGAGGATCTGGAGACCCTGGACGCCTATTGCGCCACCGGCTCCCTGCGCCGGGCCGCCGACCTCCTCCACCTGCACCACAGCAGCGTCGCCCGCCGATTGGAGCAGATCGCAAAGGCCCTGGGCATCGAACTCACCGAACCCACCGGACTGGTACGGGCCGCCCTCGCGCTCACCGCATGGCGGCTGCTCGAGGACTGAGGAACAACACCCGCCTCGCGACGGGCACCCGTCCGCGGAGCCGGCGCGCACGCCAGCTCCACGGACCGGTCGGTCAACCCGCCTGGGCGGGGGTCTGCTTGATCCCGTCCACGATCGCACGGGTCATGACGGCGCGGGTGGACACGACCGTACCGGGCGTGATCAGGCCCTTCTCGCCGGAGTTGCCCTGCACCTGGACGGTGCGCTCGCCGAGGAACGCGGAGGTCTTCCTGTCGAAGATCCATTCGGTGCGCTCGCCGGAGGTCTCGTCCAGCCGGGCAACGGCGACCCCGTGGCGGCCCGCGGCGTCTACCGCGTCGTCCACCACGACCACGCCGGGGATCTTCGCTGCGGCCTTGTAGAGGGCGACCGAGAGTCCGGCCGGCGGGTAGCTCTCGAGCAGCAGGTCACCGATCGTGGTGAACGCCTGCTGGTCGCGGCTCCTGCCCTGGCCCGCGGTTTCCTTGTAGATTTTCTGCAGCAGTACGTCGGGGTCGGTGGGGAGGGCGGCGAGGTAGTCGTACGTGGGCGCGCCGATGGTCGCCGTGGGGACCTGGCCCGTCTCGGTGAGCCCTTCCAGAGTGATGCCCTCGGGGCCGGTGTTGCCAGGCTCGATCAGCCAGCCCTTGGTGCCGTCCGGGGACTGCCAGGTTTCGCGCAGGTGCGGCTTCTCGCTGACCAGGGTGCTCTTGCCCTTGACGGTCTTCACGTACGTGCCGGCCGTGGTCGAGCCGATGTAGACGAACTGGTTCGCGCGCACGGACGGTCGGGAGACATCGGCGGCGGCCAGGGAGATGCGGTCCAGCAGCTGCGTCGCGCCGGCGGGGTCGGCAGCGCCGATACGGGTGGTCAGGACCGGGCCCGTGGCGATCCCGGAGCCGGTGCCGCCGGTGGCACCCTGGTCGGCGAAGAGGTAGGCGCCGGTCGCGATCGTGCCGGCCACAGCGCATGCCAGGGCGGGCAGGAGGATCGCACGGCGCAGGAACGGGTTGCGCTGCTTCGTGCTGTTGCTGCTGCTGCTGCTGTTGCTGGTGGGCCGGGCGGGGACGGACGTGGTGTCGGCGGCGCGGAGGTCGTCGCGGATCGTGGACATGAGGCGCTCCTTGTGGAACTGGTGGCGGCCCGCCGGCAGTTCCCGCTCCAGAGGCGGGAGGAGACGCACGGTCTCCTCCTGCTCAGCCGGGTGGGGCTGGGAGGGGTTGGCGTTCATCGGATTCCTTCCTGGGCGGACCGGACCGCGTTCGTGCGGTCGCCATGTGTCTG
The DNA here is from genome assembly GCF_040296685.1 of Streptomyces sp. NPDC002054. Lineage (NCBI taxonomy): Bacteria > Bacillati > Actinomycetota > Actinomycetes > Kitasatosporales > Streptomycetaceae > Streptomyces > Streptomyces sp. NPDC002054. Next base: position 11,987 of record NZ_JBEOXT010000030.1, read on the forward strand.
TCGCGGGCGGGCGGCGAGTTCCCGTCTGTTTTTCCTCAGTTCCGCCTTCCTTTCCGCCTTCAGTTCCGCGTCGGTGAGCTTGCGCAGCTTCGTCCGCGCCCGGGACAGCCGGGAGCGGACGGTGCCGATCGGGATGCCGAGGACCTGGGCGGCATCGGCGTACTCCAGTCCCTCCCACAGGCACAGCAGGAGGACTTCGCGCTCGGCCGGACGCAACGAGCCCAGCATCGTCAGCGTGACGGTGATGCGCCGCCGGTCGTCCAAGCGGCCGGCCACCTCGTCGGCGTGGTCGGGCACGGGGGTGGTTGCGGAAGCGGCGGCAGCAGCGGCGGCCTTGTAGCGCCGGTTGCCGCGACAGTGGTTGCGGGCGAGATTGGTGGCAACGCCCAGCAGCCACGGCCGGAGCGAACCTCCCTCGGGTTCCACCCTGTCGCGAAGCCGCCACGCCTCCATGAAGGCCGCCGACATGACGTCCTCCGCGACGGACCAGTCCCCGGTCAGCCGGAAGGCATGGTTGTAGACGGTGCGGGCGTAGCTGTCGAAGAGCTCCGCGAAGGCATCGGGATCCCCGGCCCGCACCCGGGTTCGCATATCTGTGGTCACTCCTGTCGGCTGTCCGGGGCGAGGGGCGGGTTCCCGTGACGCGCATCACAGCTGCGAGCGGCGGGACCCGGGATGCGTGATCGCCCCTGGAGTCTCTCGCAGAACCCGTGTCGAGGTTGACGTGGGCAGAGCCGCGCCCTTGTAATAAATGAACGTGCATTTATTAATGGGAGTAGGTGGCGGTGATGGCACGTCCCCGGGGGATCGAGGATGCGGCGATCTTGCGTGCGGCGGTCGAGGTCATGGGCCGGGTGGGTCCCGCGGGGCTCACGCTGGCCGCCGTGGCGCGCGAGGTCGGGCTGGTGCCCGGCACCCTGGTGCAGCGATTCGGCTCCAAGCGCGGCCTGCTTTTGGCGCTCGCCGACCGGTCCGCGCAGGACGCGATCGAGCCGGCTGGGCGCGTGCGGGCATCGTACGAGTCGGCGCTCGGGGCCCTGGAGGCGCTGACGGTGGAATCGGCCGCCGTGATGGCCACACCGGAGAGCTTCGCCAATCATCTGGCGTTCCTGTGCATGGACCTCAATGATCCGGAGCTCTATGAACGCGCCCTGGCCGTTCACCGGGCCCGGAAACGGGCCATCGAGGCACTCCTTGCGGAGGCGGCCGAGGCGGGCGAGCTCCAGGTGGGAACGGACCTCGCGGCGCTGGCCGGCACCGTGCAGGCGATCACCGCCGGTGCAGGCCTGACCTGGGCCCTGGAACGCGAGGGCGCTCTCGAGCAGCGGCTCCGCCAGGAACTCCACGCCGTGCTGTCCCCGCATATCCAGCCCCAACACGGCCACAACCCGGAGGAATCATGACGAATAGCGCACGCCCGCTGGCGGGAACGGTGGCCCTGGTCGCCGGCGGCACCCGGGGCGGCGGCCGGGGGATCGCCGTCGAGCTCGGGGCAGTCGGCGCGACGGTGTACGTCACCGGCCGCAGCAGCACTGCCGGGCGCTCCGCCCTGGACCGCCCGGAGACCATCGAGGAGACCGCCGAGCAGGTCACCGCAGCCGGCGGCCTCGGCATCCCTGTCCGGGTCGACCACAGCCGTCCTGACGAGGTCCGGGCCCTGGTCGACCGGATCGCCGCGGAACAGGACGGACGGCTCGATGTCCTGGTCAATTCCGTGTGGGGTGGAGACCCCCTGACCGACTGGGAACGTCCGCTGTGGCAGCAGGACCTGGAGACCGGGCTTCGGCTGATGCGGCAGGCGGTGGAGACCCATGTGATCACCAGCCGGTTCGCGTTGCCGCTGATGGTCGCGCGCAAGAGCGGTCTGGTCGTGGAGGTCACCGACGGCAACACCGCCCGCTACCGCGGCTCGTTCTTCTACGACCTGGCGAAGTCGACGGTGATCCGTCTCGCCGTGGCCCAGGCCGCCGAGCTGAAGCCGCACGGTGTCGCGGCCGTGGCGATCACGCCCGGCTTCCTGTGCTCGGAGGCACTGCTGGAGCACTTCGGGGTCACCGAGGCGAACTGGCGGGACGGGGCGGCCCAGGACCCGAACTTCGCCCACTCCGAGACCCCGGCCTATCTGGGCCGGGCGGTGGCGGCGCTGGCAGCCGACCCCGAGATCATGGCCAAGACCGGACGGGCGCTGGCCACCTGGGGCCTGTACCGGGAGTACGGGTTCACCGACGCCGACGGCACCCAGCCGGACTTCGCGGCCCACTGGGCCAAGAACCTGGAACAGGAGTACGGGCCGCTCGGAGACCCCCTCTGAGCACCTGCCCGCAGACCAGTGGTTCCCTCGGGAAACAGTGACATGCATCACGGCGGCTTAGCGGGTTACGGAACCATCACGACCGCTAATGCCTCGCCGACATCTCGGGATTTGTCGGTTGGGCTTCGACATGCCCCTATCCGGCGAAATGTCCACCAAGCGGGCGTGGCGACAATCGGCAACATGCCAGGTCAGAGAGATTCTGAAGGGTCGTCACGTGTGCTCCCGCCGGTGACTGCCGAGCCTTCGGCACGACCGGACGCCGTTTTCAAGTGGTGCGTCGGGCACTGCTGTGCGGACTCGCACCGCGACTTGCCAGGCCATGAGGAGGCTTCTAAGAATGGCGGCCCGCCCGGCGCTGGAGCGGCACGGGCGTCGACGCTTCGCAGACACCGAGTGAGGTCACGCATGCAAAAGCACCGCAAGAAGACTCACTACAAGAAAATAGCCATCGGCGCAGTCGCGGTCGGCATCGTGGGCATCCCCACGACCGCAATGGCATGCCTGGACACGGATGAGCCGCGCGCCTCCCGGGTCAGCAGCCAGGAGAACCTGCGCCCCTACGACGGCGCCTCCCCCCTGGACGTGCAGGCCCCGAGCCTGACGGGCACGGAGAGCCAGACGACCGTCACGGACCGCCGTGACCGGACCTGGCCGCCCGCAGGGCAGGCCACGCGTACCCCGCAGCAGCCGAAGCCGCCAACGGCAACGACGAAGCCGAAGCCGAACCCGAGCACCCCGCCGGCGCCCAAGCCGACGGTCCCGACCGCCACGAAGAAGCCCACCACCCCGGCGGTGCCGACCGGCGTGGCCGCCCAGGTCGTGGCCCTCGCCAACAAGGAGCGCGCCAAGGTCGGGTGCTCGCCGCTCACGGTGAACGCGAAGCTGACGACGGCCGCCCAGAACCACAGCAAGGACATGGCCGCCAACAGCAACATGTCGCACACCGGCTCCGACGGTTCCGACCCGGGCCAGCGCATCACGCGGGCCGGCTACACCTGGCGCACGTACGGCGAGAACGTCGCCTACGGCTACAGCACGCCCGAGATGGTCATGACGGGCTGGATGAACAGCCCCGGCCACAAGGCGAACATCCTCAACTGTTCGTTCAAGGAGATCGGCGTCGGCCTCGCGCAGCCGAACTCCTACTGGACGCAGGCCTTCGGCGCGGCCCGCTGACGGAACCGCCCCGTCCACGCCCGGTGGGGCCGACCGGTCCGGTCCGGCCCCACCAGGGGACCTACCAGGGGCCGGCTCGCTTCTGCTCAGGACACGAGGGGCTGCTCCTCCAGCTCGGTCAGCCGCACGGTGCACAGACCGCCGCGCTCGGCCCTGACGTCCGTCACCTTGAGCTGCGTGCCCGGTGAGAGGATGAACTCGTCCTCGTCGGTGAACGCGGAGAAGTTCCGGATGCCCACCGCCCGGCGGGGTACCACCTCGAACAGCGTCCGCTTGCCGCGGCTGCCGAGGAATGTCCGTGCCACGCCCAGATCGGGTGTGCACGAGGACACGCCCCACCAGGTCACGGTCCGGCCGAGCGGGTACTGCGCGCGCAGGTCCAGCGACACCCCGCGCCACAGCGGCTCCGTGCGGGCGGGAAGCTGCGAGACCGCCGAGAACAGCAGCCGCAGATACGGGAGGTACGGGACGACTCTGGCCCGGTCCGGGGAGCGCAGGACTGCGTTGATCTCCCGGTAGAACGCGGACTCGCAGGTGTAGAGGTAGAGGGCGGCAATGGCGTCGGCGGACAGGCCGTCGGCCGCTTCGTCCGCCCGCCTCTTGCCGAAATCATGCGACCGCTTGACGTGCCGGTCGAGACCCGACAACAGATCGGCAACCGGGCTGACGGCGTCCCGGAAGTCCCAGAGCGGGGTGTCGAACACACCCGTGATCGCGGGGAGGACGAGCCCCTCGTCCTTGACGCTGGCGAGCCGTTCGAGGTAGAGCTGGTGCAGCTCCATGGTGGACGCGATGAAGGCGCCCATGCGCTCGGCAGTGCCGTCCCTGTCCGCCCCGCCGCCCTCTGTCGGCGACGCCTTCCACCCCTTGCTCGGCAGCCAGTCGATCTCATCCGCGCTCAGTGATGCGAGAGCGGCGTTCACCATGGAGAAGTGGTCGCCTTCGCAGAAGATGTCACCCTGCGCCGCGGGATTGGCGTGGTCGATGTGCCGGACCTCGACCTCGGGGTACTTCTTCTCCAGCCGGAGGACGACCTTCTTCAGGCTGCGCGCGTGCGCGCCCCACCATGCGAAGACCACTCCACGGTCTTCTTCGTCGGCGTTCTGCTTGGCCTTGAGGATGTCCTCGACGATCCGCTCGGCGACCGGCCGCCAGAAAGAAGTGTGCCGGTCGGGCCCGGTGGCCCCGCCGCTGCTGGCGGTGAGTGCCGCATTCAGCAGCAGCACGCCCTGCGTGAGCATCGCCTGGAACCATTCCGGCGGCTGGACGGTGTCCTGCTCCTTCAACAGCGCACGGATGTCGGCAATCGGGGTCTTCTTGGCTATGCCGTACTTCCACATCGCTGCTGCCTTGATGATGCAGCGGATGCTGACAACCCGGCCGAACTGGCTGTCCTTCCAGTCGTGGAAGGTGTTGTCGAACATGGCGATGCCGGTGGCGCTCTCCGGCCGCGGATACGGGTTCTGGCCGAAGACGACGACCTTCCACTTGTGCGGCGGGTGGGGCTTGAGCGCCTGGAAGGTCAGTTCGCGGACGGGGACGACATCCGTTGCCCGGCCCGAGCCGATGAACGAGGCTGCGTCCGGCTGCGCCTCGATGACCGGCTTCAGCAGCGGAAGCCAGGGTTCACCGCCACCTTTGAACAGATCGGCGAGGGCCAGCGGGTCATTCGGGTCGAACGTGGCCGGGGTGTTGGAATCGCTCATTCTGGAGGGAACTCCGTGGCTCAGGGATTCAGGGATTCAGGGGTTCAGCGACGGGCGGCGGGCCGCTTGGGCGGGGCGATGCGGACCCGCGTCTCCTCGGGCGCGTTCTCGATGTCGTCGAGTTGCGCAACGATCGTGCTGCGCAGGTCGTCGTAGTCCTCGAAGTGGTGCTCGGTGAACAACGTGTGGCCCGTCCACATCAGGTTGGCGCACACCCGCGCCGGCACCTTGCCGGTCCGGGCGCCCATGCCGACCAGGGCCACCGACCGGATGCTGCCCGGCGCCACCTTGTTCTGTCGGTGGATCGCCTGGAACGAGGCGGCGCACCCCAGCGCCACATTCAGGGTTTCGCTCACGTTCTGCACGGACGTTTCCATCGTCGGCGTCGAGATCAGGAACTTCGGGTTGGTCGCCCCGGACGGAACGCACACCGCACTCCCTACCGGGAGGCTTCCCGCGAACCCATCGCGGATCGCCCGCTGCACGCGCAGCTGTATGCCCGCTCCGAGATACCGCTTGATCACGGCATCGACCCCGCCGTCCATCCGGCCCCGGGAGTTGGTCGGGCTGACCCAGGCATCGACCTCCTCATCGAGGATCGACCCCTTGCGGATCTCGATCCCGGGGCTGTCGGCGAACGCGGCCCGCCACGCCTCCACCACGTCCGGGTTGATGTCAGTCAGCACTACCCTGAGCGGCGACTGCACGCGGTTCACGGTCATGACACTCCAGTCGAGAGGCGGTTCTTCCACTGCCCACGACGCTATAGCGACCCACTGACAACGCGGCTGTGACCAGCAGTTTGTGACCCAACGTCATGCTGAGCGGGCCCGGCGCGGGCGTGGTGCCGCAGGAATGGCGGGGCCGCGTGTCAGCATCACCCGCAGCGTCACGGCTTCCCGACGCCTGCCTGACTTCCCTCCTGCCGAAAGGTCCGCTCTGCCATGCCCGAAGCCATCCCGAGCGGTGGGCGGCAGGCCCGTGCCTGGTTCGTGGCCGTCCTGGCGGCCCTCCTGCTGGCTGCGTCCGGGCCGGTCACCGCGACCGCCACGACCACGCCCCACAACCCGTCGGTCGAGCTCAAGGTCATGACCCGGAACCTGTACCTGGGCGCCGACCTCGCGCCCGTCCTCAGGGCCACCGACGGCCCGTCGCTCATCGCCGCCGTCACGAGCGTGTTCGCCCAGGTCCAAGCCACGAACTTCCCCGAGCGGGCCAAGGCTCTGGCCGACGAGATCGCCGACACCGATCCCCATCTCGTCGGTCTCCAGGAGGCCGTGCTCTGGCGCAGCCAGACGCCCGGCACGCTCAGCGCCACCCATGTGGAGTACGACTTCCTCACCACCCTGCTTCGCGAGCTGGCCGCACGAGGCAAGCACTACGCACCCGTGGCAACCGTCATCAACGGTGACCACGTCGCCCCCCGGTCCACGCCCAGCGGCCTGCAGAACATCCGCTTCACCGAGCGGGACGTGCTCCTGGCCCGCACCGACCTGCCCAAGAGGGCCTTCTCCGTCGCCAACCCGCAGGAAGGCCGCTACCGGGCCCGCTTCGTCGTCCCGGTCCCCGGCGGATCCTTCACCCTCCTGCGCGGCTGGGTCGCCGTCGATGCCACCGTACGAGGCCGCACCACGCGCGTGGTCAGTACGCACCTGGAAGGCGCCAATCCGGGGGTTCAGGTCCAGCAGGGCGGCGAACTGCTCGCCGACCCGCTCAACACGGAGCTCCCCACCGTGCTCCTGGGCGACCTCAACTCTGCTGCCGGCGGCGTCGGTGCCGTGCCGGGCAGCACCAACACACCCACGTACGCCAACATCCGGGCCGCCGGCTTCCGCGACGCCTGGACGGACACCCACTCCATCGACCCGGGCTTCACCTTCGGTCAGGCCCCCGACCTGCGAAACGCCACCTCCACCCTGAGCCAGCGCATCGACTACGTGCTCTTCCGCAACGGCCTGGCGGCCGTGAAGGCCGAGCGCGTCGGAGAGATCCCGGCCGACCGCACCCCGTCAGGACTGTGGCCCTCCGACCACGCGGGTGTCCGGAGTGTGCTCAAGCTCCCCATCACGAGATGATCGGTATGACCGCATCCTCGAGAACTGGCAGAGGACGTGAGGACGATGTCACTGCCGCAGTCGCATCCTTCCGGCGCACCGGCACGGTCTCGGCTGTCGGCCCGGTGGTTGGCCCGGCTGGCGTTGGCCTGCGCCCTGGGCGCACTGGCCGCGCTGGGGGCCGCGACCGGCCGCGGCGGTCTGCTCATCCTTGTGGTCGGCGTGGCCGGCGTGGTGCTCACGGCCATGGGGACGTGGTGGGCCCTGTCCCATCACGGGGTGGTGCGGGTGGCCGGGGCTCTGCTCATGGCGGGGGTACCGGTGGCCGTGCTGGTCATCTATGCGCGGGAGGACCTGTGGCCCCCGGCGCTGGCCGCCGTCGCGCTGTGGGGTGCCGCCGTGGTGTGCGCGGGCTTGGCGCTGCGCAGCGTACGGCAACCCGACCGGATGCAGGCGGTCGCGTGCTCCCCGCCCCGGAACCCGGTGCTGATCATGAACCCGAAGTCCGGCGGCGGCAAGGTGGGCCGTTTCGGCCTGGTCGAGAAGGCCGAGGCGCTGGGTGCCCGGGTCGTGCTGCTGGACACCTCGGTCAGGGTGGACGTCGCCGCGATCGCCCGTCAGGCGGTGGCCGAAGGCGCTGACCTGCTCGGGGTGGCGGGAGGCGACGGCACCCAGGCCCGGGTGGCCGAGGTGGCGGCCGAGTACGACCTGCCGTTCCTGGTGGTCTCCGCGGGCACCAGGAACCACTTCGCCCGGGACCTCGGGCTGGACCGCGAGGACCCGGCCGGGTGCCTGGACGCGCTGGCCGACGGGGAGGAGCTCAGGATCGACCTGGGCGTCGTGGGCGGTCGCGCCTTCGTCAACACGGCCTCGTTCGGCGTGTACGCCGAGGTCGTGCAGCGCCCGGAATATCGGGATGCACAGGCGGAAACAGCGTTGGACGCACTCCCCGACCTGCTGCTCGGATACGCCGGCCACCGGCTCGACGTGGTGACGGACGAGACGCGTCTGGAGGCTCAGCAGGCGCTGCTGGTCAGCAACAACCCCTACGCCACCCCCGAGCCGATGGCCGCAGGTGGCCGCAGACCCCGGCTCGACCTCGGAGTGCTGGGTGTGGTCGGGATCCGGGTGAACAACGCGGCCCAGGCGGCAGCGGTCGCACTCCGAGGCGCCAGGTCGGCCGGCCTCCGGTCCCTGACCTCCCACCGGGTCAGCATCGGATCGGACACGGAGAGCATCCCCGTCGCGGTGGACGGAGAGGCGCTGATCATGCCTGCACCCGTCGTCTGCTCCATCCGCCCGGGCGTGCTGCGGGTCCGGGTACCCAGGCTCCGCCCGGGTTCTCCGGCGTCCCTCCCGCCGGTCCAATGGCGTGAGATCTTCGCACTGGCCTTCAACCGGGCCGGCCGGGCGCGCGCCTCGTGACTCCGGACTCCCGGACACCGGGCCCGGGCCCGGCTGGATGCCCGACCTGCCGTGCGGGGTCACAATGAGCCTTACCTGGTGTTCCCCCTGTTCGTAGTGTTCGTAGCGGAATGGAGACACCGTGAAGGACCTCAAGTTTGAGCAGAAGGCATCCCTGTCACGCCTTGAGGCAGCTGATCAGCTCTCCGCGCTCGCGGAGGCGCTGAGGCACGGCGGCAATGCCGAACTGGAACTCGGCCCCGGGACGCTGAGTCTCCGGATCCCCGACGAACTCCGCACCGAAATCGAGGTCGAAGTCGGCGACGGGGAGATCGAGCTGGAGATCGAACTCAAGTGGCCCACCGCACGGACGGAGACATGAACGGCAGCAGCTCTGAGTATGCCCCGGTGACCTCGGAGGCCCATGCCGATTACACCGGCGCCATCTACGGCTCGCTGCTCGCCGCCTCCGTGGTGGTCGGCGCCGGGACGGCCGGCTCCTTTCCACGGCTGCACCTGATCGCGCTGCTGCTGTGCACCGGTGTGGTGTTCTGGGCCGCACACGTCTTCTCCCGCCTTTTCGGGCTCCGGATGGTGCACCACTTGAGCTGGGGCGCGGTCCGCCGTACGGGTAAGGAGGAGCGCCCGATCATCGAGGCGGCCGTCCCACCGGCCGCTGCCGTGGCCATCAGCCCATTCTTCGGAATGGGCGAGCAAGAAACGGCATGGCTGGCGCTCGCGGTCGCCCTGGTCGGACAGGTCGGCTGGGCGACCGTGGCCGCCGGCCGCGCCGGCGCCTCACGAGGTCTGATGGCGATCGCCGGTGCCATCAACCTCTTCCTCGGGTTGATCATCGTGTTTCTCAAGGTGGCGCTCCAGCACTGAGGGCCGGGGGACAGGGCCAGGGGCGCGGCCGGGCCCCCGGCTGTCGCACCGCGCCCCCGCCAGGCGTCACGGCGTATGGAAGCGGACCTCCGGGTTCTCCGCCGTGGGACCCTCCAGCACCGCCTGTGGCACCCCCTTCAGCTGCAGGTCGAAGAAGGCCGCTACGTACTGCCTGGTCAGGGCGGCGGAACGCTGACCGGGCAGTGGGGTCTCGGGATCAGGCAGCCCCAACTGGTCACCGAGGACGGGAAGGTCGGTGAACGTGAAATGACCGGCCCCCTCGACCTTCAGCCAGCGCTTCCAGCCGTCCAGCCGGCCGAAGTTCTCCGCCCAGTTCTTGTCGTGCTCGGGATCGTTCTCGGCCGTGCCCATCAGCAGGAACGGCCGCCCGCCCAGCCCGTTCCCGGGCACCGGGGTGAACAGGGTGCCATCGAGATCGGCCCCGGCGCGGATCCGCGGGTCGGCGGCCATGGCGGCTGCCGCCGAGGCCCCGCCTATGGAATGCCCGGCCATCCCGATGCGCCGCTCGTCGATCATCCGCGCATGGCGCCACGCCGGGTGACGGCCGGTGAGCCGGTCCAGCAGGAAGGACACGTCCCGGGCCCGGCCGTCGCTGACCTTCCGGTAGTCCGCCTTCTCCTTGATCTGCTCGCACGCCCGGCAGGTCAGCACCCGCCCGCCGGGGAAGGCCACGCCGGACGCCTCGTACGCATGGTCCACGGATGCCACCACATAGCCGCGGGAGGCCAAGTCCTCAGCGAGCGCGGTCAGCGTCGCCCGCGGCACCGTGAACCCGGGCGAGAGCACCACCAGCGGGAACCGTCCGCCGCGCGGCACCGCCCCCGCCCGCGAGTACGACTTCGTGGCAGCCAGCACCTCGGGCGCCACCACCCCCTCTAGCCCACGGTCCTCGATCAGCAACCGGGCCTCGTCGGTCCGCAGGTACCCCACGGGAGCACCGGTACCGCGGTGCGCGGGGTACCGGAGGGTGACCATCAGCTCCCGCGGCCCCGACCCCGCCCAGGGATCCGTCCGCGCCCGGTCCACCAGGTGCAGCGTCTCCAGCCCGACGCCGAAGCGCCCCGCAGGCGCCGGCAGACTCAGCCCGGACTTCTGGTCCACGGCGGAGACGGCCGGAGCGGACGCCGCCGCGGCGGGACTCGCAACCGCACCGGCCAACGGCAGGACAAGGGCAACAGCAGTTGCCGCAAGGACAGTTCGCGATGACTTCATGCACCCAAAGCTATGCGGGGCCCACCCACCCCGTCGTCCCCATAGCGAGCGATCAAAGCCCTCATACCCCAGAGGCACCTACCCCTCAGAAGTAGCACCCCGGAGTAGCACTCCGGCTCTCCATGGGCCGGTTGCCTGCTCAGAACACCCACCGCGTGTGCGAGTAGACCCCGTCGTCCCGGCCGAAGCCGTACGCCGTGTCCGGGGCCACCGCGAAGACCACCGCGTCGCCCTTCCGGAACGCGTCCCCGATCCCGTGGAAGGTGCCCTCCGGCGAGGTGATGTGCGCCCCGTACTTCGCCTCGTACGCCGCGATCACCTCCTCCAGCACCGCCGGCTCGGCGACCGGCTCCGCCGTGCCCTCGACCACCAGGTCGAGGCCTTCGGTGAGGGAGTTTCCCCCGGTGGTCAGCGCGCAGTGCCCGTCATGGGCGAGGTTCTTCGCCTTCTGCTCGGTCTTGCCGGTGGAGAAGTACAGCACTCCGTCGTGCCAGGCGGCGATCACGGGAGTGACGTGCAGTCGGCCGTCCGGCCGCACCGTGGACACCCAGAAGATCTCGGCAGCCGCCAGCTGCCGCTGGGCGTCGGCCCACTCGGTGGCGGTGACGTCCTCGGCGCCCGGGCGGGGATTGAGCGCGGAGCTGTAGCGGGCGTCGAGTTCGGTCGTGGGTTGCTTTGCGGATCCCTGTCTTGGCATGGCGGATCTCCTTCGTCTCCACCCATATAGACCGGATACCCGCGCCGAAATCATCGCCGCGCCCGTTTGCGCCCGTCTGCCCGCCCGATCAGGGGCGGCTACGGCCGCCGTCCGCTACCAGCGGCTCTTCCAGGAGCAGTCCCAGTGGCCCTTCACCCAGTGCTTCTCCCAGTGCCCGGGAACGTAGATCCACTTCCAGTGGCCGTCGCGGTCACTCGACCGGCCACCCCCGCCGTCGTACCGGTCACCGTTGTTCCGGTCGCCCTTGTTCCAGTCACTCCTGTGCGAGTCGCCCCTGTGGGAGTCGCCCCTGTTCCAGTCACTCCTGTTCCAGTCACTCCTGTTGTCGTGCCGGCCGTCGCGATGGTCCTTCACCCACTTCTTCTCCCAGTGCCCCTTGACCCACGTCTTCTGCCAGTGCCCCTTCTTCCACTCGCACCGCTTGCCGGGGTCCTCGACGAAGGAGGAGACCGTCACGGCCCCCTGCGGGGGCGCCGCCATGGCGGGGGCCGCAGCCCCGAGGGCGGTGCCACCGGCGAGGACGCCCGCGGCGGCAGTCGCGACAGCCATCCTCCGGAAGCGAACGGGAACGGACATCGATCCCACCTCCTGGCCCCCACCGGGGTGAGAGCAGTGAGTGATGTGACACAAACGATTCTGCGCTTTTCGCCCTCCGGTTTACATAGGCCATACATACGCGCAGCCTCCGGTGACGCTGTGTGACAGCAGATGCCGCCGGAGGCATGGCCGAAAAGCGGCATTCCTGGAGGCTTAGGCATATATCCTCACTCTTCACAGCGAGGGCGAAGTACTCCTGGAGGCAACATGAGCGAGCGCCCGGTCCTTCTGCCCTACGCCGATCCAGCCTTCGTCGCGGACCCCTTCCCGCTGTACCGGCAGCTGCGCGAGGACGCCCCCGTGCACCGCGCCGTCATCGCGGGCGGCCTGGACGCCTGGCTCGTCACCCGCTACGAAGACGGACTCGCGGCCCTGTCCGACCCCCGCCTCAGCAGTGACATCCGTGATGCCTCGGACACCCGGCTCCTGCGGCAGCTGCCCGAGACAGAGCGCGAGTCGATGCTGAGCAATATGCTCCGCAGCGACCCGCCCGACCACACCCGCCTCCGCCGCCTGGTCTCCAAGGCGTTCACCGCCCGCAGGGTGGCCGGGATGCGGCCCCGGATCCAGTCCGTCACCGACCGTCTGCTGGACGCGGTCGTCCCGGCCGGCCGCGCCGACCTTGTCGCGGATTTCGCGCTGCCGCTCCCGGTCACCGTGATCAGCGAACTCCTCGGCGTACCGGTCGACGACCAGCACGACTTCCAGCGCTGGACGGACCGCATGATCATGCGCGGCGCCGAGCCGCCGGACCCCGCCGTGGTCAACGAGGCCTGGCAGCACATGCGCGCCTACGTCACCGGCCTCATCCACGCCAAACGGGCGGCGCCCGGCGACGACCTCCTCAGCGGCCTCATCACCGCCCGGGACGAGGAACAGCAGCTCAGCGAGGACGAGCTGATCGCCATGGTGTTCCTGCTGCTGGCCGCCGGCTACATCACCACCGTCAACCTGATCGGCGGCGGCATCGCCATGCTGCTGGCCCACCCCGGCCAGCTCGACCAGCTGCGCTCCGACCCCGAGCTGCTGCCGGGTGCGATTGAGGAGTTCCTCCGCTACGACGGCCCGGTCAGCCCCGGCATCGCCCGGTTCGCGCGCGAAGACGTCGAGATCGCGGGCGTGACCATCCCGCGCGGGGCGACCGTGCTGATCGCCTCGGCCATCGCCGACCGCGACCCGGCACGGTTCTCCGACGCCGACCGCCTGGACATCACCCGGCAGGACAATGCCCACCTCGCCTTCGGGCACGGCATCCACTACTGCCTGGGTGCGCCGCTGGCCCGGCTGGAGGGGCAGATCGCCATCGGCACCGCCCTGCGCCGGCTCCCCGGGCTGGCTCTCGCCGTCGCGCCGGAGGAGATCCGCTGGCGTCCCGGCGGACTGCGCGGCCCCCAGAGCCTGCCGGTGACGTTCACCCCCGGCGGCTGACATCTGTCAATCGACCTTTATGGAGGCGAGGGCCTCTCGGGCAGCCTGCTCTGCCGCAGGGAACGACGAAGAGTCCACCCGGGTGGGGTCCTGACCGGTGCTGGGTGGTGGCAAGTACCACACCTTCACCGTCACGTTGGCGCGGCGGGCCAGTACGGTCACATCACCACCGGGCTGCCATACCCGCAGGGCCTCGTCGCTCACTCCGTCCAGTCCGTCCAGGGTGATGGTGCGCGATGTACGGCCTTCGGCACCGCGCAGGTTCAAGGCGTGCTGCTTGCGTGCCTTGGCGGTTGCACTGCCACCGAAGGACCCCTCCCACTCGCCACGGACGTACTCCAGCCACAAGGTGCCGCCGTTCTCATCGTCCCGCCACACGCATGATGAACCGGGCCCGTAGCCGCCATTGCCGTCCTTGCGCTCTGCAATGCCGGCCGGTGTCAGCCGCACGGCGGCGGCTGCTCCTGCGGCGCACGGATCGGGCAGCTGCGAGGCCTCATGGCGTCCGGGCCACCAGGGGGCGTTCCACGGCCGGTCCGCCACCAGGATGATCGGTACGAATACGACTGCCGCCACCAGTCCCATGCATCCCATGTCAAAGAAGGTCATACGGGGCGAAGCCACCTGAGCGGCCGACGGATCAGCGGCCAGCCGTCTCCGGAGGACCGACGACACAAGCCCCACTCCGAGCAAGACGGTCAAAATCAAACAGGCCATCATGTTCTGGCTTCGGAACCAGATGCCGGCTATCAGGAGCGCCGGCAGGAGCAAGAGGCGCGGTAAGTCGGGCATGACTGCTCCGTCTCTCGTGGGGCGATCGGCCAACGGCCCGTCATCCATGCCTACCCCATCCGAAGAGCGGGAGGTAACCTTCCGGCCCGCACGGGTTGCGCCACAGCCCTGCCCCCGCCGACGCGGAAGAATGGCCACCATGCGCATCAGCATCCGCATCGACGCCGTCGACCTGCCCGGCTCCAATTGCCCGCCCGTGTCTACTGTCGACGGCAGTGAGCCGGAGCCGGGCTACCGAAACGTTCATGTCGCGGTCCAGCGCCGCGACCGCCCGGCCGAACTCCTTGATCCGCAGCCAGGTGACGCGACGAGCGCCACCTGGACCCTGGAGTGCACGACCACCGCTTCCGCGACGGGGACCGATGTGAAGGGCCCGTACGTACAGGGCCGCCCGGGCAGCCGGTTCATCTACCTCTCATGGGGCACGGTCGACGGCTCGGGCGCCTTCACCATGTTCCGCCGCGCCAAGCTGATGCTCGACGCCGTCCCCACACAGATCCTCGATGCCGCTGCGGACAGCGGTCTGCTGGTCGGACGCCTGAGCCTGACCGACGCCTGCGGCGAACCCCTGTGCGCCCGGGTCGTACCGCCCCACATCACCTGGACGGCACCCCCGCCGGCTGACGGCGCCACCGCGGAGCCGGATCGCGCCCATCGGTCCTGGAGAGACACATGAGCTACGACATATTTCCCTGCCGGTACGTGAACGGCGAGCCGGCGCCGCTGGACAGGGATATCGCTCTCGAGGTTCTCGGTCCGTACGTGACGGCGCGTGATCCTGAGGGCACGTTCCTGCAGCTTGCCGCGGGGGAGTACCAGGAAGCGGATGTCTATCTCGGCACCGAGAGCAGCTTTATGATCAGCCACTTCGGCGGAGAGAGGATCATGGACCTCATCTCCGAATTGCTCCAACGGCTGGAGGCCGTTCTCCTGCTTCCGGGCGGGACAGTGCTCATCAACCGGGATGAGGACGGCAAGCACCTGCCGCCGAACATGCGAGACGAGTGGTCTGTCGTCGTCGCGTCGACCGGGGAAGCGATCACCCGGGCGATCCGGGCGTCCTGAGTGTCATCTCGGCCAGAACCTCCTCGAGTGGGGCGGGCGTGATGCCCAAGGCCTGTGTGGCCGACGATGCGTCCAGGATGTTGGGCCGGTCGTACAGGTACAGCATCTCGGGGAACTCCGCCATGACCGGATCGGTGCGCCCGATGTCCTGGAGCTCGTGCACGGTCATGCGGCGCAGTTGCGGGGCAGGCGCGCCGGATGCCTCGGCGAGGCGCGCTGCCAGTTCGCGGACGGACGCCTCGGAGACGGAAGGCACGTGCCAGGCCCGCCCCCAGGATGCGTCGTGCCGGGCAGCGGCGATGAGAGTGCGCGCCACGTCGACGGTGTAGGACCAGCTGTGCGGGGCATCGAGGTCACCCGGGTACGCCACGGGCGCGCCGGCCAGCACCTGCGCCCCCACCATCAGCGTGAACGGGGAGTACGCGCCGGCACCGAGGTAGTCGTTGGCGCGGACCTCGGTCACCCGTACCCGGCCGGCTTCGTGGGCGGCGCGGGCATCGTGCCACATCTGTGCGCGGACGCGGCCCTTCTCGCTGGTCGGCGCCATGGGCAGGCCCTCGGTGACCGGGCCGTCGACCGCCCCGTATCCGTACGTGTTGCCGAGCATGACGTAGTCCGCGCCGGTGCGTTCGGCAGTGGTCAGCAGAGCGGCTGCCAGGGGCGGGAACTCGGCCGGCCAGCGGTCGTAGGGCGGCATGGCGCAGTTGAACAGGACGCCGGCCCCGGTGGCCAGCCCGACAAGGCGGGCGGTGTCGGTGGCGTCGGCGGCGACCCGATCGATCCGGGGGTGTACCGGCCCGCTGCCGCGGCGGGTGATGAGACGGACCTGCTCACCGGAGTCGGCCAACAGACGGGCGGTCGCCGAACCGGTGGCTCCGGCACCGATGATGACGTGCATGGACACGGTGTTCTCTCCCTGAGCGTTGAGGTGAGGTGAGGTGCGGTGAGGTCTCACCACCCTGCCCGCGGAGTGATCCGTAAGGTAGTGGCCCGAATGCCATACATCCGGAGGTTCGGGCCATGCATCGAGTCGCCGTCATCGCGGTCCCACCGGCCACCACGTTCGACCTGTCCATCCCCGAACTGGTACTCGGCGAGACGACCGTGAACGGCCGGCCCGGCTACGAGGTACGCATCTGTACGGCCCGGCCGGGGCCCGTCGCCACCAGCGGCAGCCTGCAGGTGGCCATCCCGCACGGGCTGGACGCCGTCGAGGACGCCGACACCGTCATCGTCACCGGGACCGGCGCCCGGGAGGACGTCGACCCACGCGTACTGGCGTCCCTGCGCCGCGCGTCGGCCGCGGGCAAGCGCGTCGCCTCGATCTGCACCGGAGCGTTCGTCCTGGCCCGGGCGGGAGTGCTCGACGGCCGCACGGCCACCACCTACTGGGCCAAGTCCGAGGAATTCCGCAGCCGCTTCCCCGAGGTCAGCCTGCGCCCCGACGTGCTGTATGTCGAAGACGGCAAGGTACTGACCTCCGCCGGACTGTCCGCCGGCATCGACCTGTGCCTGCACCTGGTCCGTACGGATTACGGTGCTGCGGCAGCCAACGCCGTCGCCCGACTGGTCGTCGCGGCACCGGTCCGCCCCGGCGGACAGGCCCAGTTCATCGAAACACCGATGCCACCCGAGAACGGCACCTCACTGGCCGACACCCGCGCGTGGGCGCTCGGCAGACTCCACGAACCAGTCACGCGCACCGCGCTCGCCGGCCACGCCCGCACCAGCGTCCGCACCCTGACGCGCAGGTTCCATGCCGAGACCGGCCTCAGCCCCCTGCAATGGCTCCTCCACCAGCGGGTGAACCGGGCGCAGGAGCTACTGGAGACCACGGACCTGCCGATGGAGCAGGTCGCGCGTCTCAGCGGCCTCGCAACCACCGACTCCCTGCGCCAACACCTCTCGAGACGAACCGGACTCACACCCAGCGCCTACCGCGCTGCCTTCACACTCACGAAACCCGGCCGTGCGGGATGATCGCGTCATGAATGAGATCGTCCTGATGTCGGACCCGAAGGTTGCCGCCATACCCGTTGCGGAGTGCGGTGAGCGTCTCGTGGACGTCCGCCGCGATGGCGGCTCGTTGCTCGTCGACACGCGCAAGCAGGACCCGGCCGATGCCTTCGCCCACCTCCGGGAGGGAGTGCTGGAGCGACTGCTCACGGCCCAGGCGATGCTTCCGCCGGGCTTGCGGCTGCTGTTTGTCGAGGGATACCGGCCCCCCTCGCTTCAGCGTGAGTACTTCGAGGAGTACGCCGGCCGACTGCGAGACATCCATACCCAATGGTCCGACGAGCAGATCCACGCGGCGGCGAGCCGGTACGTGTCGCCGCCCGACATCGCTCCGCACAGCGCCGGTGCGGCCGTCGACCTCACCCTCGCCGACGCCGGCGGGCGCGAGCTGGACCTGGGTACACGGATGAACGCAGACCCAGAGGAGAGCAACGGCGCCTGCTACACCCATGCCGTCAACATCAGCGAGAACGCCCGCGCCAACCGGAAGCTGCTGGGGGCTGTGCTCACCGCCGCCGGGCTGGTCAACTACCCCACCGAGTGGTGGCACTGGTCCTTCGGCGACCGCTATTGGGCTTTGATCACCAAGGAGGCCGCAGCCCGCTACGGCCCGAAGGAGCTCTCCCCGTCCCGTTGACCGGCGGCCAAGCCGTCACCAGCCTTCGCCTGCCGCCCTCCGGGCCGCTTCGCAGGCGCGCGGTGGAGCCGAGCCGTTGGTGTTGAGCAGGGTGAGGCCCAGGTGGGTCAGTGTGTGAAGGGCGGTCTTGCGCTCCCGGGTGACGGTGGTCAGGCCGGCGCTGCGCAGTGTGGCGGCGTGCTCGCTGGCGCTCGCCGGTGAGATCCTCGCCTGCTGGGAGAGCTGCGTCGTCGTGCACGCGGGATGGTCGGCTATCACACACAGCACGACCGCCCGGGTACGGCCGAGAAGCGCGGACAGAGCCGGTGGCACCGGAGCATCGACCCGGCGTGCATCAGCAGGGGGAGCCCACAGGCCGGCCGCGTCGACCGGACTGTGCAGAGCCGGATACACCATGACCACGGCATCGGCCTGCGGGCCGGCGAACAGCTGAGGAACCGGCCCGCAGAACACCGACGGAGCCAGGATCAGTGGGCGACCCGCCAAGTGGAAGTCGGCGGCCGGGTGGAGGAGCGGCCGATAGCCTGGGATCTCCAGCAGCGCCGTCACCTCGCCCTGCACCATGAGGCGCCCCCGGCGCGCCACCTCGCCGTCCAGGTGGTGGTGGATACGCCCCCAGTACGAGGCGACTGCCACCTCGTGGCAGTCCTGCAGCGCCGCGGCAAGCCGTTGTACGGAGCGCCGGTCAGCCGTCATCACCTCGGACAGCCACTGCGCCCGCTGCCTGCTCGAGCCCGTACACACGGCAAACTCCTCGCGCAGCCGGCCTTCCGGCGCACTGAGCAGCCGCTCCAGCCCCTCGCCCATGCAGCCGGCAGCGCCCACCAGGGTGAACAGATCAACCAGCCCCCCGGCCGGTGAGCTGAGGAACCGCGCGGTGAGCGGACCATCGCCCGTGACGAGCGGGCCCGTGCGCGCACGCCAGCCGCCGAACAGCGCCTTGCCGTCACGCCGCTGAAGGTTCCACAGGCTCAGGGACGTCTCCGCGAGCGGACCGAGCACATAGACTCTCACCTGAGCCATGTCCTCCGCGGTGAAGTGCAGACGCAGCACACCAGCCTCCCCCCACCCACCTGCCCCCGGGCCCCATGCTTCCCGCTGCCGTTGTTTCGGGGGCAGACCGAAACGAGCCGATGTGCCTCAGGCTTCGGTCCGCTTCTCCAGGCGGCTGCCACTCGGCCGGGTGACGGACATGATGTCGCTGGGGCCGTCCAGTGCGAGGCGGTGCCATCGTCCGCGCGGGACGATGGCCGCGGTTCCGGCCGCCAGCCTGATCTCCTCCTCCTCTTCCCCCGGCTGCTCCGGGCGGAAGTAGAGGCGTATCCCGCCGGTGAGACATGAGACGACCTCGTCCGCCTCGGAGTGGACCTCCCAGTGGTCGGCGTGGACGTCGGCGTCGGTCTCCACACGGAAGGCCATCACCTGCCAGCCGTTCCACTCCATGTCGAACACAGGCTGTACGGCGTGTACCTGGCCATCCTGCTGGAGTTGGATGAAGGAGGCGAAGAGGTCGATCGGGGCGACCGTCATGTCGCGACGTCCTTTCTGCGGTGATGTTTCGATCCCGAGTTCGGGATCCATGCGGGCCATCCTCACCGCCGGCCGGTCCAGGATCATCCGCCGACCGTCGGGCATCCCGCCCGGATCGCGCACCGAACGGCGGTCCTCGAGCTGTCCGCCTCCTGCCGCTGCGGGTTTCCCCCGCATGTGCTGCGGGGGAAACCACCGGACCGCAGGGTCAGCCGCAGTGGCTGGCGTACTCGGCCACGTTGTGCTGAGAGGGATCGCTGCCGAGCCGGCCACCCCAGTTGATGCAGGTGCCGCGCCCGTTGACGTAGACCGGGCCGGCGTAGCGGGTGTACTCGCCGTGGTCCTGGGACTTCCTGTCGTCCGCGGTGCGCTGCACCCAGGCGCCGATCAACCAGGGCCATCCGCCGTTGTCGGTGGTGATCTGGTGGACCACGCAGTTCTTGCCGGTGGCACGGTTCCAGGTCAGGAAGACCGTGGTGGCGTCCCCCAGGGAGCGGGAGTCGATCACCGTGTAGCCGGTGCCGCAGGCGCCGTTGTATCCGGCGGCCGAGGCCGGGGCCGCAGCCGCGCCCGCTGCGGCCAGGGTGGCGAGGGCGGCCGGCACCGTGAGGCCGCGCCGCAGTCGTTTCGTCATGGAGTCCTCGCATCGTCGCAGGAGAGCGGCGCCAGATCCGCGCCGGACAGGACGTAGCCGGCGGGCCGGCCGTCGGCCGCCGGCTGGGAGACCGCAACGGCCCGGCCGTGGCTGATGCTTCCGCCGTGCTGTGCAGTGAGCTGTGTGTAGGCGCGGGTGCGGACGTCCGCGCCCCAGGTCGCGACCGGGTCGGTCCAGGTGATCACATCGCTGGCGACCCGCACCCAGTCGATGCTCTCGCCGCGGACCACCACGGCCGGCGCGGCCCAGCCCGCCCGCCAGGCGTACAGGGTCCGGCGGTCCGCGCCGGTCCAGGCCCAGGTGGTGCCGTCGCTCGCCGGGGACGGTGAGCCCTCGGCGGCGGACAGGGCGGCCGGCAGCTGCACCGGGTTGCCGGCCGCGTCCGCCGCGGCCAGTTTCACGGGAGTGTCCATCGCGAAGGCCTCCGGCCACACCACGGTCTCGCCGGCGAAGAACGACGGTGCCATGTGCCCGCTGCGGACGATCCGGTCGCTGCCGGTCGCCAGGTCGTACAGGTGGACCTGGCGCTGTATGTCGCTGAGCTTCTGGTTGCGGGTTCCGTCGCCGACGGCCTGCACCCATGTGGCCCGGCCCCGGTGGACCCAGGGGTAGAGGAACGGCCCGGGGACGACGGCGCCGTCCGGTCCGAGGGCGCTCTGCGCGATCCTCCTGGGGGCGCCGCCGGAGACCGAATCCCAGGCGTAGAGGTCCCACTTGGACGCGATGTCGTTCGAGTGCAGGACGCTGAACACGAGCCACCGGCCGTCGAAGTCGGCGAGGCCGAAGCCGCCCCGCTCGGGGTGGGCGGCGGTGTGTACGGTCGTACGCCGGGTGCCGTGCTCACGCAGCCAGACCAGTGCCGGCGCACCTGCGGCCCGGCTGACCGCGAACACCGACTTCCCGTCGGGGGCGACCGCGATCGGATCCAGGGTCTCGCCGGAGGCCGCGGTCAGTGCGCCGGAGGTCTGGGCCCGCTGCCAGTCTGCGGGCAGCGCTGCCCGGCAGAACGTGGTGGCGTCGGGGCCGGTTCCGGTTCCGGGCCCGGGCCGGGTGGGCCGAGGATGGAGGGAGGGAGAGGCAGAAGAGTCTGCTGTCGCGGTCGGCAGGTGCGGCGCCGACGAACACCCGAGGGTGCTCGCCAGCGCCACACCCAGCACTGCGATCAGCAGTCTTCTACCACTGGTAGCCACGGCCGCCCATGATCGTCACCAGGGTGCTGATGGGCATCCCGGAGCGCGGCGGCACGGAGGACCACACGGTGTTGGCGGAGTCGAGGTAGGCCGCCCAGTCGCCGTCGTACCCCTGGAAGGTGAACCAGTGGTACAGGGTGGTGGTGCTGTTGGGGTGGCCCACCAGGTGCGGGCCGTTGTGGACCTCCATCGAGTTGCCCACCACAGGGGTGCGGTAGCCGTATATGTTGCCGCGGAGCCGCGACTTGAAGGTGCTCACGTCGCTGCTGCTGGGCGTGTAGGGGAGGTTGGCGCGTACGTACTCGAAGTCGCCGGACTGCTCGGTCAGCAGCTTGGTCATGATGTCGACGCCGGTGCCGCCGTTGTTCGGGGTGATGCCGACCCGGCGCGCGTAGTAGCCCTGGTCGTGCAGCCAGTTGCCGCGCATGCCCATGGCCGCGACCAGGGTCGCGGGGCCGCAGTAGTTGTTGTACCACTGCCCCTGGTGGGTGTTGGGGAGCATGAACGTGTTCGGGTAGGCCATGGTGCCCAGCCGGGACCGCTGCCCGGACGAAGTCAGGAACGCGTTCTTCCGCTTGACTTCGGCGGCGCTCGGCTTCCAGGAGCCCCAGCCGTCCGACGAGGTGTCGTCCGGCCGGTGCGCAGCGGCCTTGGCCAGGCCGAGCTCCTGCACGGACAGCGTGCCCGCCGTGCCCGCCGTGCCGGAGGCCGCGGACGGGCCGGCGCCGGGGTGGCCGGCCGCCGAGGCGACCTGCGGGGCGGTGAGCCCGCAGAGCAGGAGAGCGGCCAGGACCGCTGTCGTACCGGCCTTCGCAGTGATTCTCATGGTCCTCTTTCCCTTCGGGGGTTGCAGTCGTGGGCCGTGGTGGTCCACGCCGAGGACGAGTCTTGGCAGCTGCTCCGTTGTTGCGCGGCCCCGGCCGGGCGACGAAACAATCCTGCGAGCGGCGGGCCAGCGGCGGGATACGCGCCCTGCCCCGTCGCGAAACCGTCTTGTTCGCACGGCGGCGGGACGGTTGGGTCGCTGTGGCTGCGCCCGGTCGGGCGCGGTGGGGGAGCAGCCACGGGGGTGGGTGTGGGGCGTCGGGAGAAGCCGCTGGATCCGGCGGCGGGACCGGTGGCGGAGTTCGCGTTCGCGCTGCGCAAGCTCCGGCAGGAGGCGGGCGGCCCCACCTACAGCGCGATGGCTCGCCGGGCCGGGGCGTACTCAGTGGCCACGCTGTCCCGGGCGGCGGGCGGTGAGCTGCTGCCGACCCTGCCCGTGGTGCTCGCGTACGTCGCGGCATGCGGGGGCGACCCGCAGGAGTGGGCGGCACGGTGGCGGCTGGTGTCGGAGGAACTGACCGCTGCCCCGGCCGACGACGAGGCCGACGAGCCGTCCCCCTACCGGGGCCTGGCCCGCTTCGAGCCCGGCGACAGCGAGCTGTTCTTCGGCCGGGACCGAGCGGTGGCCGACCTCCTGGCCCTCGTACGCGAGCACCGGGTGGTCACCCTGTTCGGCGCTTCCGGCAGCGGCAAATCCTCCCTGCTGCGCGCCGGACTCATCCCGCAGCTGCGCGACACCGGGCCCGGCCGGCCGCGCCCGGCCGCGATCCGCATCCTGACCCCGGGCGAGCACCCGCTCGACACCCACGGTCCGCTCCTGGCCCCGGCCGGCGCCGAGGGCGACGGCGACACGTGGCTCATCGTCGACCAGTTCGAGGAGCTCTTCACCCTCTGCCACGACGCCACGGAGCGGACCCGGTTCATCGACGCCCTCCTCGAAGCCGGGGCACCGGGCCGACGGCTGCGTGTCGTCCTGGGCGTCCGGGCGGACTTCTACGCCCGCTGTCTGGAGCACGCCGGCCTCGCGGCGGCCATCCGGGACGCGAGCCTGCCCGTCGGCCGGATGACCCCGGCCGAGCTGCGCCAGGCGATCACCAAGCCGGCCGCAGCCCGCGGGCTCATCGTCGAACGCGCGCTGACCGAAGCCCTCGTCGAAGAGGTCTCCGCACACACCGGCGGGCTGCCGATGCTCTCCCACGCCCTCCTGGAGACCTGGCGCCGGCGACGGGGCCGCACCCTCACCCTGGAGGCGTACGAACGGGCCGGCGGCATCCGCGGGGCCATCGCCCAGAGCGCCGAAGCCGCCTACACCCGGCTCGGCCCCGCCCAGGCCGAGACCGCCCGGCAGATCATGCTGCGGATGATCACCCCGGGCGTGGGCGTCGCCGACACCCGCCGCCCCACCCCGCGCGCGGAACTCGAAGCCATCAGAACCGTCCGCGAGGCGAACACCGTCCTGGAGATCCTGTCCCGGGCCCGCCTGATCAGCCTCGACGAGGACACCGCCGACCTCGCCCACGAGGCACTCATCACCTCCTGGCCCCGGCTGCACGACTGGATCGAGGAGGACCGCGAGACCCTGCGCCTGCACCGCTGGCTGACCGAGGCTGCCGCCGCATGGGACTCCGTCGGCCGGGACCCCGGCGTGCGGATCCCGCCCGTCCGCCTCGCCCGGCTCGCCGAGTTCACCACGGCGGCAACCGGCCGCAGCGGACACACCGCCCGCACTGCCCTCACCGCACTCGAAGCCGATTTCATCGCCGCCGGCAGCGCCACCCACCGCCGTACCATCCGCCGTCGGCGGACGGCACGGACCGTGATCTCCCTGCTCGCGGTACTGGCCATCCTCGCCGGAACCGCGGCCTGGCAGCAGAGCCGCTCCGAAGACCGGCGCCGGGTGCAGAACGCCGCACTCCGCACGGCCGCCCTCGCCGAGAGCATGCGCGGAACCGACCCGGTCACCGCCGGCCGCCTCAGCATCGCGGCCTGGAACCTGGCCGACACCACCGAGACCCGCGCCGCGCTCCTCGGCTCACGGGCACACCGCCCGGAGCCGGACTTCGCCCCCCTCGACGGCGATACCCGCGACTACGGCGGGATGCTGAGCCCGGACGGCAGGACCCTGACCCTGCACAAGAAGGACCGCCTCGAGCAGTGGGACATCACTTCGCACCGCCGCACCGGCTCCCGCGTGCTGCCCGGTGCCCCCAATGCCCCGCGCCGTCATCCCGACGGACGCATCAAGGACCTCACCGACTGGCTGCGGCTGAGTCCCGATGGGCGGCGGGCCGTCGCTGCTGTGGGCGGCGTGTTACGCAACGACGTACTGGTGCCCGGGGAGGTGCACGTCTGGGACGTGGCCTCGGGCGAACGGCGTACGCTTCATCCGGGCCCGAACAGCTCGAACTTCGGCGACGTGAGCTGGGGTGCCGACAGCAGATGGCTGGCGTTGAACGTGGACGGCAGGGTCGAGCTGTGGGACGCCGGCACCGGGCAGCGAACGTTTGCGGTTGAGGGGGACGAGCACGCGCGTGCCGCGGCGGTGAGTGCCGACGGCGGTCGCATCGCGCTGTGCGGGAAGGACGGCCGGATCCAGGTCTGGTCGGCAGCCGACCGGAGGAGACTCAGCTGGGGGGACTGGGACGCCGCGTTGGCCATCGATCCGCGGCAGTGCGAGGGCGGCCGGTTGGTCTTCAGCCCTGACGGGAGCATGCTGGCCGTCATGCTGGACTCCGGCATCTTGGGAATCGACCTGAGTTCAGGCCGTTCCCGGCAGTTCACCGAACACGGGCTGAGGGAGTTCGTCTTCAGCGCGGACTCGCACTTCATCGCCGCCTTGAAAAAGGACGCGGTACTCGTCTGGCGTTCGCACGGCAACGGCAACGGCGCCGACGACCAGGAGGACGCGCCCGTATTCGCGCTCGACCTGCCGAATGAGACCCCGTCCGGGCTCGCCATCGACACCGAAGGACAGGCGCTGCGCTACCTGCGGACCGACGGCCT
This sequence comes from Streptomyces sp. NPDC002054, assembly GCF_040296685.1. Classification (NCBI taxonomy): domain Bacteria; kingdom Bacillati; phylum Actinomycetota; class Actinomycetes; order Kitasatosporales; family Streptomycetaceae; genus Streptomyces; species Streptomyces sp. NPDC002054. The sequence goes on from NZ_JBEOXT010000030.1 coordinate 37,215, forward strand.
GACCGTCGCCACTGTCGACATCGGCTCGGTGCTGAACGCGCCCTGGTTGACGGGACAGCAGCCCTTCGCCTCGGTCAGCCCGGACGGCCGGCACGTGATACGCGGGGCGAAAGAGGGGGCGACGGTCACCCTCGGCCTGTACGACCTGCATACCGGAGCGCAGCTGGCGGCGCTTCCTCTGGTGACCGGGACCGGGCGGGTGCACGAGCCTGTCGTTGCCGGGTTCAGCCCGGACAGCAGGCTCTTTGCCTATGGCATCGAGGGGTTCGGCCAGGAGAGGGGGGTTGTGCTCCTGTGGGACCTCACAGCCCGCCGGACCGTCGCAGAACTGCCCGTCCCCGACGGAGGGGCGCTGACAGGGGGCCTCCACCCCTTCTGGAGGGACGGCAAACCGGGCGTCTACGCAACAACCGACTCGGGCCTGTGGGAGCTCGCCTCCGGCAAGCGGCTCGCGGAGCTGTCCCTGACCGGCACGTTCGCCGTCACCTTCGACTCCCATCTGGCCGCATTCGGCAACGGGGCGATGGTGAGTCTGCCGACCGGCACCATGCTCCGAAGACCGAAGTCAGTGAATCCCGGCGGGGCTGCTGCCTTCAGCCCGGACCGCAGCTCCTTCGCGGCTGCCGACGACACGGGGCGGGTCATGATGTGGAGCGGCCTGGTCGATCGAGTGCTGGGCATCCTCTCACCGGAATCGGCAGACGCACTGTCAGGACGGCGCGCCGCCGTGGAAGAGCTGGCCTTCTCGGCCGACAGCCGGACCCTCGCCACCGGCGACAGCCTGGGCCGCGTCCGGCTGTGGGACACGGAAACCCTCCGCCCGCTCGGCGGCCCGCTGCCGACCCCGGGCGACCCCATTCGAGGACTCGGCTTCAGTGCGGACGGCGGGACCCTGTACGTCCAAGGCGCGCACACGCCCCTGCTGGCCTACGACGTCCATCCCGAGACGATCGCCGCTGCCTTGTGCACCCGCTTCGGCGGACCGCTCTCCCGGGACCGATGGGCGGACCACATCCACGACGTCCCCCATCGCGACACGTGCCGGCCGGTACGACGGCCCGCGGACCCGGTCCCACCGTGCCCCGGCGACGCCGCAGCACGGCCTGCTCACTGCTTCCCCTTGCCCGGGGTGAACGGTCCGGACTCGGGGGCCACGCACTTGTCGACGGTGGTCTCCTCGCCGGCCGCCGATCCCTCGAGGCAGAGCCGGCCACCGTCGATGCGCAGGTCGAGAAGGAACCGCTTGGTCGCGCCGGACTGCTTGAGGTCGTGAATGCGTTCGGTGCTGGGCGCCGACGGCGCCGGCGGGCTTGCCTTGTGATCCGGCGGCACCTGTCTTCTCGGTGCCGGTGCCGGTGCCGGTGCCGGTGCCGCAGGCGGTGGCCGCGCTGCCGGAGCAGGAGTGGCGCGAGCTCGCACCCGCCGTGCATCGCGGCACCAATGGCCCAGGACAGCAGGCAGGCACGCCGCGGGACTCCTAAATTGGCAGGAACACCCGCGACCAGCGGAAGGACCGGCACGGGCCCGTGGTAGCGCAGATCGATTACCAGGCGTTGTTCGCGGCCACACCCAGCCCGTATCTGGTGCTGGATCCCGAACTGGTGATCGTCGATGTCAACGACGCCTACCTGAGAGCGACCGAGCGGAGCCGGCCGGAGCTGGTCGGGCAGTACCTGTTCGATGCCTTCCCGGACAATCCGGGGGACCCCCAAGCGGACGGGGTACGGAACCTGGGGGCCTCACTGCACCGGGTCCTGCGGTCGAAGGATGCGGACACGATGGCGGTGCAGAAGTACGACATTCCCGTGGTTGCCCGGCCGGGGACCTTCGAGGAGCGCTGGTGGTCCCCGATCAACACCCCTGTGCTCGGGCCGGACGGGCAGGTGACGTGGATCATCCACCGGGTGGAGGACGTGACCGACTTTGTCCTCTCCCGCCCCAGCCACCTACGCGGCGGCGTGCCGGGCAAGCGGCAGGTGATGGAAGCCGAGTTGTACGCGCGCGCCCGGGAGCTGCAACGACTGAACGAGGAACTCCGCCAGGCGCATGCCCGGGAACGCCAGGTCGCCGTGACCCTGCAAGAGGCCATGCTGCACTCGCCCGACCTGGACCGGCACCGGAACGTGGTGGTGCGCTATCTGCCCGCGGTCGGGTCGCTGAATGTGTGCGGCGACTGGTACGACGTGGTCGACCTGCCCGGTGACTGCTTCGGTGTCGCGGTCGGCGACGTCGTCGGCCACGGCCTGGAGGCCGCCACCGTCATGGGCATGCTCCGCAGCGCACTGAGCGCCGCCACCAGGGCCCTCCTCGAGCCTGCCAAATCGTTGGAGGTCCTCGGGCTGTACGCCCGATCGGTCGAAGGAGCACTGGCCACCACCGCCGTCAAAGTCGTGATCGACACCCGTCGGCACCGGATCACCTACAGCAGCGCCGGCCACCCCCCGCCGGTCCTGGTGCACCCCGACGGCACGTTCGACCTGCTGGACCAGGCGACCGACCCGCCCCTGGGTGCCCGCCCCGAACACGTCCCTCGCCCCCAGGCCTCCTTGCCGTACGCCTCCGGTGACACCCTCGTCCTCTACACCGACGGGCTCATCGAACGCCGCAGCGAGGACATCGACGCCGGCCTGCACCGGCTCACCCAAGCCCTGTCCCGCTATGCAGGCATGAGCGCCATACAGCTCGCGGACGCCCTGCTGTCCCACCTCGGCGTGGCCGGCGGCGCCCGCGACGACATCGCCCTGGTCGTCGTGCGCCTCTGACCCCGGGGGGATTCTTCGATGTCTGACTCTGCGTTGGCGGAACTGGCGGAACCCACCCGGCCGGCGCGCCGCGATTGGCGCTGTGGCCTGCTGCCGCCCGTTGCCGCGTGGGTGGTCACCAACCTCATCACCTGGATGGTCGCGAAAGCAGCCAATGTGGCCTATTGGTCCACGGACGGTCGCCACCGCTGGGATTCCGGACATTACCTGTCGATCGCCAAGACCGGCTACGAGATGTACTGGTGCCGGGAGCGCCACCCGGATTTTCGCGATGTCATGTGCGGAAATGTCGCCTGGTTTCCCGGGTACCCCATGTCCGTCCGGGCGGTTTCTGCCACCGGGCTTTCCTACGAGATATCTGCGGTTGTCGTCACCGAAGTGTCCCTGTTCGGCATGTTCGCGGTGCTGTGGTGGTTGCTCGGCGCCCGGCTCGGCTGGGCCACCGGCCTCACCCTCGCCATCGGTACCGTATTCCCGGGCGGTATTTATCTCCATGCGATGTTCCCGATTGCCACCGGAACGTTGGCGCTGCTCGTCTGTATCGCCGGAGTGAAGCGCGGTTCCTGGTTATTGGCTGCTGCCGGTGGTTTTGTGGCGACTGCCTGCCATCCTGTCGGCGCGGTCGCTGTCGGCATGCTGCTGTTGAGCGCGTTCTTCGCCTGGCAGAGGGACACGTGGCCGGTACGGTTCGTGAAGGCCGGGTCGTCGGCAGCTCTCGCCGGCTGCGGCGTGTTCTGGGCCAAATGGCTGATGTGGCAGGCAACGGGCCGCTGGGACGCGTACGAGATCATCCAGGAGTCCAGTTACCAGCAGGGCGATCTGCGTCAACCCTTCGACGAGATGCGGAAGGCCTACGAGTTCCCGTTCAGCGACTGGTACAGGCCCGAGGGGCACCTGCCGTGGCTGGTGGACCACGCTCTTGCCGCGCACCGGACCCAGCTCTGGCTGAACATCGCCTTCCTGCTGCTCGTCCTGGCGACGGCCGCGGTTCTGCTCATCCGGAACCATCGGCTCGCCGTCGAGGAATGGGCCGCCCTGATCCTGACGGTGGCAATTTTCTCGCTGCCGTTCTTCGCCGGTGCGGAAATGTCTTGGTACCGCAACCATGCGCAGATGTTCGTCGCGCTGATTCTGGTCAGGCACATGCACCGGTGGATTCAGGTGACACTGTTGGGGTTCTGCTCGATCCAGTATGCGCTCTTGGGGGCGATGTTCTTCGCCGGTGTGCTGGTGTAACCGGTAACCGATCACTGCTGGTCTTCGTCTGTGTCGCGAGCGACGCAATAGGTGGGCCGGGCCTGGACGGCAGTGTAAATGCGGGCCACGTACTCGCCGAGCATTCCCAGGCAGAAGAGTTGGACAGCCCCGAAGAACAGGACCGTGATGATCAAGGAAGTCCAGCCGGGCAGGGTGCTTCCCGTGGCGTAGACGACGAGGGTCCAGACGAGAAACGCGAGGCAGACGACGAGACTGAACGCTCCGATGACCGTGGACAGGCGCAGGGGGACTGCCGAGAAGCTGGTGATGCTGTCCCATGCCAACAGGGTCATTTTGCGTAAGGGATATTTGGTGGTGCCGGCCACCCGATCTCCGCGCCGATAGGCGATCTGGCCGCTGGGGAAGCCGAGCCAGGGGATGAGCAGACGGTAGATCTGCTGCTGGTCGGGGAGGGTCTTGAGGGTTTCCACGACAGGGCGGGACAGCAGGCGGAAGTCACCGGCGTGGGCGGGGACGAAGGTGCCGGCCAGGCGGCGCATCAGCCAGTAGTAGGCGGAGGCCGTCCGACGTTTGAATCCGGTGTCGGTGGAGCGGTCGATGCGGACGCCGTGGACGATGTCCAGACCGTCTGCGCGGGCGAGGGCAAGCATGTCGGGGATGACTTCCGGCGGGTCCTGGAGGTCCGCGTCCATGCTGATCACATGGGCGCCGCGGGCACGGTGCAATCCGGCGGTGAGGGCGGCTTGGTGGCCGCTGTTGCGCCGGAGGGTCACGATGCGCAGCTCGGGCCAGACCGTGTGCAGATCCTCCAGCAGCGGGGGAGTCCGGTCGGTCGAGCCGTCGTCGACGGCGAGCACCTCGTACGGTTCGCCGCACGCGTCCAGGACCGGCCGGAGCCGCTCCGCCAGCACAGGCAGGACCTCCTCCTCGTTGAAGATGGGCACCACGACCGACAGAGCGATCGCTTCCCTGCGTGTGTCCTGCACAGCAGTCATGATGCGCGAAGCGGCTGAAACCGGCATTCTGAGAAACCGCAGCGGTGGAGCCTCGACAGACGGGCCCCGGCCCCGGGCTTAGGGCACGACCTTGCCGACGCCGCCCAGGGCCTGGGCGGCGCGCTGGTCGATCTGCCACAGCTGGCCTTCACGGTTGCTGACGTAGATCCAGCCGTTGACGGTGTCCAGCGCGAGGCCCTCGCACGTCCCCAGGCCGGTGGCCACCACGCGCTGCGCGCCGTCCGCCAGGGTGTTCTCGTACAGGCTCCCGCTCGCGTGGTCGATGGTGTACGCCCGGCCGACGCCGTCGAGGGCGACGCGGATGGTGCTCGCCCCGGCAAGGCTCGTCACGACGCGGTGGGTGCGGTCGGCCAGGTCGACCTCGTGCAGCTTGCCGCCGCCGTCCTTCCGGCCGACGTACGCCTTGCCGCGCCCGTCCAGAGCCACTCCGGCGATGCCCTGCCCCAGACCGGTGGCCATAGTGCCCTTCTGACCGCCCGGCAGGTCGACCGGGATCAGCTGTCCGTCGGTCCAGTTGACGACGTGGGCCCTGCCTGCTGGCTTCAGCCGAGTGTTCGACTCCGCCGCGCAGCAGTTCGCCCTGGAACATGGCCAGTTGAGCCTTGAACGGTTGCCAAGTGATCTTGACGGCCAGTAGGTTTCTGGCGACCTCGCACACCTTGTTGGGAGCACAACCATGCCCACTCTCACCGCGCCCGACGGCACCGAGCTTGCCTACCGCGTCCTCGGCGAGGGCGCCGGCGCCCCCGTGGTCTGCCTGCCCGGTGGACCGATGCGGGACTCCGTCTACCTCGGCGACCTCGGTGGACTCCCCGACCGCCGCCGGCTGATCGTGGCCGACCAGCGGGGCGCCGGACTGTCCGCGACGCCGGAGGACCCCGCCAGCTACCGCTGCGACCGCCTGGTCGGCGATGTCGAGCTGCTGCGCGTACACCTCGGCCTCGACCGCATGGACCTGCTCGCGCACTCCGCCGCCGCCAACCTCGCGGTGCGGTACGCGGAGCAGTACCCGCACCGCATCGGCCGGCTCGCCCTCATCACGCCTGGCACCGACGCCGTCGGCCTGACGGTCACCGGTCAGGACCGGCGCGAGGTCGGGCTGCTCCGCAAGGACGAGCCCTGGTTCGCCGCGGCATCGGCAGCCTTCGACGCCATCGATGCGGGCGAAGCCAAGGCCGAGGACTGGGTGACCATCGCACCCTTCCTCTACGGCCGTTGGGACGAGGCCGCGCAGGCCCACCGGGCCGCCGAAGAGGTCCAGTGGAACGCTGCGGCGGCCGAAGTCTTCGGATCCGAGGGAGCCTTCGCCCCGGACGCCACCCGGGCGTCCATCGCCGCGCTCGATGCGCCGGTCCTGGTCCTCGCCGGGGAGTTCGACCTGGCCTCACCCCCGCAGGTACTGGCCCGCTTCGCCGAACTGTTCCCGCGCGCCGAGTTCGTCGTCCAGCCGGGCGCGGGCCACTACCCGTGGCTGGATGACGCGGACCGGTTTGTGTCGACCACCACGAGGTTCCTCGACTGACACCCGAATTCTGCCTTTATGTCGGCTTTTCTCGGTCTTACGGCTGACAAATGCTTGCCATGGCGGAGACTTGCCACCGTCTGGCCTTCACGTCGGCGCCACCGGGTCGATAGACCCATGGCATGTTCTCCTCCTCACACTCTTCCGCCTCCGGGCGCAGGCGCTGGCGCCGGCAGCTGATCTCGGCCGCCACCGCGGTTCCGCTGCTGGCGTCGGGGCTCGCAGTTCTGCAAGCACCCGCACACGCCGCCCCGGGCAAGCCGACCCCGCCCACCCGTCCCGCCCAGCCCGCCCAGCCCTCGGCAACCCACAAGGTCACCCTGGTCACCGGCGACGTCGTCACGGTCACCACGATGGCCGACGGCAAGCAGATGGCCGACGTCGACCGGCCGGACAGCGCCGTCGGTGGCGTGAAGATCCAGGAGATCAAGGGCGACCTGTTCGTCATCCCGGACGAGGCCGCGCCGCTGCTGGGCACGGACAAGCTGGACCGGCGGCTGTTCAACGTCACCGACCTGATCGAGATGGGCTACGACGACGCGAAGTCGCCCGCGGTCCCGCTGATCGCCATGTACCCCGCCCCGTCGAAGTCCCGCGCGGCCGTCGAGCCGACGGCACCCCGGGGCAGCAAGCTGACCCGGAAGCTCAAGGACATCCACGGCGCCGTGCTCAGCACCGAGAAGGGGCAGGCCCGTACCTTCTGGAACTCCGTCGCGCCGCAGGGCAGCGCAACGCTGGGCGCCGGAGTGGCGAAGCTGTGGCTCGACGGCCGGGTGAAGGCCCAGCTGAAGGAGAGCGTGCCGCTGACCGGCGCGCCCGCGGCATGGGCGGCCGGCTACACCGGCAAGGGCGTCAAGGTCGCCGTGCTCGACACCGGCATCGACGTCAACCACCCCGACTTCGCCGGCCTGATCGACGGCACCGCCAGCTTCGTACCGGGCGAGGCCGTCACCGACGTCAACGGGCACGGCACCCACGTGGCCGGCACGATCGTCGGCTCGGGCGCCGCCTCCGGAGGCGACAACAAGGGCATCGCCCCCGGCGCCGACCTGTTCGTCGGCAAGGTGCTCGGCGGCAAGGAGGGCTACGGCCAGGACTCCTGGGTCATGGCCGGCATGCAGTGGGCCGCCGAGTCCGGCGCGGACGTCGTCAACATGAGCCTCGGCGACTCCTATCCGACGGACGGCAGCGACCCCATGTCGCAGACCGTCGACGCGCTGTCCGCGAAGCACGGCACGCTGTTCGTGATAGCCGCCGGCAACTCGGGCCCGGAGAGCATCTCCGCCCCGGGCGCCGCCGCCGCGGCGCTGACCGTGGCCGCCACGGACAAGCAGGACCAGCTCGCGAACTTCTCCAGCACCGGCCCGCTGGCCCACTCCGGCGGCATGAAGCCGGACATCGCGGCGCCCGGCGTGGACATCACCGCGGCCCGCTCGCAGGAGATGACCGACGGCGGTACGGGCCCCTACCGCACCATCAGCGGTACCTCGATGGCCACCCCGCACGTGGCCGGCGCGGCGGCGATCCTGGCCCAGCAGCACCCGGACTGGACCGGCGCACAGCTCAAGGAACACCTGATGAGCACGGCCAAGGGCCTGGACGCCGGCTACTCGCCGTACGAGGTCGGCACCGGCCGTCTCGACGTGGCCGCCGCCGTGCGCGCCACCGTCCGCGGCACCGGATCGCTCTTCTTCGGCAACTACACCTGGCCGCACGAGCCGAGCGACGTCGCCGTCACCAAGGACCTGACCTTCACCAACACCGGTTCCGCCGACGTCAAGCTGAACCTGGCGCTGACCGGCGGCGGCCCGTTCCGAGTCGGCGCCACCACGGTGACCGTCCCGGCGGGCGGCACCGCCGTCGTCCCGGTGACCGGTGACCCGCAGGCCGCCTCCACAGGCCGGCAGGTCGGCTACGTGACGGCCGCCGACGCGGCCACCGGACAGCCGGTGACCCGCACCTCCCTGGCACTGATCGAGGAGGACGAGCGCTACGACCTGAACATCAAGCTGGTCGGCCGGGACGGCAAGCCCGCCACCGGCCGGGTCTCCATCAACCTCGCCGGCGACGGCTCGCCGTGGTCCGTCCAGGTCAACGGCTCGACCACCATGCGCATGGCACCCGGCCTGTACACCGTCGCGGCGCACCTCGACGTGGCCGGCGAGCAGGCGGACCGCTCGGGTGTGGCCGTGCTGGTCGACCCGGAGACCGTACTCAAGGACCGCTCCGCGGACGTCGTGCTGGACGCGAGCAAGGCACGCCTGCTGCAGACCGAGGCGCCGGAGCGCACCGAGGACCGCCAGCGCAAGGTCGACTTCAACGTCCACTACCGGGGCCTCGACCCGTACTTGGACTACCGCAGCGCGTACGTGCTGCCGCCGACGTACGACGACGTCTACGTCGCCCCGACGGAGGCGATGAAGCAGGGCGAGTTCATGCTGACCACCCGCTGGCGCAAGGGCGAGCCGCAGTTCGGCCTGAGCGCACTGGCGGGCCGGGTCCACTTCGAGACACGGGTGCAGGCGGGCAGCGCCCTGGGCACCGCCACGGACACGGTGCACGCCGTCTACGCGGGCAACGGCGCGAAGGCCGCGTACGAGAAGATCAACGCCAAGGGCAAGATCGCCGTCATCGAGCGCAGCGACGAGGTCTCGCCGCAGGAGCGCACCGAGGCCGCGGTTGCGGCCGGCGCCAAGGCGCTGATCGTGGTCAACGACGGTGTCGGTGTCCTCATGGAGTACGTCGGCCAGTCGGCCATCCCGGTCGCCACCGTGCACCGCGGCGAGGGCAGGGCCCTCATCGCGATGGCCAAGGCCGGCGTCGTCAAACTGACCGCGAAGCAGACCGAGCACACGCCGTTCGTCTACGACCTGACCCGGAACTACCCTGGCCAGGTGCCGGACCGGGCCCTGGTCTACAAGCCGTCCAAGGCAGACCTCGCCCGGATCGACGCCCGCTACTACGAGGCCGCGGGCGGCCGGCTCGCGGAAGGCTACCGGGCCGACTTCACCCTCAGCCCGTCGGTCAACATCCCCGAGCTGGAGTGGCACCCGGGCACCCGCACCGAGTGGGTGACCCCGGGCCAGGTCTGGCGGGAGTTCCACACGCAGGGCATCGACGGAGCCCTGCCGTGGTCGATGGTGTCCGGCGACAACACGTACGCCAAGGGCAGCACCACCCGGCTGGACTGGTTCGCCCCGGCGATCCGGCCCGGCCAGAGCGAGGCCTTCGGCGTGTACAACTCCCGCTGGCAGAACTACATGACCTGGAACGTGCAGGCATGGGCCTCCGCCAGCGACTCCATGCGGCTCGGCGGCTACCTGCCGTGGGGTGAGACACCGTCCCGCCTGCAGGTCTTCCAGGGCGACCGGCTGATCCACGACAACCGGGTCGGCGGAGACATGCAGTGGCAGGAGGTGCCGGCGGGCAACCTGCCCTACCGCGCCGTCCTCGACGTGGAACGGCCCGGTGACGTCTTCCGGCTGTCGACCCGCACCCACACCGAGTGGACCTTCATGTCCGACACCGTCGACTCGGACTCCTTCGAGCCCTTCTCGGCGCTGAACCTGGACTACAAGCTGGAGTCGGACCTCCGCGGCGACGTCAAGGCGAACGCGCCCCAGGAGATCGCCCTCAAGCCGGTGTCCACGGACCGCGGCACCGTGCCGGGCAAGGTCACCACGGTGAAGCTGGACGTCTCCTACGACGACGGCGGCACCTGGCAGAAGGTGACCCTGACCAAGGGCCCCAAGGGCACTTGGAAGGGATCGTTCCGAACGGCCGGGAAGCCCGGCGGCTTCGTCTCCCTCCGCGCGAGCGCCGGGACGGACCGCGGCTTCAGCGTCAAGAACGAGATCATCCGGGCGTACGGCCTGCGATGAACCACACCGTTGGGCCCCGGGGCGGCGACTCCCCGGGGCCCTTCCCGTCGCACCCGCTCCCAGCAGGCACTCTTCAGGGTCTGCCGCCATGGCGGATAGTCTTCCCGCAGCGGCAAGCGGAAGAGAGTCGGTCGCCGATGCTGGATGTACTGGGCCTCGAACCCGATGACGAGTGCGTCTACCGGGCGCTGCTCGGACGGCCGAATTCCACCGCGACCCTGCTGTCGGACCTGCTCGCCCTGTCGGAGGCCCACCTCGACAAGGCGCTGTCCCGCCTGGTCGGGTGGGGCCTCGTGACCAGGTCGGCGGACGGGGAGTTCACCGCCGCGCCGCCGGCCATGGCCCTCGGCGCCCTCATCAGCGAGCGTCGGTACGGGCTGCGCATGGCCGAGCAGGCGCTGGTGACCTTCGCCGAGGAACACCGGGCGGCGATGACCGGGAACAGCATCGGCGACCTGATCGAGGTCGTGACGGGCATCGACGCCATCCGGCATCGCTTCCTCCAGGTGCAGCAGGCGGCCCGCACGCAGGTCCGCTCCTTCATCACCGCACCGTTCATCGCTCTGCCGCCCGACGAGAACACGGCCGAGCCCGTGGCCCTCGGCCGCGGCGTGCAATTCCGGGCGGTCCTGGACCGGGCCGTGCTGGCAGAGCCGGGCATCATCGCCGACGCGATCGCTTCCTTGCACAAGGGAGTGCAGCTGCGGGTCGCCGACGAGCTGCCGATGAAACTCGTACTGGCCGACGCCGACCTCGGCCTCGTCCCCCTCGCGGTCACACCGGGCGGCGAGCCCGGCGCCGTACTGCTGCACCGCAGCGGCCTGCTGGACGCGCTGGATGCGCTGTTCGAGACGGTATGGCGATCCGCCCACCCGCTCGAACTGTCGGGCACCGGCGGAGAACCCGAACCCACCGTCGAGGTCGGCCGGAACGGCCCGACCGACCTCGACCGGAGGATCCTCGCCCTCCTCCTGGCCGGCCTGACCGACCAGACGGCCGCGACCCAACTCGGCCTGTCACCGCGCACACTGCACCGCCGCCTGCGCCGCCTCATGGACATGGCCGGAGTCCGGACCCGGATGCAGCTCGGCGGCTACGCCGTCCGGCACGGCTGGACAGAGTCACACTGACGGTCCTGTGCCACTGAGGGTCCGGAGCCGGGAGGGCCGCTACAGTGCCACGACCGTCCGGACCGGAGGAGAGAGCACCCCATGAAGATCCGTCTGACCAGCGTCTTCGTCAACGACCAGGCCGAGGCCCTGCGCTTCTACACCGAGATCCTCGGCTTTGTGAAGAAGCACGACGTCCCGGTGGGCGAGAAGGACCGGTGGCTGACCGTGGTCTCGCCCGACGAGCCCGGCGGCACCGAACTCCTCCTGGAGCCCGCCGGCCACCCGGCCGCCAGGACCTACCGCGACACGCTCGTCAAGGACGGCATCCCGCTCGCCCAGTTCGCCGTCGACGACGTGGCGGGGGAGTACGAGCGCCTGCGCGGCCTCGGCGTCCGCTTCACCCAGGAGCCCATGGAGATGGGCCCGGTCACCACCGCCGTCTTCGACGACACCTGCGGCAACCTGATCCAGATCGCGACCCTGTCGCAGTAGCGCGTCGCCGTCGGGGTACGTCAGCCGGTGGCCAGGGTGCGGTCCAGCAGGGCGAGCAGACGGTCCCAGTGGCGCTGCAGCGCGGCGGGGTTGAAGGCGTCGGTGTCGGACATGGTGAAGCCGTGGACGGTGCCGGGGTAGACCTCGGTGGAGTAGCCGACCCCCGCGGCGTCGAAGGCCTTGTTGAGCTCGCTGATGGCCTCGGGCGTCAGATCTCCTTCGGCGAGACCGAGGTGGACCTGGGCGGTGAGCTCGGAGACAAGGCGGTGCGGGCTGTCGGGCGCGTCGGTGACCAGGAGGCCGGGGTGGAATCCGGCGACGGCGGCCACCCGGTCGGGGTGGGCCGTTGCGGTGCGCATCGCCAGGGCGGCGCCCAGGCAGTAGCCGATCGTGGCGACCGGTCCCGCGCTGACCTCGGGCTGGGCTGTGAGGAACCGGAGGTAGGCGTCGGCGTCGCGCAGGACGCGTTCGGTGGTGTGCGCCTCGACCAGGGGCATCAGCCGGGCGAAGACCGCGGGCCGGACCTCTGCTCCGATGTGCTCGGGAAGTTCGGTCACCGGTGCGGGGCCGTGCCGGTAGTAGAGGTTGGGGACGAGCACGTAGTACCCGTGCCCGGCCAGTTCGCGGGCCTTCGCCTCCAGCTCGGGCCGCAGGCCGAAGGCGTCCGGGTACATCAGCACCCCCGGGTGCTGCTCGGCACGGTCGGGGAAGGCGGCGAAGGCGTCGGCCTGGCCGTCTGCGGTGGGTATCTGCACGGGCTTGGTCTTGGTGGGCAAGATCGTCCTTCCTTGGAGTTCGCTCGATAAACGTTTATTCCACTAACGTTTTCGGCACGAGTGAACGTATATCGTTAGTCGAACTAACGCAACGGGTAGAGTGGGTGCCATGATCGGAGACGAAGCCGCGGACGGGCCCGACGCCGGCGCGCCCGGCGCACCTGGGACGCCCGACAGGCTGCGCCGGCGGGCGAGCCGACTGCTGTCGCAGCTGACCATGCGGTCGGACCGCCTGATCGCCGAGGGGCTGGCCCGGGCCGACGCCCGCAATTGGCATTACGCCGTGCTCGCCTCACTGCAGGACCTCGGGCCGGGCAGCCAGGCGGAGCTGAGCAGGCGCTCCGGCATCTTCCGCAGCGATATGGTCGGGGTGCTCAACGAACTGGCCGAGCGTGACCTCGTCGAGCGGGCACCGGATCCCGACGACCGGCGCCGCAACATCATCACCATCTCCCCCCGAGGCCGCCGCCACCTGCGCCTCCTCGACAAGGTCGTGGACGACCTCCACGACGAACTGCTCGCGCCGCTGAGTCCGGTCGAACGCGACCAGCTCGTGCAGTTGCTCACCCGCCTGCTGGACCACCACACCCGGACCTCCTGAGCCGCCGCACAGCGGCGTCAGATGAGCGTCAGCTCAAGGCGTCCGCCAAGGCCGAGGACAAGGCACCCAAGGCGATGGGGTACCCGTGCTCGGAGGGAGCGGCAAAGCCGATCAGCAGACCCTCCGGTGTGTCTGCCGTGGGCCGGTGGTGCAGTTCGGTGAGGCCCCTCAATGCGATGCCCCGATCTGCACAGTCGGCCAGCAGCCGGCGTTCGGTGATTCCGCCGGGCGGGAGGGTGACGAGGGTGTGCAGGCCGGCCGGGACGCCGTGGGGGACGAGGGCCGGGAAGTCGGCCAGCCGTTCGATGAGTAGTGCACGGCGGCGCCGGTACCGCAGGCGGGCTGCGCGGATATGGCGCTCGTACGCGTGCGTGGTGATCAGTTCGGCGAGGACGAGTTGGCCGATGGTCTCGGTGTACAGATCGGCCTCGGCCTTGGCCTTCACGATCGGGCCGACCAGGTGGCGCGGCAGAACCAGCCACGCCAACCGGAGGGCGGGACCGAGGGTCTTGGATACGGTGCCGCAGTACACCACCTGGCCGGGAGAGATGCCTTGGAGGGCCCCGACAGGCTGCCGGTCGTAGCGGAACTCTCCGTCGTAGTCGTCTTCCACGACCAGGCCGCCGGTGGTCCGTGCCCATTCGCACAGCGACTGACGGCGGTCGGGATGCAGCGGCACTCCGGTCGGGTACTGGTGCGACGGAGTGACCACCACTGCCCCGATGTCCCGCCCGAGCGAGCCGACGCGGGCCCCCCACGCATCGACGGTCAGAGCCGGGGTGGCCAGTCCGGAGCGCTGGACGACCTCGCGATAGGCGTTGTGGCCCGGGTCCTCCATGGCAACGGCAGTGATGCCGCTCGCCTTCAGCACTCGGCTCAGCAGTCCCACGGACTGGTGGAAACCCGAGGTGATCACGACCCGGTCCGGTGTGGTCAGCACTCCCCGGGTCCGGCCGAGGTAGTCGGCCACCGCGGCACGCAGCCGATACTGCCCCTGAGGATCCCCGGCACCGAAGATCCGGGCAGGAGCGGACCCCAGTACGCGGCGGCACGCACGGAGCCAGGCCTGGACGGGGAAGGCGCTCACATCGGGAAGCCCGGGTCGCAGGTCGTAACGGGGCGGCTGTTCGGGGGTGGCCGGGGTGGCCGGGACGGCCGGGGAAGGATCGCCACCGGGTACGTCGGCGACGCGCGTGCCCGACCCGGGGCGCACAGCCAGGTAACCCTCCTCGGCCAGCTGCTGGTAGGCCGCACTCACCGTGCCGCGCGAGAGCCCCAGCTCCTCGGCCAGCCCACGGGTGGACGGCAAGGGTGTCCCCGGTCTCAGGCGTCCCGATCGAACCGCCTGGCGCAGTGCGGACTCCAACCCCGAACGCCGGCCGCCCCCGGTGCCGGTGCCGATGGCGATGTCGATATGGAGGTCGAATCCGAAACTGGACCAATCATTCGGCATGAAACCGGATCTTACGTGTGGTCCAGTCGCCGGTTAGGTTCACCGGACCAGCCCAGACCGCCTCTCGGAAGGGACAGGCCCGACCCGTGATCGTGATAGCCCATCTCAGCGACACCCATATCGACGGCCGGCAGCGCAGCATCGACCGCACCAGGGCGGTCATGGACCACTTGGACGCCCTTCCCTACGATCTCGACGCCGTCGTGGTGACCGGCGACATTGCCGACCACGGACTGCCGGCCGAGTACGAACAGGCCCGGGAACTGCTGAACTCCCGGCACCCGGTCCTGGTGTGCCCGGGAAACCACGACGAGCGCAGCGCCTTCCGCCGGTACCTGCTCGGGGAGCCCGCCTCGACGGCTCCCGTCAACCGGGTTCATCGCACGACCGCCTTCGTCCTCGCACTGTGCGACTCCTCAGTGCCGGGGAAGGACGAAGGGTTCATCGAGGACGACACCCTGCTCTGGCTGGAGGACGTTCTCACCCGAACGCCGGGCAATGTGCCCGTACTCCTCGGCTTCCACCACCCGCCGGCCCTGCTGCACAGTCCCTACATCGACAGCCTCCGCCAGTTCGAGGAACACCGGCTCGCCGCCCTGGTCGACCGCTTTCCCAACATCGCCGCACTCATCTGCGGCCACGCCCACACCGCAGCAACGACCACCTTCGCAGGCAAGCCTCTGGTCGTCGCACCCGGTGTCGTCTCCACCCTCAGACTCCCCTGGGAGCGCTACTCCCACCCGGCAGATCATGTTCACCTCGACCTGCCTCCGGCCCTCGCCTTCCACGTTCTGGACGACGCAGGACGGCTGACCACCCACTACCGGAGCGTTGCCGTCAGCTGACGGAGAGCCCGGTGCCGGTGCCGGTGCCAGTGCTCAGCGGAGGACGGGGATTACATCGCGCGTCTCGTCGACCTCGATGCCCGCGGTGCTGCGGCCGAGCGATCCCGGAGGCTTCTCGTCCGCACAGACGGTGCCCCGTGCGGGCAGCGCCAGGGTGGCGAGGTAGTCCGTGACCAGGGCGCTGACGCATGCGCTCCGGTTGTACGCGGTGTGTCCTTCACCGGCGAAGGTCAGCAGCCGTCCGTTGTCCAGCGTCCCGGCGAGGGTCACAGCGTCCCGGTACGGGGTGTCCGGGTCCCCGGTCGTCCCCAGGACCAGGATCGGGGCGGAACCGGCCGCCCGGTAGGAGCCCTCGAAGCGGCTCGAGCGCTCCACCGGCCACTGGGCGCAGGTGGGCGCGTGGTTGTGGTCGTAGGTGGGTGGTCCGAGACCGATGGGGGGTCCCAGCAGCGGAGCGGCGGCGGCCTGGGAGCTGACCCGCTTGTCCAGGAGCAGGGGGCTGGTGGGATAGACGCGGTCGGCGCACTCGACGGCCATGTTGACGTTGAGGAAGTCGAAGGACGCGGGCGAGGGCGGGGACAGCAGGAACGAACCCTGGCGTGCCTGGGCCGCCCGCAGGGCCTGTCCCAGTCCGGGCCAGATCACCTTGCCCGCGTTGATGTTGAACATCAGGCGGTAGGCGAGGGTGTAGCCGGTGGCCGGGCGTCCGCTCGCGGTGATGACCGGATCGGCGTCCAGTGCCCGCTTGAGCTGTTCGAAGGCCTGTCGCGGCCGGCCTTCGCCGAATCCGCAGGTGGTGGCGTTCTGCGCGCACCAGTCCAGGAACCGGCCGACCGCCGCGTCCAGGGCGACGAACTGCTCGGCGTCGTAGGCGTAGGGGACGTCGGCATAGAGCCGCGGATCGTAGGCCCCGTCCAGGACCATGGCGCGGACGCGCCGCGGGAACTGCGCGGCGTAGACGGTGCCGACATAGCTGCCGAAGGAACGGCCGTAGAAGGAGAGCGTCTCCTCGCCGAGGGCCTGGCGGAGCAGGTCGATGTCCTTGGCGTTCGAGCCGGTGCCGACGAACGGTACGAGGTCTCCGGAGCGTTGCCGACAGGCGGTGGCGAAGTCGAGGCCCTGCCGGACGGCGCCCTGGAGGGCTCCCGGGCCGGGTGCGCCACGGGCGCCATCGACGGCGGCGGAGTACTCCTCGTCGTTCCAGCACTCCACCTGTCCGCTGCGCTGCACGCCGCGCATGTCGTACCCGACGACGTCGAAGGCGTCACGGAGGGAGGCGGGGAGCGCGTCGTAGCTGTTACGGGCGAAGTCCACGCCGGAGTTGCCGGGTCCGCCGGGGTGCAGCAGCAGGACACCGGTGCGGTGGGCCCGGTCGGCCGCGAGCCGCCGGGTGACGGAGAGGGGGATCGTACGCCCGGTGGGCTCGCGGTAGTCCAGCGGCACCCGGGCGGTCGCACACTCGAAACCGTCCCCCGGGCCCGGGCCGTCGCAGGGACCCCAGGACAGGACGGGGACGGGTGGGACGGGTGGGGCGGCCGGGGTGGTCGCCGTGGTGGCCCCGGGCGGCGCGGCCCCGAGGAGCGCGGTGACCGCGATCAGGACGAGGGATATGCCCCACACCACTCGGTTCTGCGCGTCATCAGCCGAACGGGTCTGCATGCGGCGATCCTCCGTCGGGGTGCTGCGGAACGGACGACAACGAAGCCGCCGGCCGCCACCCGAGTCGGCCCACCGGCAACACCCAGCGTTGCACGCTCCCGGCAGACGCGCCCCGGCCGATGCCCCATCCAGCGGGTGCCGGGTAGCCGGGCAGGCGGCCCTGCCGGCCGGCGCGGCTGCGGCTGCGGCTGCGGCTTCGGCGGACCGGCGCCGCTCCGGTAGCGTGGTCGGATGATCTCCGGTGACGCCCTCGTCAAGCGGCTGCGGGCGCTGGCCGCCCGAGTCCCCTTCGATATCGCCGTACAACCCGGTGCGACGGACGCCGATTTCGACCGGTGGCCCGTTCCGGTGCCGGCCGAGGCTCGCGAACTGCTGGGCCGACTGGGTGGCTTCGCGGTGCCGCCGGTGGAGTTCGCGTTGACCGGCCACCCCCGCCAGGCCGGCGACCATGGCCTCCCGCACCCCCACTGGCTGGTGACCGACGATGGCGGCGGCGGTGTGACCTGGGTCGACATCGAGGCCGACGGCCGGTGGGGCCAGGTGCTGATGCAGTACCGCGAGGGTGGGCTCTTCGTCGAGGCCGATTCGCTGCCGCACTGGCTCGATCGGCTGATCGGGACGGCGGAGGACCTGGTCGACGAGACGGGCTTCGAGGACGGCGTCCAACCGTACGCCGACGATTTCTGGGACTGCCTGCAGTTGGACGGCCCCGAGCTGCCGCTGTATCCCGCGGCCGAGCTCCGGGGCTGCGCCGGTACGGACCCACTGGTCGGCGGGCTCCTCGCGCGGGTGCCGGACGGCGCGGTGATCGCCGACCTTCGCGGCGCCCTGCCGGGCAGCCGGGCCCGCTTCGACCGGGTGCTCAGGGGGTACCGCCTGGAGCGGGCCGTCGGCGGCCCGGTGTTCGCCGCCGTTCCCCGGTAGTCGACACGGTGGCACGCGCCTGTCTCCGTTGGGCCGCGACTCAGGGCACAGTAGAGGCATGAATGCGGACGAGAGGAACATTCTGGCCCGGGGGCGCGTGGCGACCAGGCTTCCAGCCCAGGACCTGGACCGGGCGCGGCGCTTCTACGCCGAGCAGCTCGGTCTGGAGCCCGTCGATGAACGGCCCGGCGGGCTGCTGTACCGGTGCGGAGGCACGGATTTTGCCCTGTTCAAGTCGACAGGATCCTCGCCCGGCACCTTCACCCAGATGGGGTGGGAGGTCGACGACATCGAGCAGGCCGTGTCGGAACTCAAGCAGCGCGGCGTGGTGTTCGAAGAGGTCGACGTGCCCGGGTTCCGGACGAAGGGCGGGCTCGCCGATATCGCCGGGAACTACCCGAGCAAGGGCGCGCGAGGGGAGCGGGCCGCCTGGTTCCGTGACAGCGAGGGAAACCTGCTGGGCATCGGCGAGCCGGTCATGTGATGTGCGACGGGTTGTGCCGGGACTTTCCCGGTCCGGCCCGGTCCGGCCCGGTCCGCACGTCCGCCCATGCGGAGCCCGGCCCGCGGGATGATTCAGCGCACCTCCTAGGGTGGACTCATGGATCTTCAGGGCGAATTGCTCGAGCACCCGTATTCCGTCTACGAGCGGCTGCGGGATTCCGCGCCCGTGTGCCGCATCAGCGGCACCGACGGCGCACCGGCATGGCTCGTCACGCGGTACGACGACGTACGCGAGGCTCTGGCCGACCCCAGGCTGTCCCTGGACAAGACCAACGCCGCCGAAGGCAATTACCGGGGCTTCTCCTTGCCGCCCGCCCTCGACGCGAACCTCCTCAACATGGACCCCCCGGACCACACCCGCATCCGCAGCCTGGTGGGCCGTGCCTTCACCCCGCGCCGCATCGAGCAGCTGCGCACACCCATCCGCGCAACGGCGGACCGCCTCCTCGACGCCCTCGGGCCGGCCGGGAGTGCGGACCTGGTGGCCGCCTACGCCGCCCCGCTGCCGATCATCGTCATCTGCGACCTGCTGGGCATCCCCGAAGACCGCCGCCTCGACTTCCGCACCTGGACCGACGCGCTCATCGTCCCCGACCCGAGCCGGCCCGAGGCCGCCAAAGCAGCGGTGAGGGCGATGCTGGGCTTCTTCACCGAACTCATGGCGCACAAGCGGAGCCAGCCCGCCGACGACCTGCTGTCCGACCTGATCGCGGTCCGGGACGGCGACGGGGACCGCCTCAGCGAGGACGAGCTGATGTCCCTCGCCTTCCTCATCCTCTTCGCCGGGTACGAGAACACCGTCCAGCTCATCGGCAACGCGATCCACACCCTCCTCCAGCACCCGGACCACCTGGCGCTGCTCCGCAAGGACCCCTCCCGGCTGCCGGCAGCCGTCACCGAACTCATGCGATACGAAGGCCCCGCCCTCCTCGCCATCCGCCGATTCGCGACCGAGGACATCACCATCGCCGGGGTCACCGTCCCGGCAGGGGAGACGGTCCTGCTCTCCCTGTCCGCGGCCAACCGCGACCCGGCACGCTTCTCCCGCCCCGACGCCCTCGACTTCGACCGCGACACCTCCGGCCACCTCGCGCTCGGCCATGGCATCCACTACTGCCTCGGCGCCCCCCTGGCCCGCGCCGAGACCGAGATCGCCCTGGCTGCCCTCCTGGAGCGCTACCCGACCCTCGAACCCGTCGGGCCTGCGCCCCAGTGGCGCCAGTCACTCCGGGCACGCGGCCTGAAGGAGCTCCCGGTCCGCTACGCCGCCCTCACAGGCTCTTGAGGAGGTCGTCGAGTGGGGCCGGCACCTGTTCGGGGTCGAGGGCTTCGACGAGGAGGCGGCCGTAGCGGATCTTGCGGCCTTTCTTCGTGCCGAGAAAGCGCCGCAACTGCTGCTGCCGGGGCCGACCGTGGTGTGCGGGCTGGCGCAGGAAGGTCTGCCAGGCACGGAGGTCGCCCTCGACTCGGACGACCTCCTCGACCCGTGCCGTGCCCAGCGCGCGGATGAGCTCGTCCTCCAGGTCCGAGGCGCACACGAAGATGTCCCCCTGCTGCGCCCGTGCCCGCTCCAAGCCGCGCTCGTAGAAGCGCTGCTCACCCTCGTCACACAGTCCAGCCAGGCGCAGGCCGAGGCCGGGCGGACCGAGGAGGCCGGCGTAACGGCCGACGTTCATCGCCCCGCCCATCGGTACGACGCACACCCCCTCGGCGGCCAGGTCCCGGCCGCGTCGGGCAGCCAGTGCCTCAACGGCCGCGAGGTCACTCAGCCCTTCCAGCAGCACGGCCGTCCGTACCCCCAGTCGCACAGCCAGCTCACTCGCCGGCCCGCCGGGACCGCCGCTCGCCCAGCCATTGACCTCGTCCCGGAACGCCCGCATCTCCACCATGGAGCGAGTTTGCACCTCCGGCGTTGGCACGGCACGGCAATATCAGTGCGCCGGGCCTCCGGTGGCGGTCGCACTCGGACTCGCACTCGGACTCGGATTCGACCCGCGATGCCTGATGTTGACGGCCGAAGCCTTGGCCAGCGCCACGGGGTTCAAGAACTGCAGCGGACCGATCAGGCGGGATGCGAACAGGTGCATGTGCCGCGCCATCGATGCATCGCGTGCTGCCGCCGAGAACATCAGCCGTTCCATGGGGTTGAACGGACGGGCCGTGGCGAAGTCGGCGGCCAGGTACTGGTATCCGCGCAGCCGGCGCCCGTGTGTGCGGGCGTACGCCGCGAGTGACCTGTCGAGGTCGCCGTCGCTCTGGCCGGTGGCGCTCGTTACGGCCGGGCCGACCGCTTCTGCCAGCCACTGCGCGGACTGCAGCGCCCACCCGCATCCCACTCCCCACAGGGGATCGCCGGTCAGGGCGGCGTCGCCGATGAGTGCGAGGCCCGGTGCGGTCGGCTTGCGGCTGTGCAGCGGGTAGTTGACCGAGCCGATGATCTTCGTGATGCGCTCGGCGGTGTCGATGGGCGGTGCCTCGGGCAGGGCGCGGACGAACGCGAGGAAGCTGCCCTCCAGGTCTTCCCGGAAGGCCGGCAGCCGCTTCTTGTCCGGGAGCACCGCGAGGACGGTCACGCCGTCGTCGTTGGGAAACGCGTACGCCAGGTCGGGCTCGAGGAACCAGGCGTGAGCGATCCCGTCGGGCAGCGGAAGGTTGCGGAACTGCGCGAGATAGCCGAACCGTGCGTTCTCGTGCTGCCGGGTGGGCACCCCGGCGAACTTCGCCAGGGCCGAGTCCTTGCCGTCGGCGCCGACCACCAGGCGGGCCCGGATCTCGCGCTCGCCCTGTGGTGCCGACGCACGCACCCCCACGGTTCGCCCGGCCTCCCGGACCAGCCCGGTCACCTGGTGGCCGAGGAGCAGATCGACGCCAGGGGTTTCCGCCGCATGGGACCTGATCAACGGGTCGAGGATGCTGCGGCGCACGTTGTATCCGTACGGCAGCTCGGGGCCCGCCGGCGCGGCCTTCGGTTCGATCCATCCCCAGCGGGTGTACCAGCGGGCGTGGTTGCGGACGGCTCCCGCCTTCTCGAGAGCGGGGACGAGCCCGAGTTCGTCCAGCACCGGGTAGGCGTTGGCGGTGAGGGAGTGGGTGCAGAGCACTTTGTACGCTTCGGGGTCCGAGCGGCGCTCCAGCAGCGCGACGCGGGCACCGCGCCGAGCCAGCAGGATCGCCGCGGCACTCCCGGCCAGGCTGGCTCCGCTGATGACGACGTCGTAGTCGTGTGCCGCGCTCTCAGGCTTGGTCATGCGCCGATCGCCCCCTTCGTGGTGGTGCCGTTGTCAGGCACATGACCAAGTGTAAGAGCCGCTGGGGGAGGCGAGCGGGTATCGGTGGGATGACCGATGTGCGGGCAGTGGGGGCCTGGCCATAGTCCTCGGGAGACGTTCGCGGGTGGCCGTGGTGCACCCGGTTTTGGAAAGGACCCTTCTGTGGACACGTATGCGGATCTGGTGTTTGTCGGTGGCCGAGTGGTCACGGTCGATGCGGAGTTCTCCGTCGCCTCGGCCCTGGCCGTGACCGGTGGGATCATCAGTGCCGTCGGTGGGCGGGACGATGTCGCGCCGCTCGTCGGACCCGGCACCCGCGTGGTCGACCTGCGGGGCGCGACGCTGCTCCCCGGTATCAACGATTCCCATCTGCATGGATGCGCCTTCGGCATGGCGACCCCGCCACTCTCCCTCGACCTCGGCCATCCCGCCGTGTCCTCCCTCGCCGACGTGGCCGAAGCGGTACGGCAGGCTGTCGGGCGGGTGCCGGGCGGGCAGTGGATCACGGGGCACGGCTGGGACACCGGTTACCTCGACGAGTGCGTCTCCGATCCGTCGCGGCTGCCCTCGCTGCACGACCTCGATGCCGTGAGCCCGGACCATCCCGTCGTCCTGTACTCCTTCTCCGGGCACGCCACCTGGGTCAACTCCAAGGCACTGGAACTCATCGGGATCGACCGGTACACCGTCGCGCCGCCCGGCGGGGCCATCGTCGTGGACGACGCGGGGGAGCCGACCGGGCTGCTCCACGAGGGGGCCCAGGCCCTCGTCCAGAACGCGCTGCCGCCGCTCAGCCGGCAGGAGCGGACCGACGCGATCAGGTCGACCCTCGCCACGCTCGCCCGGCTCGGGGTGACCAGCTACACCGAGCCCGGGCTCGGCCCCGGCGGCGACGGCATCATGCGGGGCGCGCTCGGCGCCGAGACCCTCGACGTCTACCGCCGGCTGCTGGCCGACGGCGAACTGACCGCCCGCCTCGGCGTCCTGCTCCTGCCCACCGGAATGGCCAGCACCGCCGAGGAGTTCGCCCGCACCCTCTCCGCCCTCGGCGAGTCACGGGATGCCGATCCGCGCCGCCTCGCGATCCACGGGGTCAAGGTCTTCGCCGACGGCATCGTCCCCAACAAGACGTCCTGGATGCACGAGCCGTACGTCGGCGGCGGCTGCGGTTCCCTGTGCGTCGGCGGCGAGACCGACGCCGAGCGGACCGCCGAGATCGACGCCATCATCCGGCACGCCCACGCCGCCGGTCACCAGCTGGGCGTCCACGTCACCGGCGACCGGGCCATCGACACCGTCGCGGACGCCTTCGCCGCGGCCATGGCCGAGCACCCGCGGCCCGACGCCCGCCACTACGTCATCCACGGCGACTTCCTCACCGCACACAGCATGAAGGTGCTGGCCGCGCACGGCTTCGGCGTCAATATGAACCCCACCATCAAGTGGACCGTCGCCGACATGGAGGAGCAGTTCGTCGGCGCCGAACGGGCCGCGTACGCATGGCCCTACCGCGATGCCATCGACGCCGGCGTGCGGGTCGCGAGCGGCTCCGACGCTCCCGTCACCTACCCGGACTGGCGCCAGGGCATCGCCACCATGATGCTGCGCGAATCGAAGGCCGCCGGCCAGGTCAGCGGCCCCGAGCAGCGCATCGGCCTGGCCGAGGCGATCCGTACGTACACGATCGACGCGGCCTGGCAGGACTTCGCCGACGACTGGAAGGGCTCCCTGGAGCCGGGCAAGGTCGCCGACCTCTGTGTGCTCGACGGAGACCTGCTCACCGCCGACCCCCACAACATCCCCGAACTGCCCGTTGTCCTCACCGTCATGGACGGGAAGGTCGTGCACGACACCCTTCGCGATTGACGTATACCGGGCACATGATCATCATTGGGGAATGACAGCGGAACGGACCACGGCGGACATCCTGGACGCGGCCGTCCACGTCCGCGCAGCCGCCAGAAGCGCCACGATCGGCGCGACCGGCGTCGAGACGGTCCTGGCGGCGCTGACCGAGGTGGTGGAGTACGACCACGCCTCCCTGGTCCGGTGGGATCCGCTGCGCCGGCGCCACACCACCCTGGCCGGGAGCTACCCGGACGAGGCCACGGCCTATATCGAGACGCGCCTCCACCACGACCCGGTGTTCCCCGTGCTCCACAGCCCGGCCCGCGGCGGTCTCTGGCTCAGGGACGTCCCCCGGCAGCTCCTGGCGGCATCCCCGGGCTTCCAGGAGGTGTTGTCTCCCCTCGGCATCGAGGACGGCGTGGCCCAGTGCCTGTTCGCCGCCGACGGCCGGTATGTCGGCATGCTGAACGTCAGCACCCGCCGGCCACGGCGCACGCCCGATCCGGCGCGCGCCGTGGTCACCCTGCTCACCGAGGCCCTCGCCGCGGCCGTCGACCCCCGCGCGGACCCGCGGCCCGGCGGACTCTCGCCACGGGAGCTCCAGGTGCTGGCCGAACTGACCGCAGGCCGCACCAATCGGGAGATCGCCGAGCGGCTGTACATCACACCGCGCACCGTGGGGACCCATATCGAGCACATACTCGCCAAGCTCGACCTCCCCAACCGCGCGGCTGCCGCAGCCCGAGCCGCCGCCTGGGGAATCGAACCAACCCGCTGACGCGACTGCGTCGGTGTCGTCTGCGGTGGACGTGGCAACGGGGCGGCGGGACGATGAAGACGCATTGCAGTCCGCTCAGATCCTTCCCGCGAGCCTGAACGAGGCGATTGCGAGGTGTGGCGATGAGGCTGCGACGTGCCGCCACCGCGACGGCGGTTGTGCCGATCACCCTGCTGTGCGTGTGGACGGCCCCACCGGCCGCCGCGGCCAGCACGCACACCATCTCCATGTCCGGAACACTGACCGTGTCGGACGCACCCAGCTTCGGTTCGAGCAGGACCACGAGAAACTTCCCCATCACCAGGCTGGTCAGGCTGAGCCACGACAGGCCGCAGGACACGCTGACGGCCTCTGCGTGTGCGGGCGGCGAGACCACGGGCGAACTGAGCGTCCACGTCGAGCTCAGGCCCGACGAAACGGTCGTGGCCACTCCCACGCTCCGGCTCTTCGAGGGGTCGAGCTGTCTCTCCAGGGACCTCGACGGCCAGGATGAGGGCATCCAGCACGGATTCCGCCCCGGCACGAGTCTGACCAACTGGAGGCTGGCCGCCGAAAACGGTGAGGTCGGCTCCGACGACTACACCCGGGTGAATTTCAGCCTGAAGCACGAGGCCGGCGCCGGAATCGGCATCGGCAGGCCTGCCGAGCCGTCGAACGTGATCGCCACCCGCGTCGCCGGGGACCCGACTCGTGTGCAGCTGGAGTGGACGGACGCCGCGACCGACGAGACGGGGTACCAGATCTTCAACAGCTCCCTCCAGCAGACCAAGGGCGTGGCTGCGAACGCCACGTCGTTCGTCTGGACCGGCCTGCCGTTGGGCAAGCAGTGCTTCCAGGTGCGGGCGGTCAACAACGTCGGCCCCTCGGACTTCACCCCGGTGAGTGCGAAGTCCGAGTGCGTCTGATGGCCGGCCCAAAATCCGTTGCCGCCGCCGGGAGCCTCCGCGCATGATCAGGAGCGATGACACACGCATTCGAAGACGTCCGGCGCCATGTCCGCGCCGGTGACATCCCTTCCGCCGTCCGTGCCCTGCGCCCTGTCGCCGAGACCGTCCCCGTGGGCGAGCTCGCGGCGGAGGTGCGTGACCTCGCCGAGGCCGTCGGCTTCGGCGACCTCGCCAAGGCGGCGAAGAAGGCCGCCCGCAAGCCCGGTGAGCCCCGCCGGCTCCATGAATTCGGCTACCTCTGCGTCGAGCGGGGCCTCGGTTTCGCCGCCGTACCGGCCCTGCGCGAGGCGCTGCGGCTGGCCCCCGGCGCCCGCCCGCTGCTGTCCGAGCTGGTGGCGGCGCTGGAGTCCGATGACCGGCATGCCGAGGCCACGCGGGAGCTGCTGCGCCACGAGTCCCTGCTGGAGCCGTGGCCGGGCCAGTACCTGCTCGCCTACAACGCGCTGCTGGCCGGGGACCTCGCCACGGCCCGGGACCGCGCCGCCCGGCTGCCGGACCCCGTGGACGGGACCTGGACCTGGGCGCACGGGCGGCTCGGCCGGATGCTCGCCCGGGCCGAGGCCGTCGCGGCGGTCGCTCCGCTCGATGCCACGGACCTTCGCGGCTGGCAGTTCGCGCTGACGGGGACGGTGCTGGGGTCGCTGTCGCCGCACGGCTTCGAGGTCATGACCGGGCGCTACGCCTACCTCTCCGACAGTTACGAGCTGTGCCGGCTGGGCCTGGACCGGCTGGGCACCGCCCTGGAGGCCGCCGGGCGCCGGCCGGCCGCGGTGAGTGCCCTGCCCGGGCGCTCGGACCGCATCCTGGCCCGGGCGGCGGCCGAGCTGCTGGGCCTGGAGCCGGTGCCGTACGAGCCCGGGCGGCCGGACACGCTGGTGGTGGCGTACGACCTTAATGCGCACGACCGGGACCTCCTGCCGGCCCTGCGCGAGCGGGCGCCCGGCCAGGTGCTGTACGAGCACGCCACGTCGTGGACGGAGGGAGCGGCACTGCCGGCCGACTTCAGCACGCTCCAGCGGCAGCTGGGGCCCGAGCCGTGGGGCGAGCAGCTGGGCATGGACGGACCGGGACCGGCGGACGACCGGCCGGAGGAGGAGATCGCCCGCGACATCGTCGCCGCCGCACCGGAACCGGAGGCCGCCGGGGACGAGGAAGCCTTCCGGGCCTTCGCGGCGGCGGTGGCCCCACTGTGGCTGGCCCACCCCCGCGATCCGCTCTCCTCCACGGGCCCGGTTCACAGCTCCCGCTTCTGACGCCCCGGGCGACCCGACACCTTCGATTCAGGGGTCGAAGTGGCCCAGGACACACCCCAAAAACAGGTACAAGACCTCACAGAAAGCGACAAAAACACCCCTTCCCGGTGAGGCGGCCCACAGGACCCAGGTCACATACGACCCGGCCTAGTAGCCTCTGGGCGCGCCTCCGTAGCCACCGCAGCGCGGGTCGTTCCGCCCGCTCTGCGAATCCCGCTAGTAGATGGGGGCGTTGCCAGGCCGGTCGGGGCCTGGCTAACTGGTGTTGTCGCCGAGGCGGCCGGGGCTCCCGCCCCCCGCCAGGACGAACCCCTCTCCACCGCGTGAGTGGCTCACGCATGTCTTCGGCATGCCGCGACCGTCCTTGTCCCCTTCGGAAGGCTCATCCGTGTCCATCTCTGTCATCCGCCGCATCGCCACCTCCAAGAAGACCTTTGCTGGCACCGTCGTCGGTCTCGCCGCCGCCGGTTCCATGCTGGCCGCCACGGTTCCGGCCCAGGCCGCGCCGACGAGCGCCAAGGCGATCGCGCAGCAGATGATCAAGGACCCGGCTCAGTTCGCCGCCTTCGACAAGATCATCTCCCACGAGAGCGGCTGGAACCACACCGCCACCAACGCCTCCTCCGGCGCCTACGGCCTGGTCCAGGCCCTGCCGGCCTCGAAGATGGCCTCGGCGGGCTCGGACTGGAAGACCAACCCGGCCACCCAGATCAAGTGGGGCCTGAACTACATGAACGAGCGCTACGGCTCCCCCGTCGAGGCCTGGAACTTCTGGCAGGCCAACCACTGGTACTAAGCCACCAGCGGACAGCAACAGAACGCACGAAAAATCGCTCGGCCGGACTCCCCGGCCGGGCGATTTTTCGTGCGTCCGGCGCGGTATGCGGATGGGGCGGCGCCGGAATGTAGCAGCCTTTCGCGGGCTCGCCCGGATATTTGTCCGATGGTGATCGCCCTCCCGCGTACGCACCACAACGGCACTAGCGTCCCTTGGCATCCCGGGAACGGGGGTGCACCCCTCCCGGCCCACGGAGCAAGGAGGGCACTGTGCTGACACTGCGTCGAGGGTCCGGCGTCGGCCTTTCGGCCGGCGCAAGATACGTGACCGCGAGCGCCATCGTCATCGGCGCTCTGGCCTTCACCCTGCTGGCACTGCTGATCCCGGTGGAGGCGTTCGGCGGCAGGAGCTCCGCGTCCGCCGCCCCCGCGGCCGATGACGACGGTCTCGGCACCATGAGTACGCCGTTCGGGCCACTGACCGCCCAGGACCGGGACTTCGTCCGCAAGGTACGGCTGGCCGGGCTGTGGGAACTGCCGGCCGGACGTCAGGCCCAGCAGCGCGGAAGCCGCGACACGGTGCGTACCGCCGGAGATCACCTCGTCGAAGGACACACCGAGCTCGACCGGCGCGCCATCCAGGTCGGCCAGGCCCTGGGGCTGGATCTCCCCAATCAGCCGAACGAACAACAGCAGGGCTGGCTGGCCGAACTGACCCAGGCTCAAGGAGACGACTACGAAAGGCTGTTCATCCAGCTCCTGCGCCGGGCGCACGGCAAGGTGTTCGCCCTTGTGGCCCAGGTCCGGGCCCAGACCCGCAACACCATGGTGCGCAATCTGGCCACCGACGCCAACGCCACTGTCCTGGACCACATCACGGTCCTCGAGGACAGCGGGCTGGTCGATTTCGAGGCACTGACCG
Source organism: Streptomyces sp. NPDC002054 (assembly GCF_040296685.1). Classification (NCBI taxonomy): domain Bacteria; kingdom Bacillati; phylum Actinomycetota; class Actinomycetes; order Kitasatosporales; family Streptomycetaceae; genus Streptomyces; species Streptomyces sp. NPDC002054. The sequence continues at coordinate 65,774 of NZ_JBEOXT010000030.1, forward strand.
ACACCTCCCCCAAGTCAAAGAAGTGAAGTGATGGCATGAGTCGACAGGGTCACAAACGCCGTCGATTGTCCCGCAGCTCCCTCGCCCTCCTGGCCGCCGTGATCGTGGGCGCCGGCGGGATCGCGATCGTCGCGGAGTCGGCATCCGCCGGCATCTCCGGGCGAGCTGCAGATGTCTCAGAAGTCTCAGATGTTTCAGAGGTTGCCGATGGCAGTACGGACATCGTGACGGCCACCATCGACTGCCCCGACGTGGGTGACCGGCTGCGTGACGTCCCCGCCCAGGCCAAACCGCAGGTCGACGCGAAACTGGCGGAACTCGACGTCCAAGTGGCCGACGCCTACCGGAAACTGGCGGACGGCGCAGCCGCGGAAGGCCCGCTCCTCGGCGAGCTCGAGAAGCAGCGGGGGGAGGCCATCGCCGAACTGTCCGGCGCGATCGGACAGGCGGCGACTGGAGCCCAGGCGCCCACGGGCCTGGAAGCCCTGCGCGCCTGCGAGATGAAGAAGGCCTCGGCCGATGCGGCGGTGGACCAGCCGAATGCCGCCGCCCGCCAGGGCAGCGGCTCGCCCCGCCAGGGCAGCGGCCCGGCGCGCGGCGACTTCACCCCCATCACCTCCGTACGGCCGAACGTACGCAAGCCCGCCCCCGCGGCCGGCGCTTCCAAAGGCTCCTTCACCGCCCGGTGCGGCCGAAACGAGAACGGCCACTTCAACCCGGACAACGTGATCGTTGCGCCCGGGATCAGCAACGGCGCCCACCACATGCACGATTACGTGGGCAACCTCTCCACCGACGCCTTCTCCACCAACGACAGCCTGGCCGCGGCCGGCACCACCTGCACCAACGGGGACCGGTCCACCTACTACTGGCCGGTGCTGCGGCTGCGCGACGGCCGGGCGGAACGGGACGCCAACGCCCCCGGCGGCGGCCAGGACGGCAACGTCGGCACGATCCTCCGGCCGAAACAGGTGACCATCGAGTTCAAGGGCAGTCCGGTCGGCCGGGTACAGGCCATGCCGCGATTCCTGCGGATCATCACGGGCGACGCCAAGGCCTTCACCAACGGCACGGCCAACGCCAACGCCTCCTGGAGCTGCACCGGGTTCGAGAACCGGCAGCTGAAGGACAAGTACCCGCTCTGCCCGCGGGGCAGTGACGTGGTGCGCACCTTCAACTTCCAGAGCTGCTGGGACGGCCGGAACACCGACAGCGCCAACCACCGCACCCACGTGGCCTTCGCGGACCGCAACGGCCGCTGCGCGAACGGGTTCACCGCCCTGCCGCAACTTGTCCAGCGCATCGTCTACAGCGTTCCTCCGGGCGCCCGGTTCGCCGTGGACAGCTTCCCCGAGCAGCTGCACAAACCGGTGACCGACCATGGTGACTTCATCAACGTGATGTCGGACGGCCTGATGGCCAAGGCAGTGCGCTGCATCAACAGCGGGCGCGCCTGCCGCTAGACCTGCCCCGGTCTTCCCCTCCTGTCGGCGCGGGGGGAAGACCGGGGCCGTCGGCCGTGGCCGGTGGTCGATGGTCGGTGGTCACAGTCCGTTGACGCGCGCCATCCGTCCGATGCCCAGCGGGCGGAATTCCGGGGAGAGCGGGGGCCGCCCCCTGCGTCCGGTACGCGAGGACTGGCGCCGCACCTGAGCCATCAACCGGCGGCTGCGCAGGGCCATTTCCAGCTCGAAGCGGGTGCCGGGGTCCCGCAGGTCGGACCCGAACAGCTTCTCCAGCTGCCGCATCCGGTACCGCACGGTCTGCGGATGCACGCTCAACGCCTTCGCAGCCTCCGGAGCGCCGCCGCCCTCGAGCCAGGCGAGGAGCGTGACCTCCAGCCGTTCGCTCTGCCGTGGTGTCAGGTCGGCCAGCGGACGGAGTCGGCGGGCTGCCAGTGCGTGCGACAGCGGTTCGTCCTGGAGCAGCAGCAGGGTCGAGAGGTGGTCGTCGACGAACACCGCCCGGGTGTCCGGGCCAGTACGGGGCGGTGTCAGCGCGAGCAGGCGCACGGCCCAGCGCAGCGAGGAGGCGGTGTCGCGGAGCGCGACGGGGTGGCCCACGGCGGCGAGCCGGCCGCGCAGGACGAGTTCGAGCGGAGTGCGGGTGTCGCCGTCGCGGCTCGGCACCAGCAGGCACGGCTGGCCCCCGGCCATGCCGGCGAGGCCGTCGTCCAGCATGCCGGCCAGCTGCTGGGTCTCCCCGGGGCTGGTCAGGGCGATGGCACGAATTGCTTCCGGCAGCGGCCAGGAGGCCTGCCGGGCCAGTTCGGCCACGGTGCCGTCGTCCGGGCTCCAGTCGCTGGTGAGCGCATTGAAGAGCTCTTGGCGCGCCCGTTCGGGAGGCGCCTCGTGATGCCCGCGCACGTCGCCCTCGCGGTGACCGTCGTGGCCGGCGGGGTCCTCGTCCCGGCCGTCGGCCCGCTCGTGGCCGCCGTGATCGCCGTGATCGCCGTGGTCGCCGCGGCCGTCCTGATCGAGGCCGTCGTGGCGGCCGTGCCCCGGGGCTGGGGCCCGGTAGCCCAGGGCACCGAGCAGGGCCTCCTCCACCGCCTGTCTGAGCAGTTCGTCGTCGACGTCCTCGACGAGCAAGGACAGTCCGGGGGTTCCATGCAGAAGCTCCTCCACTATCTCAGCGGCCAGCGAAGGGAGTTCCCTCCGCAGCACGCGGGTCCACTCGCCGCGGGGGCGGGACCAGATGCGGTTCAGAAGTTCGCACATCGTTACCTCTTCGTGCCTGGGTAAGGCCTGCCGGATGGCAGGGTGGCAGACCTGCCCGCGCGTGTCTCCCGCTGCCGATTGCCTTGCCCGGCAAGGGAGTAGGCGGCGCATGAGGCGTTCGGCGCCCCACCCGCACCACTGGAGGGGAATCCTCCGCCGTTACACGATGTGATGGCGATGCGGGCACCAGAACTTGTCACATTTCGATAAATCCCGTGGGGGCGCTGAGACTCTCCACGATGCTTCTGGCAATCCGGCCCCGCGCCGCCGAGGAGACCCCTCGCCGCCCACCGGGCCCCTGTCACCGCCAGTGCCGCGACCGGCCCTGCCGCGTGTGTGTCAGAGCGCCGCCGAGCAGTTCCGACCACGAACCCCGGGTGCCGAGCAAGAGGTGGAGCCTCGGTACCCGGGTGCACGGGAGAACTCGATGCCCCTGTCCCAGATGCACGCCCCCCGCTCTCATCGGGCCCGCCGCAGGAGACGCCACGCCGGAGCCGTACCGGCCGCAGCCGGACGGCGGGCCGTCCACCGTACGACCCTGCTGCCCACCATCGGGCCACGGCGTCCCCGAGCCCTGTACGCGGGCGCCGCGGCGCTCGCCCTCGTCCTCGCCCTGGTCGTGGCGGGCCGGGCGGGCGCCCTCACCCGGATGTGGGACTTCCTCGACTTCGGGGCGGGCGTACTCTCGCTGGTCTCCCTGACCGCCACCGTGCTGTGGGGGCTCGTGGCCACCGACCGCCTGGTTCTCGGGACGGGCCACCGGCTTCTGGCCCAGGGAGTGCACCGCGGCCTCGCCGCGGCGGGACTGGGATTCCTCGCCCTGCACGTCTGGGTCAAAGTGGCCGAGAACCATACGGGCGCCGCGTCCGTGGTCGTACCCTTCGCCGACCGCGACCGACCCCTGCTCATCGGGCTGGGCACCCTGGCCGGCTACCTCTTCGTGTTGGTGGCGGTCTCCGGAGCGGCCCGCAGCGCCTTCGCCACCACCCGGACCCGCTCCCAATGGTGGCGGGCCCTGCACATGGGGGCCTACCCGGCGTGGTGTGCGTCACTGGTCCACGGGCTCAAGTCCGGGCGCCCGGCGGATGGTTGGGTGACGGCCTGCTATGCGCTCGGCCTGCTGGCCGTGGCCGTCCTGCTCGCGCTGCGCCTGCGGTCGCGGCTGCGCGCCGGCGCCGCCCGCCCGGCGGCAGCCCCGCCTCCCGCGCCCCGCCGGCCCCCGGCAGCCCCGGGAGCGGGCATCCCGACAGTCGTCGAGCATCCGAAGGCGCCGCCGCCCCTGCCCAGCCAACCGCCGTACATCTCCGCGTACATACCGAGTCCGGCCCCCGCACCCGAGGACAGCACCTACGCCCCCGGGCGGTGGCCGTGACCGCCGGGCCGCGGCCCGCGCTCGGCTCCGTGGGGCCGCCACGCCTGCTCGCGGGACTCGACACGGCGGCACGGCTGGACCGCGTCGCCCATCTGACGCGGCACGGCTCACTGCCCCGGTACCGCCCGGACGAACTCGTCGCACTCGCCGAGAACATCGACCTCAGGGGGCGCGGGGGAGCCGGTTTCCCGTTCGCCCGCAAGCTCCGGGCGGTCGCCCGCACGGCCGTCGCCCGGGACGGCCGGACCGCGGTGGTGGTCAACGGCAGCGAAGGCGAGCCGAGCTGCCTCAAGGACACCGCGCTGCTGCTGCACGTCCCGCACCTGGTCCTCGACGGCGCCCTGCTGGCGGCTGCCGCCCTGTCCGCCGAGGACGTGGTGGTCGGCGTCACCCGTACGGACGTGGAGCAGTCGGTGCGCGCCGCGGTCGCCGAACGCGGCCCGGACGGCAGCCGGGTGCGCGTGATCCGGTTGCCCGAACGCTTTGTCACTGGAGAGGGCACCGCCCTGGTGGGCGGCCTCAACGGCGGCACGGCGCTCCCGTCCGGACAGAAGGTGCGTACCAGCGACCGCGGGCTGGCCGGCCTGCCCACCCTGCTGTCCAACACCGAGACCTTCGCCCAACTCGCCGTGGCCGCCCGGCTCGGCGCACTGGACTACCGCTCGGCCGGCCTGCCCACCGAGCCCGGCACCGTCCTGCTGACGGTCGCCGGAACCACCGTCGTCGAGACCCCGACCGGGTCCCTGCTGCCGTACATCCTGGACGTGTGCGGCACCGACCCCGGGCAGGGGGTGCTGGTCGGTGGCTACCACGGCCGGTGGCTCGCACCGGAGGCAGCCCGCACCGTGCTGGTCTCCCGGCAGTCCCTGGCCTCGTTCGAGGCGGTGCTGGGCGCGGGGGCGGTCCTGCCGCTGCCGGAGGACACCTGCCCGGCGGGCGAGGTGGTCCGGGTGGCCCGGTGGATGGCGGAGGAGTCGGCCGGCCAGTGCGGGCCCTGCATACGAGGGCTGCCGTCGCTGGCCGCCGTACTGGAGGAGGCGGTCGCCGGCGGGGGCCGGACCGCCCTCGACGCCGTGACGGCCCGCACCCGGGCGGTCATGGGTCGCGGTGCCTGCAGCCACCCCGACGGCACGGCGAAGTTCGTCGCGTCCGCGCTCGCCGTGTTCCCCGAGGAGTTCACGGCCCACGCCCTGGGCCGCGGCTGCGGTCGGCGGGTGCTCGGTGTGCTGCCGCTGCCGGAGGACGAGAGCCCGGAGCGGCTCGTCGTGGACTGGACGCTGTGCAAGGGGCACGGGCTGTGCAGGGAGATCCTTCCCGATGTCGTACGGCTGGGCGCGGACGGCTACCCGGCGGAGGCATCCATGCCGGTGTCGAAACGGCACCGGCCCAAGGCGCTGCGCGCGGTGCGGCGCTGCCCCGCGCTGGCCCTGCGCATGCAGGAGTGAACGGCGGCGCACGGCCGGTAGCCGCCCCGAGTTCATTCTTGACGCGATCCGACAAATTCCCGTGGAGGCGACCGCATATCGCCCGCGATCCCGTATCAATTTTCTCGGACAAGCGAACGACCCGAACGAACCCGAAGGAGCGAACGTGAAGAAGAAGATGCGCGGAATATCGGCAGGATCGGCAGTCGCGGTGATGCTGCTCGCCGCGGGATGCGGCAGCGGCGACGTAAATTCCTCCCCCGTGGGAAATGCCGTCAGGCCGGCCGGAAGCGAAAAGAGCATCGCACCGGGTTACGGCGCGGACGACGCCTACAGCGGCGGCGGCAGCGGTTCCGCTCCCGTGCAGGAGGCCGCGCCGGCCAAGGGCGGCCCGGCCGGCCGACTGGCGGTCCGGGACGTCCCGGCCCTCGGCACCGTGGCCACGGACAGCAAGGGCTTCACGCTCTACCGCTTCGACAACGACACGGCCGAGCCCCCCACCTCGGCCTGTGACGGGGACTGCGCCCGCGCCTGGCCGCCCGTCCCCGCCGCGGGCGCCTCGGCCGCCGGGGGCATCGACGCCGACCTCCTGGGCGAGGTGGGCCGCCCCGACGGCAGCCGCCAACTGACCATCGCGGGGTGGCCCGTGTACCGCTACGCCAAGGACGTGAAAGCAGGGGACACCCTCGGCGAGGGCGTTGGCAACACCTGGCATGCGTTCGCCCCCGACGGAAAGAAGGCCGCAGACCAACAGAACGAGGAGAAGGAGGAGAAGGAGGAGAAGGACGCTCCGGAACTCCGGGTCACGCGCAACGCAGAGCTCGGAAACATCATCACGGACGGTACGGGCATGACCCTCTATCGATTCGACAAGGACAGTGCCTGGCCGATGAAAATCGGTTGCGTCGGCGCCTGCCTGAACACGTGGAAACCGGCCGAACCGGTCGACCGCACAAAGGTGTCGGGAATCGCCGGGAAACTCGTCGGTACGGTGCGGCGGCCCGACGGCTCGGAGCAGCTGACCGTCGATTGCTGGCCGGTCTACCGGTTCACCGGCGACAAGCAGCCCGGCGACACGAAGGGACATGCACTGCAAGGCCTCTGGTTCGCGGTCACCGACACCGGGAAGAAGGCCAAGGCCGGTGGATAGGAAGCTGCCCGCCCGAGCCCGGCGGACAGGGGCGGCGGCCGGCGCCCTCGCCGCGGCCCTGCTGTACGGATCCTGCTCGACCGGGACCGCGGGCCCCGCCGGCCCGGTGTCCGCCCGCCCCGGCCCGCTGCAGGAGATCGCCGACGCCATAGGCTGCACGGCTGCGGTCAGTGTGGACGCGGACGAGGTGCGCCAGGGGGAGTGCCGTACCGGGCAGGGCACCTCGTACCGGATGCTCACCTTCGCACGGCCCGACGGCCGGCAGGCATGGCTGACGGAAGCCCGCGCGTACGGCGGCACCTATCTGGTGGGGGAGCGCTGGGTGGTCACCGCCCACCCGGAGTCCGCACTCCCGGGCCTGCGCGATCGCCTCGGCGGCACCATCGAATCCGGCACCGCCCACGCCCCGCCCCCTCCCACCCCCGGCGCGCCGCCCCATGGCCACTCCTGAGCGGTCACCCAGGTCCCGGACGCTGTCAGCAGCGTCGGGTCTGGTACGGCACGGGAGCGGGTACCGGTCCGGTCGGTGTCGGGCACCGGCTCAAGGCGACGAGAAAGGTCAGGCCGATCCCGCCCGCCACGACGAAGAGCGTGGTGCTGATCCCCTCGGCGGTGGCGATTCGGAGTTGTTCACCGGAGAGACCACCGAGGCCGGCATTCGCCACCAGTACGAGGACGGCGAGGCCGACCGCTGCGCCCACCCCTGAGGCGGTGGAGGCAATGCCGGAGGCGATGCCTTGTTGCCGGTCGGAGACTCCGGTGGCGGCGGCGATGAACATGGTGGTGAAGACCACCCCGTCGCCGATGCTGAGCGCCACGAGGCCGGGGACGAGCCCAATGTATGTGCCGTTCGGCGAGATCGCGAGGCCGAGTGCGACCGCACCGACCGCGCCGACGGCGAGGGCTGCGGACAACGTGCGCCTGAGACCGAACCGCGTCACGAGCGGGCCTGCGGTGGTCGAACCGGCCACCACCAGCGCCGTGGGGATGACGAAGCCGGCGCCGGTCTGCAAAGCGTCGTAGCCCAGGACCTCCTGGAAGTAGAGGGACAGGAAGTAGAGCACGGAGCCGAAGGTCGCCATGAACATGAAGGCGATGACAGCGCCGGTGATCAGGTTGGGGTTGGAGAGCAGCCGGGGCGGCATCAGCGGGTCGTCGCTGCGCCGCTCGATGATGACGAAAGCTCCGATCAGCAGCAGGCCTGCCGCTGCGCTGACCAGGATGCCCGGCGAAAGCCAGCCCAGTCCGGGGCCTTGCACGAGGGAGAACACGATGAGTGTGACGCCGAGAGAGATGCTGAGCGCACCGGGTAGGTCGAACGTACGGCCCTTCTCGCGCTCCCCGTCCCAGGGGATCACTACGAAGGCCAGCAGCAGCGCAGGGACGGCCAGGACGACGTTGACGAGGAAGACCGCTTCCCAGCCGAACGCCTGCGTCAGAACCCCGCCGAGCAGCACACCGATGACGAGCCCTGCCGCGCCTGCCCCTCCCCAGATCCCCAATGCGCGGTTGCGGGCGCGGCCTTCGGTGAAGGTGGTGTTGACAAGTGCCAGGGTGGTGGGGAAGACGAGGGCTCCGCCGAGACCTTGGAATGCGCGGGCCGCGAGGAGCACGCCGGGGCTGGTCGCGAGTCCTCCCGCGAGCGATGCCCAGGCATAGAGCGCGAGGCCGGTGGCCAGGATGCGGCGCCGCCCGAGCAGGTCGGCGGCGCGCCCGCCGAACAGAAGGAAGCCGGCCGAGGCTACGGCATAGACGCTGATGACCGCCTGGAGCGTCTGCGCGGAATAGCCGAGGTCGCGTGCGATGTCAGGGAGTGCCACGACCACGATGTACTGGTCGAGCGAAACGATCAGCATGGCGAACGACAGGAGCACCAGCACCGCTGTCCCACGGTTCCAACCGAGGCTGCCGGATGCCGGCGGTGTCTCCATGGGCGGCACGGCAGCACTCCTGAGGCGGGCAGGCGGGTTTGGCAGGCAGGCCGCGCCGAGAAGGACGGTTGCCAAAACCCTATACGGCTCGCCCTCACCCATCCCGTCAACGACCCACACAAGCGGATCCAGGCGTATTTCTGTGGTGCCCGTGGAAGGAAAGGTGCAGGGGAAGTCGAACAAATTTCAGCACAGCTCTTGATCTTTCACCGGGCCGGGGGACTTATGGAGCCGATCACGACACTCGCCATGGCCGGTGCGACCGCCTTGGTCGCATCCATGGCAACCACGGCCTGGGAGAGCACACGCGAGGCAGCTGTGCGGTTGTTCCATCGCGGTGGCGCCGTCGAGCAGGATGTGATCGAGGGTCAGTTGGTGTCCACCGCGGCCCGCATCGAGAGGGCCGATGACGTGAATGCGGCGCGAGAGCGCATCATTCCGTTGTGGCAGGGCGAGTTGGAGGACCTACTGCGTCGACACCCCGAGGCGGCGGAGGAGCTCCGGGCCCTGGTCGCCCGAACTCGAGCCGCGCTTCCCGGCCCGGAGCGATCATCGGTCCAGAACGTCACCGCCTCCGATCACGCGAGCGCCTACGGTGCACTGCACGGCAGCGTGATCGTTCACCATCACCACCCCACGCCTTCCGCTGAAGCTCCGGCTCGCCGCCCGGACGCTCCAAGCGTCGGCGAGGCGAAGCCAGAGGGCGATGAAGGCTGATGTCGGAGTGGGGGATGGAGTCGCCCACAGGCGGCGAGGTCAACGCGGAAATCGTGGGGCGGGTGCAGGCACCGGTAGCACCAGAACACGGCCGCAACGGACAGGGCGTGTCCCGGTGACCGCGGCGGGCGGCGGCAGTCCGCACCTGCCGAGCGCGGTCCAACAGGTGGTGCATGCACAGGGCGGGCACGCCTACGGCGCAGTCGGTGCGGACATACACGTCTTCGGCGACGGCACCCCCGTGTACCTGTTGTTCGAGCACCGCCGAGTAACCGGATCGGACGCGCAGTGGCTGCGAGCCCAGCCCAGCCGGATGCTCGACGCGCGCGCCGAGGTGGTCGACTTCACCGGACGCCACGCCGAACTCGACGCGCTGACCACCTGGCGGGACTCCGGTGCACGGCTGGCGGTGCGATGGCTGCATGGCGAGGGCGGCCAGGGCAAGACCCGCCTGGCGGCCCGGCTCGCCGCCATGTCGCAGTCCGCCGGGTGGAGGGTCGTGGACGCCGTGCACAGTACCGAAACCCACCCTCCCGCGGAAGGCAGCCAGGACCTCCGCCTGGGCGGGCATGAGGGAGTGCTGCTGCTGGTCGACTACGCAGACCGATGGCCCTTGTCGGATTTGAGCTGGCTGTTCCAGAACCGGCTGCTGCACCAACCGGTGCGGGCGCGCATCCTGCTTATCGGCCGGTCGGCCATCGGCTGGCCGGCCCTGCGCGGCAGGCTCAACCGGCTCCGCGTGCCCATCGACACCTCCGACCAGCAGGTGCCGCCGCTTCCTGATGACGGCCACAGCCGCAACCGGATGTTCACCGCCGCGCGAGACTGCTTCGCCCGCCACTACCCTCGGATATCCGACCCTGGAGCGATCGCACCCCCGGAACAACTGGGCCACCCGGAGTTCGCGCTGACACTGGCGGTGCACATGGCCGCACTGGTCACCGTGGACGCTGCAGCATACGGGCGTCGCCCGCCCGCCGACATGGTCGGCCTCACCCTCTACCTGTTGGACCGAGAGCACGAGCACTGGCGGCAGCTCTACGAGAACACCGGCGGCGGCCTCGATTTCCGCACACCCGACACGGTGATGGCGCGAGCGGTGTTCACGGCGAGCCTCACCGGGGCCACCGACCGGGAGACCGCCCGCTCCATCCTCGAAAGGCTCCTGCCCGGGCTTCCTGCCGAGCAGATCCTCGCCGACCACACCCTCTGCTACCCGCCCACCGACCCCGGCCGGACCCACGCACTGGCGCCTCTGTTACCCGACCGACTGGCCGAGGACTTCCTCGCGCTCATGCTGCCGGGAAGTCGGATCACCGGGTATCCGTCGGACGAATGGGCGAGCGTGAGCACTCCCGTCCTGCTCCATCGCAGCCACGACGGGACCGTGCCGAGGTGGGTCCGCCGGGCGGTCTCGTTCCTCGCCGCCGCCGCGGCCCGCTGGCCCCATGTCGGCCGGGGACACCTGTACCCGGTGGTGCTGTCCGATCCGCGACTCGTCCTGGAGGCGGGGTCGGCCGCACTGACCACACTGGCACAGATCGGTTCGACAAGCCCACCCGTCCCGGGGATGTCCCAGGACGCCCTCGACGGTGACCTCCTGCACGTACTCGAGGCCGTCTGGGAGGTCATGCCAGACGGGCGCCATGTCGACCTCGACATCGGGATCCTGGCGGTGGCCGAGCGCTTGGCCGCTCATCACCTGACCGGCACCACCGATTCCGCCCGACGCGCGCGGCTGTACACGAGGCTGAGCAATCGCCGCGGTGCCGCAGGCCACTATGGCGAAGCGTTGGCCGCCGGCGAGGAGGCCGCCCGCTTGTACCGGGGGCTGGCCGAGGCCGACGCCGCCTACCTGCCCAACCTGGCGGGCTCGCTGCACAACCTGGGCCTCTTCCTGTTCGACCAGGGCCGACGGGAAGAAGGCCTGGCAGCGGCCAGGGAGTCAGTGTCGGCCAACCGACGGCTGGCCGAGGCCAACCCGGGGTACGTGCCCGGCCTGGCGAACTCTCTGCTCAACCTCGGCACCTGGCTGTGGGCCACCGGCCGACGAGAGGAGACCCTGGACGCCACCGCGGAAGCTGTTGAACTGTTCGTCGAATTGCTGGCCCGGAGCAACGGTCTCGAGTACCTCTCCTCGGCGGCGCAGGCCATGGGCAACCTGGGCACCTGCCTCCTCGGCATGGGCCGACAGGAGGAGGCGCTGCCCCCGACCAAGGCGTCCGCCGGCATGTACCGGTTGCTGGCCGAGGACGACCCGCACGCACATCTCCCAGGCCTGGCGCGGCAACTGGGCAACCTCAGCAACCACCTGGCCCGCCTGGGCCGGCCTGAAGACGCCCTGGAACCCGCCGAGGAGGCAGTGGCGATCAACCGCCGACTGGCCAAGAGCAACCCCGTCGCCTTCCAGTACCAGCTCGCCGTCTCGTTGCAGGCTCTCGGCGACCGGTTGTCTGCCGTAGGACGACAGGAGGAGTCCGCCACGGTCGGCGAACAGGCTGCCGCGGCCCATGCGGAGGCTGCCAGACTCAGAACTTGACCATTCGCGTCGGCCTGGCCGTGGTGGCCCCGTCAGGTGGTGGCCGAGACGCGCAGCAGGTTGTGGTCCGAGACCGCCGTGTCGAGGGGGAAGGCGTCGGCGCTCACCGCTCGAAAGTGCGGGGCGCTGAGGAAGACGTAGTCGAGCTTCTTCGCGCCGAAGGTCGCCTCGCCCGACCGGCATGCCGACACGGCGGGTGGGCAGACGGCGGGGTCGAAGAACTCCGGGTCGCTCTCGTCGGCCTCGATGAAGGACCCGTCGGCGCCGTCCCCCCGCTCCGGTCGGTAGAAGCGCGACAGCGTGGCGGTGCGTGGGGAGTGATTGAAGTCCCCGCCCAGGACGACCGTGAATCCGTCGTCCAGCCACTGGCGGGCCTGCGCCGCCAGCCGGTCCGCTTCCGGCACCGCGAGGGTGCCGTCGTCCCAGTAGAGGTGTACCGAGCAGGACCAGGTGGGCCGGTCCGCCAGGGAAGTCAGGGCGCAGGGCACCGTGATGGGCTCGCGTTCGCCCCCTACCGTCAGGTCGAGTGCGGCCGTCGCCGAGACCGGACCGCGTACGAGAACGGCGTTCCCGTACGCGTGGCCCTCGCAGATGGCCGGGTTCCCGGCCGGAAGGGTGGCGGAGTGGAACCCGGCGTAGCCGAGCGGGCCCAGCCGGTCGAGGAGGGCGCGGTACTGGTGTTCGCACACCTCCTGGAGGAACAGCTGGTCGGCACCCCAGCCTCCGGGATCGGCCTCGGCGGCCACGGCCGCGATGCGGCGCGCCGGGTCGTACGGAGGGCGGGAGCACATGTTGCCGCAGATGTTGTAGCTGGTCAGCTGGACCGTTCCGGCAGCGGTGGGAGCTTCGGTGGCAGGGGCTGCGGCGGCGGGTGGCCCGGGCAGGACGAGGGCGGAGAACGCGGTGGCGAGGACGGCGAGGGCGGGCAGGACGGCCAGGGTGGCAGGGGTTCGGCGCACACCCGTGATGCTTCCCGCGGGCGCCTCTGCCACCCGTGATCCGCCCGGTGCCGGGTGCCCGCCCTGCGCGGTGCGGCTCAACCAGCCGGGCTACATCCGCAGGTACGCGCTCGTTTCGGCGTCCACGTACACCAGGTGCGGACCGACTCGTACGACCTGGCATCCGGCGGCGGTCCAGGAGCCGGTCTGGCCGGAGGCGTCCGGCATCGGCATCCAGATCTCCAGGAAGGTGGAGCCGTCGGGGTTCGCACCCGATTCGACCAGGTTCTCGCCGTCCCGGCGCAGGCAGCCCACGTCCTCGCCGGGCTCACCGACCACGTGGTGGAAGCGGACCTCATGGCCGTCGAAGGAGGTGGTGCCCGCGAAGCCCCGGCTGTCCGCATAGTGATGGCCCGCCTGCAGCCAGATGGCCTCTTGCTCCTCCAGCAGCGGGCCACCATTGCGGCTGATCCCGCGCCGCAGCCATGCGCCGCGGGCCGGAGGGGCTATCCCCGTGCGCGGTTTCGTCACTGCGCCGTGGTTCCGTCGATAGCCACCAGCGTCAGGGGGATGTTGCCCCGGACCGCCTGGGAGTAGGGGCATGTGGCGTCTGCCCGGTGTAGCAGCGGCTCCAGTTCGGCGGCAGTCCGGCCGGGGACGGCAACCGTGAGTGTCACGGCCAGGCCGTAGCCCGCCGGCGTGTCCGTGGTGCCGAGTTGGACCTGGCAGGTGACCTGGGCGGCGGCCGTGTCGACCCCGAACTCGTCGGCCACCTCGGCGAGGGCGGAGGTGAAGCATGCGGCGTAGCCCGCGGCGAACAGTTGCTCGGGGTTGGTGGCCGTCGGCGTCTTCTTGCGCGGCGGGGCCAGTTCGAGATTCAGGCGGCCGTCGTCCGTGGCCACCGTGCCCGTCCGGCCTCCGCTGGCGTGTGCGGCGGTGGTGTAGAGGGTCCGGGTCAGTTGCACGGTCATGTGTACGGGTCCATCCGCTCGGCGACACGGCCTGCCGGGATGGTGCAGACCGCTACGAAACCTCTCGATCGAGAGGTTCGTGCGCGTCGTCGTGCGTAACCGGGTACGGCGCATCTCGTCCGGGGCCGGGACAGCCCGGCCGCGGCCACTGTAGCACCGGCCCCGCCCCTGCCCCCCGGGCCGGATGCGGGGCTTCAGGCAACGACGCGCAGCCGGGTGACTCCCGGGTCGAGCGCACCGCGGACATGGCCGTTCGGTGCGGTCGCGGTGTGCTGGAGAAAGCGGACCGTCTCGGCGGTGATGACCTCGCCCGGCAGGATGTTGGGGATACCGGGCGGGTACGCGGCCAGCGTGTCCGCGGAGATCCGCCCGACCGCCGCTGCCGCGGGCAGCACCCGGGCAGGGCTCAGAAACGCCTCGCGTGCGGTCAGCCGCGCGGGCCCGGGTTGCGGCAGGGACAGCCGTACCGGACCTCCGGAACCGCCGTCGGCCGGCGACGGCAGGGTGTGTAGCGCCTCGATGAACCGGTCGCAGTCCGGTGCCGCACCGGCTCCGACCACCGCGACCACCGCCGAATCGGTGGCGACCTCGACCATGACCTGATGGTCCCGGTGCAGCCGCCGCCGGGCCTCGTGCCCGGCGATCCCCCCGGCGCGGGTGTCGATGGCGATCCGCAGGGGGTCGGCCGCCACGATGTCGGGGAAGCGGTCGAAGGTGTCGCTGACGACGGCGAAGCGGCCGAGCGCGCGGATCCTCCCCCGCATCTTGTCGGCGGTCTCGACGGAACCCCCGACGGCATCCCGCCCGGCCACCAGGGCCATCCGTGCGAGGTCGAGCGAGGCCATCAGCAGCGCGCTCGCGCTGGTGGACTGGACGAGCCGGAACGCCCGATCCACCAGCGGCTCCAGCCTGTCGGCGAACGGGCCGTGGCCCAGGTGCAGCATGGCGGACTGGGTGAGGCTGCCGGCGAGTTTGTGCGTACTGGAGGTCACGAGGTCCGCGCCCTGGGACAGGGCGCCGGCGGGCAGCGTGGGGTGGAAGCCGAAGTGCGAACCCCAGGCTTCGTCCACGATCAGGGGCACCCCGGCGGCATGGGCCACATCGGCGAGCGCGCGGATGTCGGCCACCGCACCGAAGTAGCTCGGGGAGACGACGTACGCAGCCGCGGCACCGGGATGCCGGGCGAGGGCCTCCGCGAGGTCGGCGGCCGTCACGCCGTGTGCGATGCCCTGCTCCGCGTCGAGCGAGGGCTGGACGAATGCCGCCTTGAGGCCGGAGAGGACAAGTCCGTCGATCACGCTGGAGTGCACACTGCGCTGAACGACGAGGGTGTCGCCGAGCGCCGGGGCCACGAGAGAGGCGATCTGGTTGCCCTGGGAGGCGCCGTTGGTGAGGAACCAGGTGCGCCGGGCGCCCCAGGCCTCGGCCGCCAGGGCCAGGGCATGGTCCATCGGCGTGTCCTTGCCGAGGTCTATCCCGTCGAGGAGCGGAGGGAAGTCCATCCGTACCGCATCGGGGCCGAACGTCTCGACGAGCGGGGAGGAGCCCGCGCCGTCACCCGCGTGCCCCGGGACGTTGAGGCGGAGCCAGCCCCGGCCGGCGTGCCTGCGGAGCGCTTCTGCGTACGGGGCGCGCAACTGCGTGGCGCCCCGGGGAGAGGTGTTGCTGTTCACGCCAGTCAGAGTGGCAGCGGGGGAGCCATCGAGGAATGCGTCATTCCTTGATGGATCTCCATACGCTGTCTATATCTTGAGCTGCGCCACCTCCAGGTTCTCCGGGCCATCTCCCAGGCGGGATCACTCGCTGCCGCCGCCCGCCTGCTGCACTATGCGCAGCCGACGGTCACCCACCACCTGATGGCCCTCGAAGCGCACTTCGGCGCCCGGCTGGTGCAGCGGGGCCCGCGCGGCGCCGTCCTCACGGAGCTGGGGGAGACACTGCTGCCGCACGCGGAAGCCGTACTCTCCCGGCTCCAGCTCGCGGACCGCGAAGTACGCGGCCTGGCCGAGCGCGGCATCCGGACCCTGCACATCGGCACCTTCCCCACCGCCGGGGCGCTCCTCCTGCCGCCGGCCGTGAAGGCCCTGCACCAGCAGGGAGTCCATGTCTCCCTCACCGAGGGAGAGCTGCCGGTGCTGCTCCGGGGACTGCGCTCACGCGAGCTGCAGGCAGCGCTCGTGTTCTCCCAGCCGGACGACTACCTCGACCTCGGCGACGACTTCGAGCTCCATGCCCTGCTGACGGACCCCCTCCTGCTGGCCATGCCGCAGGGCCACCGCTGCGCACACCTCGACCGCGTCCCCCTGCAGGAGCTGCGCGACGAGGACTGGGTGGGCGCGGCCGACCCCCGCGACCCCTGCGACCGGCTGCTGGCCTGGGCCTGCGCCCAGCACGACTTCGAGCCGGCGCACATCATGCGCACCGACGACTACGCCGTGGTGCAGGGCTTCGTCGCGGCGGGCACCGGCATCGCGCTGGTTCCCCGCCTGGCCCTCGGGGCGGCGCGCGAGGACATCGTCGTACGGCCACTGGACCTGGAAGGGCCGGACCTGGCGCGCGAGATCAGCGTCGCGGTGCTGCGGTCCACGGCGGCCTCCAGTGCACAGGACCTGGTCAAGGCCCTGATCCGGCAGGCGGCTCACATCACGGCCCAGTGGTCGCGTGCACCCGGCGAAGGCTGATCCGATCGCGGGCCCCGGCCGGGCGGTGCCCCGGCCGGGCGGTACACGGGCGGCTCAGGCGTGCCAAAGGGGCGATCCCGGTGCCGGAGGTGCTCACCGCCCCCGGTGGGAGACGATGAGCAGGTGCGGGAAGTACCTGCCGCCGGAGCCGAGCCGTCGGGCCGGCGGCCACTGGAGGCGGCCCTGGACGAGGTGGTCCGTGCCACGGGCGCGTCCATCGGCATGGTCTACCTGCCCGGATCCGACAGGCGCGTCCTGTACCTCGCCCTGGCCTGCGGGGTGTCCCGGGAATTCGCCGCACCCTGGTCCCGCGTGGGGCTGGACGACCCCATCCCCGTGGCCGACGCCGTGCGCGAGCACCGGCTCGTGTGGCTGGGCGGCCAGGAGGAGACGGCCCGCCGCTATCCGAGGCTCGGCCTGGTCCTGCCCTACGATTTCGCGCTCGCCGCCAGCCCCCTGCCCGGCCGTCCCCCGGCCGGCGGAGCGCTCGCTCCGGGCGGCCTGGTGCTGCTGTGGCCGGGCATGCACCCACCGCACCTGTCCGAGCGCGAACGCCACGCCATGGAGGCCGGCTGCCGCGGCCTGGCCGACGTACTGCGGAAGGCCGCCGAGGAAGGGCGTCCGGTCGAGCCGGCCGCCCACCCCGTGATGCTGCGCCCCCTGCCGCCGCCCACGCCCGGCCCCCTGGAGGCGGCAGCAGTGCTGGCCTTCGCTCGCCGGCTGCCCGGCGGCAGCTGCGCCCTCGATCTGAACGGAAAGGTCACTTTCATCACGGCCGAGGCGGCCGAGCTGCTCGGCGCGCCGGTTTCCGGCCTGCTCGGTGCGCTGCCGTGGGAAGCACTGCCGTGGATGGACACTCCCGTGATCGAGGACCACTACCGGGCCGCGGTCATCAGCCGCCTGCCCCGGTCCTTCACCGCCCTGCGGCCCCCCGACCGCCGCCTGCGTTTCGAGCTCTTCCCCGACGACACGGGCATCAGCGTCCGCATCACCGCAGTCACAGGCGCAGGCACAGGCACAAGTACGGACACAGGCGCCGGCGCCGGCGCGGGAGCCGACGGCCAACCCGCGCCGCCACCGGTCGCAGCCCCATCGGCCACCGCGCCGGCGCCCAGCCGGGCCACCGCCCTCTACCAGCTGATGCATCTGGCGGCCACCCTCACCGAGGCCCACCACGCGCAGGATGTGGTTGAGCAGGCCGCCGACCAGCTGGTGCCCGCACTCGGCGCGCAGGCGATGGCCCTGCTCGTGGCCGAGGACCAGCGCCTGCGCATCGTCGGCTACCGCGGCTACACGGCCGAACTGATGGCCCGGTTCGACGGCGAACCGGTGACCTCCGACACGGCCACCACCCGCGTGCTGCGCACCGGCGATCCGCTGTTCTTCGCGGACGCCGGCGAACTCGTGGCCGAGTATCCGTCGGCCGTCGTCCAGGACGACATGGCCGCCTGGGCGTTCCTTCCTCTGATCGCCTCCGGCCACCCCGTGGGTTCCCTCGTCCTGGCCTACGACCACCCGCGCCCCTTCGCCCCCGGTGAACGCGCCGTCCTGACCTCGATCGCCGGCCTGATCGCGCAGGCCCTGGACCGGGCCCGCCTCTACGACTCCAAACACCTGCTCGCCCACAGCCTGCAGACCAGCCTCCTGCCGCACACCCTGCCCGACATCCCGGCCCTGGAAGTGGCCGCCCGCTACCTCCCCGCGGCGCAGGGCCTCGACATCGGCGGAGACTTCTACGACCTCATCCGCATCGACGACACCACGGCCGCTGCCGCCATCGGAGACGTCCAGGGCCACAACGTCAACGCCGCCGCCCTCATGGGGCAGGTCCGCACCGCCGTCCACGCCACCGCCGGGGCCCCGCCCGGCGAAGTCCTGGCCCGCACCAACCGGCTCCTGACCGACCTCGACCCGGGGCTCTTCACCAGCTGCCTCTACGTCCACTTCGACCTGGCCCGGAACAGCGCCCGCCTGGCGACCGCAGGCCACCCGCCACCCCTCGTACACCGTCCCGGCGGCCCCACGGAGATCCTGCACCTGAACCCCGGGCTGGTCCTCGGCATCGACCCCGAAGCCCGCTACCCCACCACCGAGATCCCCTTCACCCCCGGCACCCTCCTCACCCTCTACACCGACGGCCTCGTCGAATCCCGCGGCGACGACATCGAGGACTCCACCCGTGCCGCCGCCCGGCACCTCGACCGCGTCCACTCCCAACCCCTCGCCGCGGTCGCCGACGACCTCATCCAGCACGCCCGGCACACCGCCCCCCGCGCCGACGACATCGCCCTCCTGCTGCTCCGCCGCCGCCCGGACACACCGTGACCGCCTGCACGACCGGTTGAGCACCGGCGCCTATGCTGCGGAGATGATCAAGCCGATAGAACTTGTCATATTCGACTGCGACGGGGTGCTGGTCGACAGCGAACGCATCGCCGCCCGCGTCCAGGTCGCCCTCGGAGCGGAGCTGGGCTGGCCACTCACCAAGAGCGAGGTCATCGAACGGTTCATCGGGCGCTCGCACGCCTCCATCCGTGAGCAAGTCGCCGGCCGGCTCGGCGAGGAGGTGGCCGCGACCTGGCAGGAACGGTTCGAACAGCTCCACCGCGAGGGCGTGGACGCCGGGCTCGCTCCCGTCGAGGGACTGCCCGAAGCTCTCGACGCGATCACCCTGCCGACCTGCGTGGCCTCCAGCGGCTCCCACGACAAGATGCGCCACACCCTGGGCCGTACCGGCCTCTACGACCGCTTCGCAGGCCGCATTTACAGCGCCACCGAAGTCGCCCGCGGCAAACCGGCCCCCGACCTGTTCCTGTACGCCGCCCAGCAGATGGGAATCGACCCCGCGGCCTGCGTGGTGGTCGAGGACAGCCTGCCCGGCGTCCAGGCCGCCCGCGCCGCGGGCATGCGCGCCTTCGGCTATGCCGGCGGGCTCACCCCGGCGGAACGGCTCGAAGGCCCTGACACCGTCGTCTTCCACGACATGCGCACACTGCCCGCTCTCCTGAGCGATCAGGCCTGATCGCGGATGCCCCAGGGAGAGCCGTAGGCAGTCAGCAGGTCCAGGAACGGGCGCGGCGGGAGGGCCTCCGGGCCCAGGACGCCGGGCTCCGACCAGACGCCGCCTGCCATGAGTTCCAGCGCCACGACCGGGTTGACGGCCGTCTGCCAGACCACGGCCTGGGAGCCGTACTCCCGCATGGACCACTGGTTGTCCACGACGTGGTACAGGTACACCTCGCGCGGCCGGCCGTCCTTGGTGCCCTTCACCCAGGTGCCCGCGCAAGTCTTGCCGGTCATCCGCTCACCCAGGGTGGCCGGGTCCGGCAGGCAGGCGGCGACCACGTCGCGCGGGGAGACCTGCACCGGGGCGCCGTCCGTGCCGCGGACCGTGACCGCTTCGGTCGAGTCCAGGCCCAGGGCGTGCAGGGTCTTCAGCTTGCCGATGAAGTCGTCGCCCAGTCCGTACTTGAAGGTGACCCGTTGGGCGTCCACCCAGCGCGGGACCAGCAGCACCTCCTCGTGCTCGACGTTGACGCACTCGACCGGGCCGATGCCCTCCGGGAAGTCGAACACCTCCGGCTCGCTGAACGGTTCGGTGGTGAACCAGCCGCGCTCCCGCTCGTAGACCACCGGCGGGTTCAGGCACTCCTCGATGGTCGTCCAGATGTTGAACGACGGGGCGAAGTCATACCCCTCGACGGTCAGGTTCGCCCCGTCACGGATGCCGATCTCCTCGATCTCGTCGAAGAGTTCGTCGGCCGCGTACCGGGCGAAGACGTCCGACAGCCCGGGTTCCACGCCCATGCCGACCAGCGCCAGCCGGCCCGACTTCTGCCACGCCTCGGCCCGCGCGAACTGCTCGTCGCCGAGCTTGATCCCGCACTCCTCGTACGGTACGTCGGGGTGCGGCCGGGACAGCGACATCGCCATGTCCAGGTAGTGGCTGCCCGCCGCGAGGGCGGCCTCGAACAGCGGCATCACGAACCGCGGATCGGTGGCGTTCAGCAGCACGTCGCACCGCTCCTCGGTGAGGAGCGAGGCGACCGCCGCCTCGTCGGAGGCGTCGATCCGGCGCGCGCTGAACCGGCCGGCGCCATTGTCCACCGCAGCCACGGCGGCCTCGGCGCGGGCGAGGTCGTAGTCGGCGACCACGAAGTGGTCGAAGAAGTCTCGGCGGGCCGCGATCCGGGTGATCGCGGTACCGACGCCACCGGCGCCCACAAGCAGAACACGCATGACGAAACCCTCTCTCGACGAGATCCGCGGCGGGGTCCGCGACACCTCATGGGAGGGGATGAAAGCCGGATGGACGAGATAAGGTCAATGGTGTTGGCATAAGGGACGCGGACGTCGCATAGCGCGGAGAGCAGGCACACGATGGCGAAGCAGGTGGTCCCCGAGGAGGCCCGCAGGCGGCGACGCCCCACCCGGCAGGGCACCGTCCTGTCCGAACGGCTGATCATCGAGACCGCCCTGCGGATGCTGCGCGAACACGGCAGCGCCGGGCTGTCCGCCCGCCGGCTCGGTGCCGCCCTCGGCGCGGATCCGAGCACCCTCTACCGGTACTTCGACGGCATGGACGGCCTCACCCTCGCCATCGGTGAGGAGCTGATCGGCCGGGCCCTCGACGGCTGGGCAGCCACCGGGGACTGGCGCGGTGACCTGCGGGAACTCGGCCTGCGGATTCACGGCGCCTACCTCGCCCACCCGCAGGCCGCCCTGCTGACCGCCAGCCGGGTGACCGGCCGGCCCCGCGAGATCGCCGCCGACGAGGCCGTCCTCGGCATCCTGCGCACCGCCGGCTTCCCCGACCCGGAGGCGGTCCTGATCTACCACGCCTTCATCGACCAGAGCCTGGCCTTCGCGGCCCTCGACGCAGGCTCCCTCGCCCTGGCGGAGACCTCCCGTACCTCCGACGAGCAGCAGTGGGAGTCCACGTACGCCCGGTTGCCGGCCGAGGAGTACCCGCACATCGCGGCCACCGCACGGCTGCTCGCCGCCCGGATGACCCACAGCGCCTACCCGGTCGCCCTGGACATGCTGCTGGCGAGCGCGGAGAACCGGCTTCAGGCGCTGCGGGACCGCTGCTCGGCTCCGCCTTGCTGATCCGGCTGTTGGCCGAGTCCGTCGCCGAGATGGCCCCGCCCGCTGACCAGCCGCGTACCGGCGGATAGCCTCCCCTCCGGGCCTGAGCGGCCCGCTCAACAGGGCAAATGAACGGGGAGAACGAAGTGCAGCGACGTAGCGTGATATTGGCGGCGGGCGGATTCATGGGGGCTGTGGGTGTCGGCCAGGTCGCGGCTGCCGGCCCCGCCGCCGCGGCGTTCGGCGACCGCCGCAGCGTCTACGACGTACTCAACTACGGGGCGAAGGGCGACGGAACCACCGACGACACCGCCGCGTTCCAGGCCGCCCTCACCGACGCACGCGCCGTGCCCGAGGGTGCCACCCTCCTCATCCCGCCCGGCAAGTACCCGCTCACCAAGGGCCTCGTCCTCGGTCCCCGGATGACCGTGTCCGCGTACGGCGCCCACATCTTCCGTACCAAGGACTGCGGGGCCCTGGTCAAGAACTTCGACTCGGTCACCCCGGCCTCCGCCTACGAGGGCGCCGGCGACATCGCCCTGCTCGGCGGCACCTGGGACATGCGCGGCAGCGCGTTCAAGCAGCAGAGCGACGCCATCGGCTTCGCCCACGCCGGCGGCATCCTCGTCCAGGACTGCACGGTGCTCGACACCCCCTCCGCCCACGCCGTCGAACTCAACGCGGTACGGCGCGCCCGCATCGTCAACTGCCTCTTCGACGGGCTGCACGTCACCGGCGAAGGCACCGACACCGCCACCAACCGGGAGGCCGTGCAGATTACCGGCGCCATATCGGCAGCCAGCCTTCCGGCCCCGGCGTACGACAACACGCCCTGCCAGGACATCCAGATCACCGGCTGCACCTTGCGCGCGGGAGCCGACGGCAGCCGCCCGTTCGGCGCGCTCGTCGGCGACCACGGCGGCGTCAAGAACGTGGTTCACCGCGACATCCGGATCGTCGGCAACCACATCGAGCGCAGCGCCGCCTACGGCATCCGCACCACCGACTGGCAGCAGGCCTTCATCGCCGGCAACACCATCGAATCCGTCGGCGTCACCGCCGTCCAGGTCGGCTCCCCGGCCGGCAACGCGCTCAACGACATCACCATCACCGGCAACATCATCCGCAACACCGGCACCGGCACTGACACCGCCACCGGCGGCGCCATCGTCGTCTCCAGCGGCGGAGACCGGCACAACGGCATCACCATCACCGACAACACGATCCGTACGGTCAAGGGCGAGGCCGGCATCTACGTCACCCAGAGCGACGGCGTCACGATCTCCGGCAACACCGTCAACGGAACCGCACGCCCGGGCGGCAACTCCCAGGGCATCCACGTCCAGAACGCCCCCTACGCCGTCATCAGCGGCAACACCGTCACCGATGCCCAGGGCGACGGCATCGGCGTCGATTCCGGCGCGGTGGGCACCCTGATCGCCCACAACACCGTCCTGAACCCCGCTGGGCACGGCATCGCCGCGGGCACCAACGACGTCTCCCTGCGCGACAACCAGATCACCGGCGCCAACCGGTCCGGTTCGACGGCCACGTACGGCATCCGCCTCGGTGGTAACGCGGCCAACGCGTCCTGCCAAGGCAACGTCGTCCGCAAGGGCGACGGCCCGGTTGCCGCCGAAGCCGCGATCGTCGCGCTCCCGGGCTGCGTCGGCGCCTGGATCACCGGCAACGACCTGCGCGGCTGGGGCGGCGGCACGGCCGCGGTCCTCGACAGGGCCACCGGCACGCTGGTTTCCGCCAACGCCATGTGACCCGCCCCGGCGGGCGGCTCAGGAGGCCGAACCCTCCCGCGCCGCCCGCCGCCCGCCGGGCGTCAGCCGGACGGAACCCGCCCCTGATTCCGCCCTGAGCCAGCAGCAGGTGCCCGGGCACGCGTTACCGCCTATCGCGGCCTCAGCGCGCCCCGACGTCCCGCAGCCGGAAGGTGTCGTCCCCCTGGGCCGAGAGTGTCATGGGTCAGTCGGGAGGAGTTCAGATCTTGACCATCTCGCGTTCTTATGACATGTGAAATATCACATGTCATAAGAACCGTCCGGGAGCACCCCGGGTGGTGGTGATCCATGACGAGGAGAAACCGATGAACCGCTTAGCGCTTATTGCAGCCGGTGCCGCAGGTCTGGCCGTTTTCGCGATCGCCCCGGCCGGCGCCGCCGTCCTGCCTGCCGACACCACCGAGACCGTCACCTCCTGCGGGAACTCCGGACTCCAGGCGGGGCTGACCACGCGGGTCTGCGCCGAAATCACCGGTACCACTGTCGAGTTCTACGGCACGGTCGGACTCGCCGGCCCGCCGTCCCCGGGCAGCCCGGCGCCCGTCGGGAGGGAGCTGTTCACGACGCTGTCCGCAGAGGTCGTCGGCAGTGCCACGCCCGACACGCAGGCCAGGCCGGTCATCTTCGCCACTTCGACCCTCCAGGTACGCGGCCTGGTCAGCACGGTTCCGTGCGGCTCGACCGTCCGCGGCACCTTCGGCGTGGCCTCCTTCCCCTGGGCCGCCAACCCGGTGGTCCACGAGGTCACCATCACCTGCTGAGAGTTCCCGTGCGCGCACACCTGTAAGGATGTGGACATGGCACTGGTCAAAAAGGGATCACGGCTCATCACCGTGGACGGCACCGCCTACCGGTGGCGGCTGCGCGGACGGCCGACCTATGACCAGGGCCTGGTCCAGTCACCTCTCACCTACGCAGTCGAACACGCCGAGACTCCCGGCACCACACTGGTCATCACCACCAACCAGCCGCACCCGAGCAACTGGTTGGGAACACAAGGCAGTCCGGTCCTGCCCGCCCAGGTGGCTGACAGCATCCGCACCGCTCTCACCGCCGGCTGGACGCCCGAGAGCTTCGGCTCGCCGTTCCACCTCGACCAGTCAGCCGGCTTCGTCTCACCCTGGTGATCCATCGCGCTCAAGGACTCACCGGCCCGACAACCGGTGAGTCCTTCTGCTTTCCGCTCCCACATTCTTGGGTGGTCCTGTCACACTCCTGGGCCCGGCTTCGTCAGTACGGTGTAGGCCGCGGCAGCAAGCGGTGGCCACTGATGCTGAGGATGTCGATCATGACGAAGACTGCCGCTCCGCGCATGCAGGACCCGACCGAGTTACTCCCGGGGATGGCGGAGGTCAGCGCGAGTCTGTTCCGGGCGGTGGGGAACCGCTCGGTTCCGCGTACGACGATCAGCCTGGTGCATCTGCGGGCCGGGCAGATCGTGGGCAGCACCTACCTGACCGTTCTGCACTCCAGCAGCCTGCGCAAGGCGGGGGAGTCGGAGGAGCGGATCACGGCGGTGGCGTCCTGGCAGGATGCCCCCTACTTCACCGAGGCCGAACGTGCAGCACTGGCGCTGGTGGAGGCGGTCTGGCAGCCGTCCTCCTCCGGTGGCGAGCGGGTTCCCGACGAGCTGTATGCACGAGCCGCCGAGCACTACGACGACACCGCCCTGGCGACCCTGGTGGCCGCGATCGGCCAGATCGGCTTCTTCATTCCCTTCGCCGTCATCGGCAAGCCCGTACCGGTGAGTTCCCTGGCCCACCAGCAGTGGAGCTGACGGCCCACCACGGCGTCCCGTGAGGCGGGCCCCTGCGGGTCCGAGGCCCGGCGGCCCGCGCCGGCCCCGGTTCCGCGGGGGCCGCCCCCGTTACGGCTGAGCCGTGAAGATCTTGCCCGGGTTGAGGATGCCCGCCGGGTCCCAGACCCGCTTGATGCCCCGGTGCAGGTCCAGTACCGCCGGACCGAGCTCGGACACCAGCCCGCGCATCTTGAGCAGGCCCACGCCGTGCTCGCCGGTGACCGTGCCGCCGAGTGCGACCGCCTCCTCGACGATGGTCTCGAACACCTCCCGCCCCCGCGCCAGCTCACGCTCGTCGCCGCGCGGCACCACGATCATCGGGTGCAGGTTGCCGTCGCCGGCGTGGGCCAGGCCGGCGAACCGTACGTCCTGCTCGCGGCCCGTGGCCTCCAGCCGGGCGAGCATCTCCGGAACGAGGGTGCGTGGGACGCAGATGTCCTCGCTGAGCACCAGGCCCTGGCGCTCCAGCGCCGGGTAGACCAGCCGTCGTGCCGCGAACAGGGCGTCGGCCTCGGTCTGGTCCTCCGAGCGCGCGCTCCAGGTGGCGCCTGCCGCCCGGAAGCAGGCCAGCACGGTGTCGGCCTCCTGCACCCCGGCCTCACCGGGCGCGTCGCAGCGGGCCAGCAGCAGTACGTTGCCGGTGTCGCTCAGACCGGTGTTCTTCCACTCGTCCACGGCGCGCAGGCAGTACCGGTCGACGAGCTCCAGCGCGCTGGGCACGACCCCGGAGGCCACCACCCGCGCGACGGCCCGGCCCGCGGCGGGCAGGTCGTCGAAGGAGCCGACCACCGTGTGCTCGGGCGCGCGTTCCCCGCGCAGCCGCACCGTGATCTCGGTGACCAGGCCGAGCGTGCCCTCCGAACCGACCAGCAGGCCGGCCAGTGCGAAGCCCGCGCTGCTCTTCGCCGTCCGACGGCCGAGCCGCACCACCTCGCCGCGGCCGGTGACCGCCTCCAGGCCGAGCACGTAGTCGCGCGTCACGCCGTACTTCACGCAGCACAGCCCGCCCGCGTTGGTGGCGACGTTCCCGCCGATGGTCGACCAGGGCGCGCTCGCCGGGTCCGGCGGGTACCACAGGCCCTCGGCGGCGCAGGCGGCCCGCAGGTGGTCGTTGACGACGCCCGGCTGCACCACCGCCAGCCGCTCTTCCGCGTCGATCCGCAGGATCCGGTCCATGGCCGCGAACGAGACCACCACGCAGCCTTCCACGGCGTTGGCCCCGCCGGACAGGCCGGTCCCGGCGCCGCGGGCGACGACGGGTACGCCGCGCTCGGCGCAGTACGCGACGACGGCGGCGACCTCGGCGGTGTTGCGTGGCTCCACCGCCGCCGCGGGCAGGACGTACGGGGCGCCGGCGGCCTCGTCATGTGCGAACGACGCCAGCCGCACCGGGTCGGTGACCACCCGTCCGGCGGGGAGGAGTTCGGCGAGGAGCCCGGCGAGATCAGTGAGATCAGAGGTTGTCGTGCTCATAGCCGGGAGGCTCGCACCGGCCCGACCGGGGGGTCAATTGGCCCTTGGTACACGCTCGAGAGTGGGTGTACCAAGGGCCAATTGCCTGGTCACAGCCGTGTCGGCAAGTCTGTTGACGCCAGGTCGGGCCGTGGATGCGGCCTCTACGAGGGGGTGGGTCAATGGCGGCAGTGGTCACCGGGATCGGGGGGTACCTCCCGCCCAGCGCGGTCACGAACGACGACCTTTCACGCACGCTGGACACGACGGACGAGTGGATCCGCACCAGGACCGGAATCCGGGAACGGCGGGTCGTCTCCGAGGGTCTTTCAACGGGCGAACTCGCGGTACGGGCCGGTGCCCGGGCCCTGAGTTCGGCCGGGCTGAGCGGCGTCGACGCGCTCGTCGTGGCGACCACCTCGCCCGAGAGGCTCTGCCCGGCGGTCGCGCCGGAGGTCGCCTCCCGGCTGGGGCTGGGCACGATCGCCGCGTTCGACCTCACCTCGGCGTGCAGCGGGTTCCTCTACGGACTCGCCACCGCGGCCGGGCTGATCGAGTCGGGCACCGCCGACACCGTGCTGTTCGTCGGATCCGAGGCGTTCACCACCCTGGTGAACCCCGCCGACCGGGCCACCGCGCCGATCTTCGGCGACGGGGCGGGCGCGGTGGTGCTGCGCCGCGGGGAGCCCGACGAGCCCGGCGCGCTGGGCCCGTTCGACCTCGGCAGCGACGGCGCCCTCGCGGACCTGCTGGCCATCCCGGCCGGCGGCTCGCGCCAGCGGTCCGCCGACGGCGGCCTCGGCCACGCCTCCGTCCCCACCGAGGACTGGTACCTGCGGATGGAGGGCCGGGCGCTCTACACCCAGGCCGTCGAACGGATGACGCAGTCGGCGCAGACGGCCCTCAAGCGGGCCGACTGGGCCGTCGGGGACGTCGACTGGTTCGTCGGCCACCAGGCCAACATCCGCATCGTGGCGGCGGTGGCGGAGGAGCTGGAGGTCCCCGAGGAGAAGGTCGCGGTGAACATCGACCGGGTGGGCAACACCCTCTCGGCGTCCGTGCCGCTCCTGCTCAACGACTACGCCGCCCGTGGCGACCTGAAGGCGGGCCAGCGGGTGCTGCTCTCCGCCTTCGGCGCCGGCCTGTCGTGGGGTTCGACCGTCCTGGTCTGGCCCGATATTCCCGCCGAGCCCGTCGACTGACCCGTCGGTCGGGCACCCAATTCCCCAATCCACATTGCCCATTCCACTTTCAGGAGGAACACCATGAGCTCTGTCCACGACTCCGTCGTCGAGGTCTTCGTCGCCCGCTTCGACCTCGACCCCGCGACGGTCGTTGCCGACGCGACCTTCGACGACCTCGGCCTCGACTCGCTCTCCCAGATCGAGCTGGCCACCGCCCTGAAGAAGCGCCTGGGCATCGCCATCACCGATGAGGAGCTGTCCGAGGTCTCCGTCGTTGCGGACATCGTCGCCCTCGTCGAGCAGAAGGGCGCCGCGGTCTGATGACCGGATTCGCCGCCGCCATCACCGGCATCGGGCTCGTCACGCCCGCCGGCATCGGCGTCAAGGAGAGCTGGGACCGGGTGGTCGACGGCCGGCCGACGGCCGCGCACCACCCCGGCCTTGCCGGCCTGCCGGTGACGATGGCGTGCCGGGTGCCCGACTTCGACCCGGCCGGACAGGGCCTGCGCGCTGCCTGGCAGTGGGACCGCTACTCCCAGTTCGCCCTGGTCGCCGCCCGCGAAGCCCTGGCGCAGGCCGGGCTCACCCCCGGCGAGTGGGCGGACAGCTCGCGGGTGGCCGTCATCCTCGGTTCCGGGGCCGGCGGCACCGCGACGCTGGAGGAGCAGCACCGGGTGCTGATCGAGGAGGGCCCCGAGGAGGTCTCCTCGATGACCCTGCCCATGGGCCTGCTGAACATGGCTGCGGGGCAGGTCGCCATCGACATCGGCGCCAACGGCCCCTGCATGGCCCCGTGCACGGCGTGTGCCGCGGGCGCCAGCGCGATCGGCCTCGGCCGCGAGCTGATCCGCTCCGGACTCGCCGACATCGTGGTGGCGGGTGGCGCCGAAGCCCCCATCACCCCGCTGTACGTCTCCTCCTTCGCCCGGATGCGGGCCCTGTCCAGGCGCCTGGACGACCCGCAGACCGCCTCGCGCCCCTTCGACGCCGGCCGAGACGGCTTCGTCCTCGGCGAGGGCGCCGGCGTGGTCGTACTGGAGTCCGAGGACCACGCACGGGCGCGCGGCGTGCAGCCCGTGGCCCGGGTGATCGGGTACGGCGCCTCCGCGGATGCGCATCACGTGACCTCCCCGCACCCCGAGGGCAAGGGGGCCGAACTGGCGGTCCGGGCGGCGCTCGCCGACGCCGGGCTGACCGGGAGCGACGTCGGATACGTCAACGCCCACGGCACGTCCACCCCGCTCAACGACGTGATCGAGGCGGGCGTCATCCGCCGGGTGGCCGGGACGGATGTCCAGGTCAGCTCCACCAAGGGGGTCACCGGGCACCCGCTGGGCGCCGCCGGCTCCATCGAGGCCGCCTTCGCGGCGCTCACGGTGCACCACGGTGTCATCCCGCCGTCGGCGGGGACCACCGAGATCGACCCGAGGGTGGAGGTGGACGTCGTCCACGGCGCCGCGCGCCACCGCCGGGTGGAGGTGGCCCTGAGCAACTCCTTCGGCTTCGGCGGCCAGAACGCCGCCCTGCTGATCGCGTCCGCCTGACGGCACCGACCGCTCGAGTGGCGCGGGGGCGGTGGGTCGGCGTACCCACTGCCCCCCGACGGCCGGCCGGCCGACCCGCACGATCCGAACCGCTGGAAAGGACCCTCAGATGACCTCGTCGGCCTCCGCCGACCTCACCCGGCTGCTCTTCGACGGCAGGTACGAGCAGACCCACCAGGATCTCCACGACCTCCTGCTGGACCCCGTGTTCGACCCCCGCGAGGGCCTGAACATGACCGAGGCCGGCAAGCTGGCCTACGAGCGGTCGCGCGCCGTGCACGGCGCCCTGGAGAGCCCGCGGGAGATCCTGGCGAACCCCTGGCGGCTCTTCGCCCTGGCCGAGTGGCCCTCGCTGGTGGACGTATCGACGTTCTCGCTGCTGATGGTCCACTACAACCTGGCCTTCGGCACCGTCGTGGAGCACGGCGACCGCGAGGACCTCAAGGACCTGGTCGACGAGCTGGACCGGCTGGACTCCTTCAGCCCCTACATGGCCACCGAGCTCGGCTACGGCAACAACGTGGCCGCGCTGCGCACCGAGGCCGTCTACGACCCCGAGACCGAGACGTTCGTCCTGAACACCCCGGACGCGCTCGCGCAGAAGTACATGTCCTACAGCGGCTTCAGGGACGTCCCCAAGCTGGCCGTGGTGATGGCGCGCCTGAAGGCGGACGGCAAGGACCACGGCGTCTTCCCGTTCCTGGTGCGCATCAGCGACGGCACCAAGCTGTGCGAGGGCATCCACGCGGCCCCCTGCCCGGAGAAGCCGGTGCAGGGCCTGGACAACGGCCTCACCTGGTTCGACCACGTACGCGTCCCCCGCCGCAACCTGCTCCACGGCGACATGGGCGGCTTCGGCGAGGACGGCGTGTTCCGCCCCGCCTCCGGCAACCAGCGCAAGCGCTTCCTGCGGGCCATGAGCCGCATCCTGCCCGGACGGCTGTGCGTTTCCAGCGCGGCGACCGGCGCCGGCCGCGCGAGCGTCTACGTCGCCCTGCGCTACGCGGTGCAGCGGCTCACCAACGCCCCCGGCCGCAACGACCTGCCCGTCATCGAGTACCGCAGCCACCAGCTGGCGCTGTTCACCGCGCTGGCGCGGACGTACGCGATGACGCTGCTGCTCAACCACGCCAAGCGGGAGTTCACCGCGGCCCCGCCGAACGCCGCGCCGGCCGAGCTGAACCACCTGGTGTCGATCACCAAGGCGCTGTCCACCTGGGAGATGACCGACGTCATCGCCGTATGCCGGGAACGCTGCGGCGCCCAGGGCATCTTCAGCGTCAACCGGATCGCGGACTACGGTTCCCTGCTCCAGGGCCTGGTCACCGCGGAGGGCGACAACCAGGTGCTGCTGGCCACCACCGCCGGGCAGATCATCGCCGGCGGCGACGCCGACGCGGAGCCGCCCGCCGTGCCCGACCCGCACGGCCGCGACCTGCGCGACGCGGGGTTCCTGGTCGCCGCGGTACGCCACCGGGAGCAGGAACTGCTGCGCCGGGCCCGTACGGCCATGGCCGACGACTCCGTGGACCGGACGTACTTCGAGGCGTGGAACGCCACCATCAACACCGGACTGGAGATGGCCCGGGCGCGCGGCGTGCGCACCGCGCTGGAATGCCTGTCCGAGGCGGCCGACGCCGCGCGCACCGAGGAGTCCGGCGCCGCACTCGGCCTGCTGACCGCGCTGTACGGGCTGACCGAGATCGGCCGGGACGCGGGCTGGTACCTGGCGAACGGTGTGCTCACCGCCGGCCAGGTCGAGGAGATCGCCGAACAGCGGGACGCGCTGTGCGCGGACCTGCTGCCGTACGTGCAGACCCTCATCGACGGGTTCGGCCTGACCCCGGAGCTGCTCCGGGCGCCGATCGCCGCCGACGACTACGTGACGGCTTTCCAGGGGCAGACCGGCGCACACGGCCCGGACAATGCAGAAGGGGACCGGTCCTGATGGCACGGCACAGCTACCCCTGCCCGATCCGCTGGTCGGACATGGATGTCTACGGCATCGTCAACAACGTCTCCTACCTGCGCTACCTGGAGGAGGCCCGGGTTGACTTCGTCTTCCGGATGGCACCGACCGACGGTGACGCCTTCTTCCGGGACGGCTCGGTGGTGGTGGAGCATTCCATCCGCTACCGCAAGCAGCTGGTCCACCGGCACGAGCCGGTGGAGATCGAGATGTGGGTCTCCGACCTCCAGTCGGCGACCGTGGCCATCGACTACGTGGTCCGGGACGGGGACACCGTCTACGCCACCGCCTCGACGGTGATGGCGCCGTTCGACTACCGGGCCGGACGGCCCCGGCGGCTGACCGACGAGGAGACCCGCTTCTTCGAGAAGTACCTCGAGCAGAGCCCGGCGGCCGGCTGACATGCGGCTGCTGAGGATCGGGCCGCCGGGGCGGGAGCGGCCCTGTGCCGTCGGCCCCGGCGGCACCGTCCGGGACCTGTCCGCCTGGGTGGAGGACTGGACGGGCGCCCACCTGGACCCCGACGCGCTGCGCGGCCTCGCGGCGCGGCTGGAGCGGGAGGGCGACAGGCTGCCGGAGGTCGATCCGGCCGCCGAGCGGATCGGGCCGCCCGTCCGCCCCGGCGGACACCTGCTGTCCATCGGGCTCAATTACCGGGCGCACGCCGCCGAGGCGGGACTGCCCCTGCCCGACGAGCCGATCGTCGCCAGCAAGGCGCCCTCCACCATGGTCGGCCCCCACGACGACCTGTTGCTGCCCCCGGGCGGCGACAAGACCGACTGGGAAGTCGAACTCGCGGTGGTGATCGGGCGGACCGCCCGCTACCTGCCCGACCGGGCCGCCGCCGCCTCGCACATCGCGGGCTTCGCCACCGCCAACGACCTCTCCGAGCGCAGCTGGCTGCTGGAGCGCGGCGGGCAGTGGGTGAAGGGCAAGTCCTTCGAGACCTTCGGCCCGCTGGGGCCGTACCTGGTGACGCCCGACGAGGCCGGGGACCCGCAGGCGCTGCGGCTGACCTGCAAGGTCAACGGCCGACTCGTACAGGACGGCACCACCGCGGACATGGTCTACGACGTGGCCCACCTCGTCTGGTACCTGAGCCGCTTCATGGTGCTGCACCCCGGCGACGTGGTGCTGACCGGCACCCCCGGCGGCGTTGCCCTCGGCCGGCCGGACCAGCCGTACCTGCGGGCCGGGGACCTGGTCGAGGCGGAGGTGGCGGGCCTGGGCGCACACCGGCAGCGCTGCCGCCCCGCCGTGGTGCCGGCGCCGGGGGAACCGGTGGGGGCCCGGTGGTGATCACAGGGCTGCTGCCCCCGCCGGTGGCCGCCTGGGAATCCTCGGAGGACCACCCGGAATACGTGCCCCACCGGGCCGAGGCCGCCTCGCTGCACAGCTCCGCGCCCGCGCGGCGCAGGGAGTTCGCCAACGGCCGGCACTGCGCGCACCGCGCCCTGGAACGGCTCGGTACGCCCGCCGCCTCGATCCCGGCGGGGGAGCGCGGCGCGCCCGGCTGGCCCCGTTCGGTGGTCGGCAGCATCACGCACTGCCGCGGCTACACGGCCGCCGCGGTGGCCCGGCGCGGCGAGATCGGCGCGCTGGGCATCGACGCCGAGCCGCACCTGCCGCTGGACGCCGACGTGCTGGAGTTCGTCGCCGGCCCCGAGGAGCGCGCACTCGTGGCGGAACTGCTCGCCCGTCGGCCCGAAGTGCGCTGGGACCGGCTGCTGTTCAGCGCGAAAGAGAGCGTCTACAAGGCGTGGTTCCCGGCCACCGGGCTCTTCCTGGGCTTCCGCCAGGCCCGCGTCCGCTTCGACCCGTCGGCGGAGACCTTCTGCGCCGACGTGCCCGACCTGCCCGATGTACCTGATCTGCCCGACGTACTCACGGGCCGCTGGCGGGTCTCGGGCGACGTACTCGTCACCGCCGTCGCCGTACCGGCCGTGCCGGCCTCCCCGGAAGGAGAACGAGAGTAGATGACCGTCCAGCAGAAATCCCCCCGCCGGGCGCCGCAGCCGGGCACCGACGCCCGCGGGCGGGTGGCGGAGCTGCACGCGACCCGGGAGGCGGCCCTCCGGGGCCCGAGCGACCGGGCCACCGAAGCCCAGCACGCCAAGGGCAAGCTGACCGCCCGCGAGCGCATCGAACTGCTGCTGGACCCGGGGTCGTTCAACGAGGTCGAGCAGCTGCGCCGGCACCGGGCCGTCGGGTTCGGCATCGAGGAGCGCCGGCCCCACACCGACGGTGTGATCACCGGCTGGGGCACGGTCGAGGGCCGGACCGTGTTCGTCTACGCCCACGACTTCCGGATCTTCGGCGGTGCGCTCGGCGAGGCACACGCGGAGAAGATCCACAAGATCATGGACATGGCCATCGCGGCCGGTGCCCCGCTGGTCTCGCTCAACGACGGGGCCGGCGCCCGCATCCAGGAGGGCGTCTCCGCCCTGGCCGGCTACGGCGGCATCTTCCGCCGCAACGTCCGGGCCTCCGGGGTGATCCCGCAGATCTCGGTGATCCTCGGACCGTGTGCCGGCGGGTCCGCCTACTCTCCCGCGCTGACCGACTTCGTCTTCATGGTGCGCGGCACCTCGCAGATGTTCATCACCGGCCCGGACGTGGTCCGGGCGGTGACCAGTGAGGACGTCACCCAGGAGCGGCTCGGCGGCGCCGACGTGCACGCGGAGCTGTCCGGGGTGTGCCACTTCGCCTACGAGGACGAGTGGACCTGCCTCAGTGAGGTGCGCTACCTGCTGTCCCTGCTGCCCTCGAACAACCAGCAGGATCCGCCCGCTCCCGTGGCCGTCGACCCGGACGACCGGTACTGCGACGCCCTGTTGAGCCTGGTGCCGGCCGAGGGCAAGCTGCCGTACGACATGCGCAAGGTCATCGAGGAGATCGTCGACCACGGCGACTTCCTGGAGGTCCACGAGCGCTGGGCCCCCAACATCCTGTGCGGGCTGGCCCGGCTGGGCGGCCAGGTCGTGGGCATCGTCGCCAACCAGCCGGTGGCGCTGGCGGGCGTCCTGGACATCCGCGCCAGCGAAAAGGCCGCCCGCTTCGTGCGGATGTGCGACGCCTTCAACATCCCGCTGCTGTCCCTGGTGGACGTCCCCGGGTTCCTGCCGGGGGTGGACCAGGAGCACGGCGGGGTCATCCGGCACGGCGCGAAGCTGCTGTACGCATACTGCGAGGCCACCGTCCCGCGCATCTCCCTGGTCCTGCGCAAGGCGTACGGCGGCGCGTACATCGTGATGGATTCCCGCTCCATCGGCGCCGACCTGTCCTACGCCTGGCCGACGAACGAGATCGCGGTGATGGGTGCCGAGGGCGCGGCCAATGTCATCTTCCGCCGGGAGATCGCCGCGGCCGACGACCCGCAGGCGACACGGGACCGGATGGTCAAGGACTACCGCTCGGAGCTGATGCACCCCTACTACGCGGCCGAACGCGGCCTGGTCGACGACGTGATCGACCCCGCCGAGACCCGGTCCCAGCTGATCCGGGCCTTCCGGATGCTGCGGACCAAGCACGCGGACCAGCCCAACCGCAAGCACGCCAACACCCCGCTGTGAACCGGTATCCCTGCGACGACGCCTCGGAGCGAGCCATGACCATCACCTTCACCCACGAGCCGGCCGACCCGCTGCCCCCTGCCGAGCGGGCCGCGCTCCTCGAGGCACCCGCCTTCGGCGAGGTGTTCTCCGACCACATGATCAGCATCGACTGGGACCGGGAACGGGGCTGGCACGACGCCCGGCTGCACCCCTATGGCCCGCTGGTGCTCGACCCCTCGGCCCAGGTCTTCCACTACGGCCAGGAGGTCTTCGAGGGCATGAAGGCCTACCGCCGTCCGGACGGGACCGTGGCCACCTTCCGCCCCTACGCCAACGCCGAGCGGCTCAACCGCTCCTGTGCCCGGATGGCGATGCCGGCCCTGCCGGAGGAGACCTTCGTGGAGGCGCTGGAACTGCTGGTGGCCGCCGACCGCGACTGGGTCCCGGAGCAGCAGGGGCACAGCCTCTACCTGCGCCCCTTCATGATCGCGACGCAGCACACCATCGGCTTCTACGGGCCGTCCGCCGCCTACCGGTTCATGGTGATCGCCTCGCCCGCGGCCTCGTACTTCACCGCGGGAGCAAAGCCGCTGACCGTCTGGCTGTCCCAGGACTACACCCGGGCCGCGCCCGGCGGGACCGGTGAGGCCAAGTGCGGCGGCAACTACGCGGGCACACTGGTCGCCCAGGCGCAGGCCCGGGAGCAGGGCTGCGACCAGGTGGTGTGGCTGGACTCGGCGGAGCGCCGCTGGGTGGACGAGATGGGCACCAGCAACCTGTTCTTCGTCTACGGGTCGAGGCTGGTCACCCCGGAGCTGTCGGGCACCCTGCTGGCGGGCGTCACGCGGGACTCGGTGCTGGCCCTGGCGGCCGAACTCGGCTACGAGGCCGAGGAGGGCCGGATCAGCGTGGAGCAGTGGCGGGCCGACGCGGAGTCGGGGGCGCTGACCGAGGTGTTCTCCTGCGGGACGTCCTCCATGGTCACCTCGGTCGGCTTCGTACGCAGCGCGGACGGCGACTGGACGATCGGCGGCGGGAAGCCCGGCCCGGTCACCACGCGCCTGCACACCGAACTGACGGGGATCCAGACCGGGCTCCGGCCGGACCCGTTCGGCTGGGTCCACAAGATCGCCTGACCCCGCTGGCCGCGCTCGCGGCCCCGGGACGACACAGAGGTACGGAAAGGGTGCGTGGGAGAGATGAGCCGTTCGGTCCTGGTCACCG
The DNA here is from genome assembly GCF_040296685.1 of Streptomyces sp. NPDC002054. Classification (NCBI taxonomy): domain Bacteria; kingdom Bacillati; phylum Actinomycetota; class Actinomycetes; order Kitasatosporales; family Streptomycetaceae; genus Streptomyces; species Streptomyces sp. NPDC002054. The sequence continues at coordinate 101,823 of NZ_JBEOXT010000030.1, forward strand.
GCGGGAACCGGGGTATCGGCCTCGCGGTGGCGCGCGCGTTCGCCGAGGCGGGCGACCGGGTCGCGGTGACGTACCGCACCGGTGAGCCGCCCGCGGAACTGAAGGAACTGGGATGCCTCGCGGTCACCTGCGATGTCACCGACGCCGACGCGGTGGAGCGGGCGTTCGGGGAGGTCGAGGAGGCCCACGGGCCGGTGGAGGTGCTGGTGGCGAATGCCGGCATCACACGTGACCGGCTGCTGGTGCGGATGGCCGAGGAGGACTTCACCGACGTCCTCGACACCAACCTGACCGGTGTCTTCCGAGTGGTGCGGCAGGCCGCGGGGGAGATGCTGATGGCCCGCAGGGGCCGGATCGTGCTGGTGTCCTCGGTGGTGGGCCTGCTCGGCTCGGCAGGGCAGGCCAACTACGCGGCGTCCAAGGCCGGCCTGGTCGGCTTCGCCCGGTCGGTGGCGCGCGAGCTCGGCTCCCGCGGGGTCACCTGCAATGTGGTGGCGCCGGGCTTCGTCGAGACGGACATGACCCGGGCTCTCAGCGAGGGGCAGCGGGCCGCCATGCTGGACCGGGTGCCGCTGGCCCGCGGGGCCCACGCGGACGAGGTGGCCGCGGCCGTGCACTTCCTGGCCTCCGAGGGCGCCGCGTACGTCACGGGCGCCGTCCTGCCGGTCGACGGCGGGCTGGGTATGGGCCACTGACGGCCGGCTGCCGGCGGCGAGCGCCGGACCGGACCCCTTCGGGTCCGGTCCGGCGCTCAGTGGTGTTCGGAGACGAGCACGGCCCGGGTCCCGGGCTCCAGTGCCTGGAAGACGTGCGCCACGTCGGCCGGGTAGCAGATGTAGTCACCCGGGTGCAGTTCCACCGGTTCGTCGGCGGTGCCCACCATGGCCCGGCCGGAGCTGATGACCACGTGCTCCAGCACGCCGGGCAGGTGCGCGGCGGAGGAGCGCTGGGGCCCGGGCTCGGCCGCGATGCTGTACACGTCGCGTCGGGCACCCGGCGGGGAGGCGGTGAGCAGGGTCGCGCGGTAGGCGCTCTGTGCGGAGTCCACCGCCGGCCCGTCGCCCGCCCGGATCACCTGGACCTGTGGCCGGGGGGCGGCGAGCAGCCGGGAGAACGGGATCTCCAGGGCCACGCACAGCGCCCACAGCGTCTCCAGGCTGGGGTTTCCGGCGCCTGATTCCAGCTGCGAGAGCGTGGACTTGGCGAGTCCGGCCCGGCGGGCCACCTCGGTGAGGGAGAGCCCCGCCCGTACGCGCTCCGCCCGCAGGGAGGCGGCGATCACTTCGAGCGGGGGCTTGAGAGCGGGATTGGCTTCGGCATCGGCATCGGACACGGCGTTCGCTCCAGTGGTCGATTGTTCGCCTTGACGAACGTTGCTGCGGTGTTCATCATAAACGCCATGCGTTCGATATGGAGAACATTGGACCGGGGCCCGTTACGCGACATCGCCCTCGTCTGCCTGGCCGTCGGCGTCATCGGCGTCTCGTACGGCGCCGTCTCGGTCACCGCCGACTTCGCCTGGTGGTTCCCCGTCCTGATGGGCGCGCTCGTCCTCGCCGCGTCCTCGGAGTTCCTCTTCGTCGGGATCATCGCGGCCGGCGGCAGCCCGATCGCCGCCCTCCTGGCCGGCCTGCTGGTCAACGCCCGCCACCTGCCGTTCGGCCTGGCAGTCCCCGATGTACTGGGGCGCGGCTGGCGCCGCCTGCTCGGCACCCACCTGATGAACGACGAGACGGTCGTCTTCGCCATCGCCCAGGACGGCCTCCCGCGCAAGCGCGCCGCGTACTGGGCCTGCGGCCTCGGCATCCTGGTCTGCTGGCCGACCGGTGCCGCCCTCGGGGCGCTGCTCGGAAGTGTGGTCGAGGACACCGGGACCCTGGGGCTGGACGCCATGTTCCCCGCGGTGATCGTGGCGCTGATCCTGCCCGCCCTCAAGGAGCGGGCACTGCGGCGGACCGCCCTGGCGGGCTGCGCCCTGGCCCTGGCGGCGGTTGCGTTCCTCCCCGCCGGCCTGCCCGTCCTGGTCGCGCTCGGCGCGCTGCCGCTGTTCGTTCTCCTCTCGGCGCGGCAGGAGGGTTCGGCTCCGCCGGCCGGACCGGAGGACGCCCCCGCCACAGCATCAGATAGTTCCGATCCGTCAGAGTCATCCGATCCGTCAGAGTCCTCCGAAGGAGCGGTCCGTTGAGCGACGCCGTACCCGTGGTGCCGGCCCTGGCCGCGATGCTGGCCCTGGCGGGCGGCACCTTTCTGCTCCGCCTCTCCGGCCCGGCGCTGCGCGCCCGGGTCACCTTCCCGCAGCGGGCGGAGAAGTTGCTGGAGGTCTCCGCGGTCGTCCTGCTCGCCGCCCTCGCTGCCACGTCGGCACTTGCCGAGGGTGCCGACTTCGCCGGCGTGGCCCGGCCCGCCGGCGTCGTCGTCGGTGGCGTGCTCGCCTGGCGCAAGGCGCCGTTCCTGGTGGTGGTGCTCGCCGCCGCAGCCACGGCGGCGCTGCTGCGCCTGGCCGGAGTCCCGTAGACCCGTCCCTCAACGACCCGATGCGCCCGCCGGCACCGCCGGCGGGCGCATCCGTGTTTCTGGTTTATTTCGCAACCAGAAAAGCGAGATATCCGGACGGGCGTCGGACGATTTTCAGCCGGATACTGTCTCAGATATTGGATCACGCATTGCCTCCACAGGAATACGTCGAGTAGCGTGACATACGTGGTGACCAGGGAGTAATCCCTTTCGTCGCCGATCACGCGTCGGCCAATTGCGTCCGGGCCACCCATTCCTTCAAGACACCCGAGGGAGTTGTCATGGGCGAGGGGCGTACACCCTGTGACCAGACGGACCTTCAGCATGATCGTCTCGCAGTGGGGCGGGGGGAACTGCTCCTGCCGGCAAGGGCCTTCTGTCCCTGTGGATGCGTGCCTGCGGGGACGAGGAGTCCGTTATCCGATTCCCGTGTCCGGAATTGTATTCCCTCGTGGCCGGAAAACAGGTGGCGGATATTCGCCGCCCAGATGGCTGAAAAAATGAAGGCGAACGGCGGGGGTCGGGAAGCCGGCTTACCCGTGACGGCCGTCGGTGATATCCGGCGTCGGGTCGCCGCAATACCCCGCGACCGAGACTTGTGCTCGGCCGTAGCCGACGGAACTCGATTTCTCTGCTGCCTGCGGGAGGTCGGGCGGCACCATGCCCGCGCCGCCTCCCAGAACCCGCCGCCGCGCGGGGCGCAGTGCGCGCCCGCCCGGACCGCGCGACCACAACCACCCCGGTCCGGCGGATCCGGGCGGGGGTGAGAGCCCGCAGCCGGGTCGTACCCCCCCGTGTAGTACGCCTCCGGAGTGACGCCTACGGTCCCGTCAGGTCCGTTTCGTCCAGATCTGCGGTGGTGTGCATCCTCCCCGGGCGTCACTGGCGCGGCGTGCCGCGCGCCCGGACCACCATCACCGTCCGTCCTCCGCACTGAGCCCACCGGCATCCCCCTTGAACCGGTCGGGCCTGCGGACGGTGCTGCCCATGCCTCCCTCCCTGCGCGCCTGCGGTGTGTTCCCCCCAACTCGCGCGCGGTGCACGCCCAGGCCCCGCACGGCCTGCGTCGAACCGTCGGTACCGCCGACGGCCCATCCCACGGTCGAGAACTCAGGAGTCCGTCAACACCATGAACGCCGTAGAGACCTGGAGCCCGCACGTCTGGGGCTCCTACCTCGTCACCGACCGGGGGGCCACGCCCCACGACCGCGCCTGGGACGCCGTCCTGGCCCGTGTGCCGCTGCTGTCGGAGCGTGAGTTCGACGTCTTCCAACTCCTTGCCAAGGGGGCGTCGAACCGGACCATTGCGGTCCGTCTCGCCATCACCGAACGCACCGCCAAGGCCCATGTGGCGCAGATCCTCGCGAAGCTCGACGTGGAGTCACGACTCCAGGCCGGCATCGTCGGATTCGCCTGGGGGACCCTCAGTCGAGGAGGTGGTGGCGAACCGCCCGGGGTGCTCGCCCCCTCGAGAGCCTCCCCCTTCGGCAGCCCGCCCGACCAGAGACCGATCCCCGACCGGCCTGCCTGTCACGGCCCGTACCCTCCGCCGGTCCCGCCCGCGCCGCGGCCGGCAGCGGGGCGACTTGTGCGGGAGTCGTAGGCAAGAACCTTCTGCAGGACCGGTGATGCCCTGTCCGGCCTTGTTCATGAGTACCGGCCCTCATGAACAAGGCCACACAGGGCTCAGATTTGACCTGGATGATTTATGGATGTCATGGTCTGTCTGTTGTCGAGGGGATAGTCCCTTATTCCCTTATTTCATTGATACATGACAGAGGTGGTCGTTGTGCTGGACGGACCGGGGAGCCGGCCCCGGCACACCAAACGCATAGCCGTTGCCGCCCTCCTCCTCGCCGTAGTGCTGCTCTTTCCGGAGCTGCTGCCCAACACTCCGGGCCAACTCGGCAGCCTCGCCGAGAACGTCCTCCCGTGGTTCGGTGCTCTGATACCGGTGCTCCTGCTGTGGGCGCTGACGCGCGGCTCACCCCTTGGGGTGGCCGCAACCCTGGTGCCGCTGGTGGCCTGGTGCTACGTCTTCGTGCCCGCTCTGGCAGGCACCCCTCGCGCCGGCCACTCCGAGTTCAAGGCCCTGACCTTCAACGTGGGCGGGGACCGCACCACCCCGGAGGCCATTGCCCGTGAAGTGATCGCCACCGGCGCCGATCTCGTCGCCCTGGAGAAGGTGCCGGTGCCGGACATGGCCAGGTACAAGAAGGCACTCGCCGGGACCTACCACCACCACGCCACCTACAACACCCTGGGTCTGTGGTCTCGATACGCACTGCATGACGTCGAGGCCATGCACCTGGGCGGCTCCTGGCCCCATGCGATCCGGGCCGTTGCGGGCATGCCCGGCGGAGACACCGCCGTCTACGCCGTGCGTCTGCCTTCCGTACGCGTCCGCGCGAACGAGGGCTTCACGATCGGGCCCCGCGACGCCGCCGCCACCGCGCTGGCCGACCGCATAGCCGAGGACCCGGCCGACCGCGTGATGCTGCTCGGCGACCTCAACGGCAGCGTGCACGACCGCGGCCTCGCCCCCCTCGCCCGCCACCTCAGCCCCGCACAGGCAGACGCAGGCCGAGGCTTCGGCTTCACCTGGCCCGCCGCCTTCCCCATGGTCCGGATCGACCACGTACTCCTGCGCGGCCTGGCGCCCACCAGCACCAGCGTCCTGCCCGACCTGGGCAGCGACCACCGGCCCGTCCTCACCGGGCTGAGACACGCGGCATAAGTACGGACGGCGGCAGAGCGCGGGCGCGGTCACGGCGGCGCACCATGGAGAGGAGGGCGAAGGCGTGACGACCGGGCAGGAACGCGACCATGGCGCGTGGGCGATTGCGGGTGTACCTCGGGGCCGCCCCCGGGGTGGGGAAGACGTACGCGATGCTCGAGGAAGGGCAGCGCCTGGCCTCGGCCGGCGCCGATGTGATCGTCGGCTTTGTCGAGCCGCACGGGCGACGGCCCACCGCCGCCCTGGCTGAGGGGCTGGAGGTCGTTCCCCGGCACACCATGGAGTACCGCGGGGCGACGTTCACCGAGATGGACCTGGACGCGGTGCTCGCCCGCCGTCCGCAGGTCGCCCTGGTCGACGAACTGGCGCACACCAATGTGCCCGGCTCCCGCCATGCCAAGCGATGGCAGGACGTCGAGGAGCTTCTGGACGCGGGGATCGACGTGGTCACCACCCTCAATGTCCAGCACCTGGAGTCCCTGGGCGACGTGGTTCGGCAGATCACCGGTGTTCCGCAGCGCGAGACCCTGCCCGACGAGGTGGCACGCCGGGCGGACCAGATCGAGCTCGTCGACCTACCGCCGGAGCTGCTGCGCCGGCGCATGCTGCACGGCGAGATCTATCCGTCGGACCGCATCGAGGCGGCCCTCACCCACTACTTCCGCCTGGGAAACCTCACTGCCCTGCGTGAACTCGCGCTGCTGTGGCTGGCCGACCGTGTGGAGGAGGGGCTGCAACGCTATCGGGCCGAACACGGGATCACCGCCCCGTGGGAGACCCGCGAGCGCATCATGGTCGCCCTGACCGGCGGCCCGGAGGGCGACACCCTGATCCGCCGCGCCGCCCGGGTCACCGCCCGCAATCCCGGCAGCGAGCTGCTGGCACTGCACGTCGTACCGAGCGACGGTCTCGTCCGGGGAGATCAGGCCGCCCTCGCGGCCCAAGGAGCGCTGGTGGAGTCGCTGGGCGGCAGCTACCACCAGACCACCGGCGACGACATTCCCGAAGCGCTGCTGCAGTTCGCGGAGGCCGAGAGCGTCACGCAGATCGTGCTGGGCGCGAGCCGCCGCGGGAGGTTCTCCACGTTCCTCCGGGGCGGCGTCGGGCACCGGACGATCCAGCGGTCCGGCCCCATCGACGTACTCGTCGTGACCCATGAGCGCGCCGCCGGGTCGTCGCCCGCCCTGCGGTTGCCGCACCCGACCCGGGCCACCGGGCCGCGGCGGTTCTGGACGGCGATGCTGCTCGCGGCGGTCGCACTCCCGGTCCTGACGTTCCTGCTGGTTCTGCTCGGCGAGCGCGTGGACCTCGCCCTCGCGCTGGTGCTCTATCTGCTGGCCGTCGTCGTGATCGCCCTGGTCGGCGGCCTCGTCCCCGCCCTGCTGGCCGCCCTCGCCGCCGGCCTGCTCGCCGACTACTACTTCACCCCGCCGCTGCACTCGCTGCGCGTCGAGCACTTCGCCGACGTCCTCGCGCTGCTGGTGTACGTCGTCACGGCCGTTCTCGTCGGCATGGCCGCGGGAACGGCCGCGCGCCGCACGTACCAGGCGGTCCGCGCGAGTTCCGAGGCCACCGCGCTGAGCAGGCTGGCCACCGCCATGATGCACGGCGAGGACCTGCCCACCCTGCTCGAACAGGTCCGGGAGGACTTCGGCCTGGACTCGGTGAGTCTGCTGGAAAGGGACACCGGGCACGCCGCCGAGCCGCGCTGGTACGTCGTCGCCAGCACCGGCGCGGATCCGCCGGAGCGCCCGTACGACGCCGACGCGGAAAGCCCCGCCGGCGGCAGCCTCACCCTGGCCGCCCGGGGGCGACCGCTGAGCGGCGACGACCAGCGGGTCCTCGGCGTGTGCGCGGCGCAACTGGGCATGGCGTACTCCCAGGGCCGGCTCGCCGCCCATGACGCCGAATCCGGCCTCCGAGCCGATGCCGAGCACACCCGGGCCACACTGCTCCTGACCGCGAGCCGAGAGCTGCGGGGCCCGCTGCGCGCCGCGGGTGAGGCTCTCACCGGACTCCGCAAACCCCTCTCGGACCCGGAGCAGGACGGCCTCCTTGACACGGCACGGTCGTCGGTGCGCCACGCCGCCCGGCTGGTCTCGGACCTCGACGCCCTCAGCCGTCTGCATGTGGGCGCACTCGACCTGTACCTGCGGCCGGTCGACCTCGATGACGTGGTGACCGCCGTTCTCGACGATCTCGGCCCCGGTGGCCGTACGATCCGCTGCAGCCTGCCGGAGCAGCTGCCCTACGTGATCACCGACGCGGCCGTCCTCACCCGCGTGTTGACCGCGCTGGCGGCCGAGGCCCAGCGGCACAGTCCGCCGGAACGGACCGCGCTGCTGACGGCCGAGGCCCGGCCCGGCTTCGTGGAGATCCGGCTGACGGACGGATCCGAGGGCAGCACGCCGGGGACGCGCCCGGGGCGTACGGTGCACGGCCTGACCCTGCGGATGTCCCGGGACCTGGTGGAAACCATGGGGGGAACGCTCGAACCCGGCGCCTCCGGCACCGGGTTCGAGGTCAGGCTGATGCTTCCGGCGGCGGCCCCCAGGACCGCGGCCACGGCCCGGGCCGCTACATGAGTCCGTCGGCGATGGTGCCGAGGGAGAGGGCCGGGAGGAAGTTGAGCAGTGCCAGGATCACGGACGCCGCGGTGGCCAGGACGACGAAGTTGACTCCCTGGGCGCGGAGGGTGCCGACCGTGACCACACCCGGCTGCTGCCTGGCGAGACGGCCGGCCAGGGCCAGGACGCAGACCATCGGGAGGTAGCGGCCCGCCAGCATGGCGACCACCATCAGCAGGTTGTGGAAGTCGGTGGCGCCGTTGAAGCCCGCCATCGCGCTGCCGTTGCTGTTGGTGTTGCTGGTGTAGGCGTAGATCAGCTCCGTCAGGCCGTGGGCCCCCGCGTTGCCCATCGAGGACTGGGCGTCGCCCATCGCCAGCGCGAACGCGCTGCACGTCAGGATCACCGTGGGCGGGATCAGCGCGTACACCACGACCCAGCGCATCTCCGCGTAACCGATGCGCTTGCGCAGGTACTCGGGGGTGCGGCCGACCATCAGGCCGCCGATGAAGACGGCCACCAGGACGACGATGATCAGGCCGTAGAGGCCGCTGCCGGTGCCGCCGGGGGCGATCTCGCCGAGCATCATCGCGGCGAGCAGCACGCCGCCGCCGAGGCTGGAGAAGCTGTCGTACGACGCGTTGGCGGCGCCGTCCGCGCTGCCGGTGGCCGCGATGCCGAAGAGGGTGGAGCCGGGGATCCCGAAGCGGGTCTCGGTGCCCTCGTACTGGCCGCCGACGGCCTCGGTGACCGTGCCAGTGTGCGCGGACTGGGCGAGGGTGCCGGCCGCAAGCAGCAGGCCGAAGAGGATGCCGACCACCGTGAGGAGGGTCCAGCTCTGCTTCAGGCTGCCGATCAGCCGGCCGAACATGCGGATGCAGGCCGTCGGAATGAGCAGCATCAGCACGATCTCGAAGGCGTTGGTCCACGCCGTCGGGTTCTCGAAGGGGTGCGCGCTGTTGGCGTTGAAGACTCCGCCGCCGTCGCCCGAGAAGAGCTTCAGCGCCTCCCACGAGGCCACCGGTCCGTCCGGGATCGTCTGCTGGGCGGTGCCCGCCACCGTGGTGACGGTGTGGCCGCCGCCGAGGCTCTGGACGACACCGCCCGCCATCAGGACCAGCCCGCCGAGGACCGCGATCGGGACCAGGACGCGGAAGATCGTGCGCAGCAGGTCGACCCAGAAGTTGCCGAGGTCGTCGGTGCTGCGCCGGACGAGGCCCCGGACGAGGGCGAGGGCCACGCAGATGCCGACCGCCGCCGAGGCGAACGCCTGGACGCCCAGGCCCGCCATGACGGCCAGGTGCCCGGTCGTGGACTCACCCGCGTAGTTCTGCCAGCTGGTGTTGGTGGTGAAGGAGACGGCCGTGTGCAGGGCGAGCCGCCACGGCATGCCTTCGTGCCCGGCCGACCAGGGCAGCTTGCCCTGGAGGGTGAAGAGCGTGAAGAGAGCGGCGATGCTGATGAAGGAGAAGGCCAGGACGGCGGTGAGATAGTGCCGCCAGGACTGTTCCTTGTCCGGGTTGATGCCGCAGAGGCGGTAGAGCGCCTTCTCGGCCCGGCCCGGCCGGCCTCCTTCGAGGACACGGGCCATGTAGTCGCCGAGGGGGACGTGCAGTCCCACCACCACGGCGAGGATGATCGTTGCCTGGATCCAGGCCGCCATGGTCAGGCTCCCTGCTTCTTCGAGTCGTGCCGGGGGTACGCGCGGTCCAGCGCCAGGTTGAGCGTGACGACGTTGACGGCCGGCTCACCGAACACGCCGAGCGCGCGGCCGGTGGTGTGCTCGGCGACCAGCTTGCGGATGCTTCCCGTGTCGGTGCCGCGTTCGCGGGCGATCCGCGGTACCTGCAGCTTCGCGTACGCCGGGCTGATGTGCGGGTCGAGCCCGCTGGCGCTCGCGGTGACCGCGTCGGCCGGTACCTCCGGATGTGCGGGGGCGTCGCCGCGTACGGGGACGGTCACGGCACGGCTGTAGTCCTCGCCGGGCTTTGCGCACTCCACGGCGATGCCCTTGTGGGTGGTGAGGAACGGCTGGGCCGGGCATGCCTGATTGAGGCTGACCACCCGGGTGACGGTGCCGCTCGTACCGCCGTCGTAGAAGACGCCCAGGGTCGCGCCGACCCCGTCGCCCGTGCAGAACGGGCGGGCGCCGTTCACACCCTCCAGGTCGGCGACCGCCTTGGAGCGGGAGCAGACCTGGGTGAGCAGGCTCGCCTTGCCGGTGGTGGGGTCGTCGCCGGTGGGCAGGGTGTCCACCACGGACTCGGGGCCCTGGTTCCCCGCGCCGGACGCGCCGGCGTCGTAGCCCGTACCGGCGTTGGAGGGACGGGACTGGAAGTACTGCTTCAGCGGGTTGCCCTCGGCGTCCGTGAAGGACTGGCCGATCAGCGAGCTGCCGGCCCGGCTGCCGTCGGGGCCGGAGATCCGCGAACCCTCCGCCTTGGAGCTCAGGCCGGGGACTTGCGCGGCGGCCGTCATGGCCAGCGGATACACCAGGCCGGTGAGCAGGGTGAGGACGAGGACGACACGGACGGCGGCGATGTTCTGGGCCAGCCAGTGCGGGAGTCGTGTGTTCATGGGTCAGATCCCCGGGATGAACTGGACGAGGGCGAAGTCGATGAACTTGATGGCGAGGAACGGGACGATGACACCGCCGAGGCCGTAGACCCACAGATTGCGGGTCAGCAGGGCGGAGGCACTGCTCGGCCGGTACCGCACGCCGCGCAGGGCCAGCGGGATCAGCGCCACGATCACCACCGCGTTGAAGACGACGGCGGAGAGGATCGCGGACAGCGGCGAGTGCAGGTCCATGATGTTGAGCCGGTCGAGCCCGGGGTACACGGCCGCGAACATCGCGGGCAGGATCGCGAAGTACTTGGCGATGTCATTGGCGATGGAGAAGGTCGTGAGCGCGCCCCGGGTGATGAGGAGCTGCTTGCCGATCTCCACGATCTCGATGATCTTCGTGGGGTCGGAGTCGAGGTCGACCATGTTGCCGGCCTCCTTCGCGGCCGACGTGCCCGTGTTCATCGCCACGCCGACGTCCGCCTGCGCCAGCGCCGGTGCGTCGTTGGTGCCGTCACCGGTCATCGCGACCAGGTGGCCGCCCGCCTGCTCCTTCTTGATCAGGGCGAGCTTGTCCTCGGGGGTCGCCTCGGCCAGGAAGTCGTCGACTCCCGCCTCTTCGGCGATCGCCTTGGCCGTCACCGGGTTGTCGCCGGTGATCATCACCGTACGGATGCCCATGGCGCGCAGTTCGTCGAAGCGCTCCCGCAGGCCCGGCTTGACGACGTCCTTGAGGTGGACGACACCGAGGATCTCGGCCGAGCCGCCTTCGCCCAACTCCGCGACCGCCAGCGGCGTACCGCCGGAGGAGGACACCTGGTCGACCGTCGCCATCAGCGCGGCCGGCACCTCGCCGCCGCATCCGCGCACCCAGGCCGCGACCGCCGAGGCCGCGCCCTTGCGCAGCCGTATGCCGTCAGGGAGGTCGACCCCCGACATGCGGGTGGCGGCGGTGAAGGGAACCCACTCGGCGCCGGCCACGGCACGCTCGGTCAACTGGTACTCGTGATAAGCGAATTCGACGATCGAGCGGCCCTCGGGCGTCTCGTCGGCGAGCGAGGAGAGCAGGGCGGCCCGCGCCAGCCGCTCGACGGGGACGGAGTCGACCGGGAGGAACGCGCCCGCCCGCCGGTTGCCGTAGGTGATGGTGCCGGTCTTGTCGAGGAGCAGGGTGTTGACATCGCCCGCCGCCTCAACGGCCCGCCCGGACATGGCCAGTACGTTGCGCTGGACGAGCCGGTCCATCCCGGCGATGCCGATCGCCGAGAGCAGTGCGCCGATCGTCGTCGGGATCAGGCACACGAGCAGCGAGACCAGCACGATGCCGGTGACGCCGTCGGCGGTGAGGGCCGCGGTGTCGTGCGCGGCGGCCATCGCCTCCTTGGAGAAGATCGCCATGGGCTGCAGCGTCACGGCCGCGACCAGGAAGACGAAGGTCAGCATGACCAGGAGCAGGTTGAGCGCCAGCTCATTGGGGGTCTTCTGCCGGTTGGCGCCCTCGACCAGGGAGATCATCCGGTCCAGGAAGCTGGCCCCGGGTTCCTGGGTGATCCGTACCACGAGCTGGTCGGAGAGCACACCGGTGCCGCCGGTGACCGCGCTGCGGTCCCCGCCCGACTCACGGATGACCGGGGCGGATTCACCGGTGATGGCGGACTCGTCGACGCTGGCCGCGCCCTCGATCACATCGCCGTCACCGGGGATCAGCTCCCCGGCCGGCACGAACACGATGTCGCCCCGCCGGAGTTCTCCCGCGGAGACGGTCTCCTCGATGTACGAATCCGCCTGCGCACCCGGCTCCCAGCCGGTCAGCCGCCGTGCGGTCGTCTGCTGCCGGGTGCGGCGCAGCGTGTCCGCCTGCGCCTTGCCGCGGCTCTCGGCCACGGCCTCGGCCAGATTGCCGAAGATCACGGTCAGCCAGAGCCAGGCGGTGATCAGCCAGCCGAAGAGGGTGGGGTCGAAAACGGCGAGGCCGGTGGTGAGTGCGGCGCCGATCTCGGTGACGAACATGACCGGGTTCCGGAACAGGGTCACCGGGTTGAGCTTGCGCAGGGCCTGGGGGAGCGCGCGCCACAACTGCTTCGGGTCGAGCATGCCGGCGCCGATCCGGCGGGGCCGGTCGTCTCCGGGAGGTCTTACGTCGTGCACGGAGGCCGGATCGGCCAGGGTGGGGGCGGGAGCGGGGGCGGGCATCAGAACTTCTCCGGCTTGATCAGGGCAATGACCAGGTAGGTCAGCAGGGCGACGGCCACGATCAGGCCGACAGTGTTTTCGACGGTCATCGAGACCTCGTCCTCAGGGGGGAATGGGTGGGGGACCTCCGCCGGGCAAACGCCCGGCGGAGGCCGGGTGGTGGAGGCCGGGTGGTGGGGGCCGGGTGGTCGGCGCCGTTCGGAGGCCTACAGGCCGATGTCCCGGCGGTTCATGTCGTCCAGGGATTCACGCCGTACGAGCATCCGTGCGGAGCCGTCGCGGACCGCGATCACCGGCGGGCGGCCGACCAGGTTGTAGCCGGAGGCCATGGACAGGTGGTACGCGCCGGCGGCGGGTACCGCGAGGAGGTCGCCGGGCTGGATGTCTCCGGGCAGCAGCACCCCGTCGGCCAGGACGTCGCCCGCCTCGCAGTGCCGGCCCACCACCGTGACGGGGGAGGGCGCGGCCGTCGAGCGGCGGCCGATCAGCCGGGGCGCGTACCGGACTCCGTAGAGGGCGGGCCTCGGGTTGTCGCTCATCCCGCCGTCGACGGCGACGAACGTACGCCCCGAGGTCTCCTTGACCGTGAGGACCCGGTAGACGGCCACTCCGGCGGGGCCGACGAGGGCGCGCCCGGGTTCGATGGTGAGGTACGGAACGGGCAGCTTCGCGTGGGCGCAGCCGTCCGCCAGCTCTGCCCGGACCCGGCGGGCCAGGGTGCCGATGTCGAGGCGGTCCTCGCCGGGGCGGTAGGCGATGCCGTGACCGCCGCCGATGTTCAACTGCGGGAGTTCCAGGCCGTGGTGGTCCCGTACCTGGGTCATCAGGCCGATCATCCGGCGCACCGCGGCCACATAGGGCTTGACCGAGGAGATCTGGGAGCCGATGTGGCAGTGCAGGCCCACGAGTTGGAGGCGGGGCTGGGCGAGGATCCTGGCGATGGCGTGCTGGGCGGAGCCGTCCGTGATCGACAGACCGAACTTCTGGTCCTCCGTACCGGTGCGGATCTTGGCGTGGCCGCCGGCCGCGATGCCGGGCACGACCCGGAGCATGACCTGCTGGCGGTCGCCTTCGGGCACGATCTCGGCCAGCCGGGCGATCTCGGGCGTGCTGTCGAGGACGATGCGGCCGACACCGAGCCGGACGGCGGTGTAGAGGTCCTCGGGGCTCTTGGCGTTGCCGTGCAGCACGATCCGCTCGGCCGGGAATCCCGCGGTGATGGCGAGACCCAGTTCGCCTGCGGAGCAGACGTCCAGGCCCAGGCCCTCGCTCTCGACCCAGCGGGCCATGGCGCGGCAGAGGAACGCCTTGGCCGCGTACACGACGTCCGCGTCCGGGAAGGCCGCGCGGTAGGCACGGCAGCGGTCGCGGACCTCGCCCTCGTCCAGGACGTACAGCGGGGTGCCGAACCGGTCGGCGGCTTCGGTGAGGGAGACATCGGCGACGGTGACGTCGCCTTCGGCGGTCGGCCGGGAGGAAGCCGGCCAGATGGACAGCTCCACGGAGGTGGCCGGGGCCGGGGCCTGGGCAGGGGCCGGGGAAATGGAGGTGACGGACACGGATACCCCTCAGCCGATCAGGAGGTTCATGCAGGACACGACCGCGGCGGCCCCGGTCACGCGCAGCACGCCGATGTGCTGGGGATCCCAGTCGCGCCAGACCGGAAGCGGCTTGGCGACGGAGGTGGGGGCGGGGGCGGAGAACTGCGGGTCGACCGTGAGGCGGCGGACGCCCATCGGTTCGGCGAGGGCCCGCAGCGCGGGCTCGGAGAGCCTGATCCAGGCCTGGTCGGCACCCAGGGTGGCGGTGAGTCGCTTCTCGGAGGTGAAGCCGACTGCTGTGCGCTCCCCGGGCGGGGTGCGGAAGAAGCGGGCCGAGCAGCCCGCGGGTCCCGGCCGGACGGGGACGTAGAGAGGTCCGGCCGGGAAGCGTTCGGAAGGCTCGGGGTCCTCGGGATGCGTTGCCGTAGACATGGTGTTCCTCCTGGTGGGGAAGCGTGCGACGGCGCTCCGGCGGGACGGCCGGGGCGCGCTTCGGCGAAGGTATGCCCGCTGGCCGGGAATCGTCCCCGCCGCTGACGCATGTTTGACGCGCTTTCCCGATGCGCTGATGTGATGTTGACGGCGTCGTTGCGGAGGGTGGCCGTCAGAGGCCGGACAGCCAGCATCGCCGGACCCCGGCAGGGCAAGCCGAGGAGCCGTACGGCCATGGAGCCGTACGGCCACTGGATGCAACTGCCGGGGTCGGCCGGGGTGGTTGGCGACCTGGCGCCGGGTCAGGTCGTGGCGTCGGCCGGGAGCTCCGCCGCGACCGGACGGGCGCCCCCGGCGATGGGCAGCGTGAGGACCATCGTCAGCCCGCCGCCCGGGGTGTCCTCAGCGGTCAGGGTGCCTTCCATGGCCTCCACAAAGCCCCTGGCGACCGCCAGCCCGAGACCCACACCGGCGCCCGCGGGGGCGTCTCCGTGCCGTTGGAAGGGCTCGAATATACGGTCCTTGGCCTCGTCGGGGACGCCCGGTCCCCGGTCGACGACGCGCAGTTCGAGACGGTCGCCGAGGACACTGGCGGAGACATGAACGGGTTCCCCGCCGGGGCTGTACTTGACTGCGTTCTCGACGATGTTGGCGACGGACCGTTCCAGGAGGCCGCGGTCGACGGCGACCATGGGCAGGGTCTCGGGGATGTCGAGTTCGACGCTGTCGTCGGGCACTCCGGCCAGGGCCATCGGGACGACCTCGTCGAGATCGGTCACGCGGATGATCGGGACGACGCTGCCCGTCTGGAGGCGGGACATGTCGAGCAGATTGCCGATCAGGTGGTCGAGGCGGTCGGCGCCGGCCTCGATGCCCTCCAGGAGGTCGGCCCGGTCCTCCTCGGACCATTCCACGTCAGTGGAACGCAGCGAGGTCACGGCGGCCTTGATGCCCGCCAGCGGGGTGCGCAGGTCATGGCTGACGGCGGCCAGCAGCGCGGTCCGGATCTGATTGCCTTCGATCAGGCGGCGGGCTTCCTCGGCCTCGTGGACCAGGCGCTGGCGGTCGAGTACGACGGCTGCCTGGGCGGCGAAGGCGCCGAGCACGCGCCGGTCCTCGGCCGGCAGCACCCGGCCGGTCAGGGCCAGGGCCATGTTCTCGCCGATGGGCATGTCCACATCGGCGTCCTCGGGGCGGGTGACCGGGTTCGGGCCCGTGCTGCCCGCCGTACTCCACGGCTCGACGTCGGTACCGCGCTCCAGCAGCGCGACGGATTCCATGGCGAAGGTCTCGCGCACCCGTTCCAGCAGGGCGTCGAGGGCGGTTTCGCCGCGCAGGATGCTGCCGGCGAGGAAGGAGAGGATCTCGGACTCGGCGCGGAGCCGGGCGGCCTGATGAGTACGGCGGGCGGCCAGGTCGACCACGGAGGCCACCGACACCGCCACGCCGACGAAGATCGAGATGGCGACGATGTTCTTGGGATCGGAGATGGTGAGCTGGTGGAGGGGCGGGGTGAAGTAGTAGTTCAGGAGCAGGGACCCGAAGGCCGCCGAGGCCAGGGCGGGGAGCAGCCCGCCGAGGAGTGCTGCCGCCACGGTGAAGGTGAGGAAGAGCAGCATGTCGTTGGCGAGGCCGAGGTCGGGGACGACCTGGCTCAGCAGTACGGTGAGCAGGGCGGGCCCGACGATGCCGGTGAGCCAGCCCCAGATGATGCGGGGCCGGGCGAGCCGCGCGCCCCGGGCGACGGGCAGGCCGCGGCCCTTGGCGGCCTCGTCGTGGGTGACGATGTGCACGTCGAGGTCGGGCCCGGATTCGCGGGCGACGGTGGCGCTGACGCCGGGGCTGAAGACCGACTGCCAGGCGCGGCGGCGGCTGACTCCGAGGACGATCTGGGTGGCGTTGCATCCGCGGGCGAATTCCAGCAGGGCGTCGGGGACGTTGTCGCCGATGACATGGTGGAAGGTGCCGCCCAGGTCCTCGACCAGGGTGCGCTGGGCGGCGAGTTCCTTGGGTGATGCGGCGGTCAGCCCGTCGCTGCGGGCGATGTAGACGGCGAGGACTTCGCCGCCCGAGCCCTTCTCGGCGAGGCGGGCGGCGCGCCGGATGAGGGTGTGTCCCTCCGGGCCGCCGGTCAGGCCGACAACGATGCGTTCGCGGGCCTGCCAGGTGGTGCGGATGTTGTGTTCGCCGCGGTATTCGCGGAGGTATTCATCGACCCGGTCGGCGGTCCACAGCAGGGCGAGTTCGCGCAGGGCGGTGAGGTTGCCGGGGCGGAAGTAGTTGGAGAGGGCGGCGTCGACCTTGTCGGACTTGTAGATGTTGCCGTGCGCCATCCGCCGGCGCAGGGCCTGGGGCGACATGTCGACCAGCTCGATCTGGTCGGCGCGCCGCACGACTTCGTCGGGCACGGTCTCCCGCTGCCGCACGCCGGTGATCGTTTCGACCACGTCGCCGAGGGATTCCAGGTGCTGGATGTTGACGGTCGAGACCACGTCGATGCCGGCCTGGAGCAGCTCCTCGACGTCCTCCCACCGCTTGGTGTTGCGCGAGCCGGGGACGTTGGTGTGGGCGAGTTCGTCCACGAGCGCCACGGCGGGGCGACGGGCGAGGATCGCGTCGACGTCCATCTCGGTGAACGTGGAGCCGCGGTACTCCAGCTCGCACCGTGAGATCTGTTCCAGACCGTGCAGCATCACCTCGGTACGCGGCCGGTTGTGGTGCTCGACGAAGCCGACGACGACATCAGTGCCGCGTTCCGTCCGGCGGTGGCCCTCCGAGAGCATTGCGTACGTCTTGCCGACGCCCGGGGCCGAGCCCAGGTAGATACGAAACTTGCCGCGTCCCATGACGTCATCCCTCGAAGCGGTAGCCCATGCCGGGCTCGGTGATCAGATACCTCGGGTGCGAGGGGTCAGCTTCCAGTTTGCGGCGCAGCTGGGCCATGTAGACCCGCAGGTAGTTGGTGTGCTCGGAGTACGTCGGTCCCCAGACATCGAGCAGCAGCTTTCGCTGACTGACCAGTCGGCCGGGGTTGGTGATGAGGATCTCCAGCAGGTGCCACTCGGTGGGGGTCAGCCGCACGCTGCGGTCGTTCCGAATGACCTTCTTCGCGATCAGGTCCACGGTGAACTCGTCGGTCGTGACCGTGGAGACCTCTTTGGAGGGTGCCGGAATTTCCCCTCGGCGGACGGCAGCCCGCAGCCGGGCGAGGAGCTCGTCCATGCTGAACGGTTTCGTCATGTAGTCGTCCGCCCCTGCGTCCAGGGCCCGGATCTTCTCCTCGGACATGTGGCGGGCGGAGAGCACCAGGATCGGCACGCCACTCGTCTTTCGTACCTCTTTGATCACGTCGATGCCGTCGATGTCCGGCAGCCCGAGATCCAGCACGATGACGTCCGGCTTGCGGGCGGCTGCGAGCTCAAGGGCGTTCTTTCCGTCGGAAGCCGTCTCCACCTCGAACTTCCGTGCCTCCAGGTTGATCCTGAGTGCGCGGACGAGCTGGACGTCGTCTTCCACCACCAGCACCTTGATCATCGGTGTGGGGCCTTCCTCTTGCGGTGGATAAGGGTCGGAGCCGGCGTGGGCGCCGGCTCCGACCCTTGCTGTGCGGACCGTCAGCTCTTGGTCAGTTCCTTGAGGGCGACGTTGAGCTCGAGGACGTTGACGCGGGGTTCGCCCATGAAGCCGAGGGTGCGGCCGGTGGTGTGGTCGGCGACCAGCTTCTCGACCTGCTTGACGTCGAGCTTGTTCTGCTCGGCGACCCGGTGGACCTGGAGCCCCGCGTACTCGGGCGAGATGTGCGGGTCGAGGCCGGAGCCGGAGGAGGTGACGGCGTCGGCGGGCACGTCCTCCGGCTTGACCTTGTAGGTGGCGGTGGAGTTGTCGGCGACGACGGCGGCCTTGGCGTCGGTGACCCACTTGATGAGGTCCTCGTTGTCACCGGCCCGGTTGGTGGCGCCGGAGAGGATCAGCGAGTACTGGGTGTTGACGCTGTTGGAGCCCAGGCCGTTGGAGGGACGCGGCTGGAACCACTTCAGGTCCGGCTTGGCCGCCTCTTCCGGGTCGTCGCCCGCAGTTGAATCGGAAGGTGCCTGCTTGGGCAGGTTGTACGTCTGGCCGATCAGGGAGGAGCCCACGACCTGCCCGCTCTTGTCCTTGATCTCGGAGCCGTTGGCCTTGTCGTTGAACAGGGCCTGGGCGATCCCGGTCACGACGAGGGGGTAGATGACCCCGCAGATGACCGTGAGGACCAGCAGGGCCCGCAGGCCCGCCCCGATCAACCGTGCTGTGTTGCCTACAGAGGTGTTCATGGGGTCAGCCGATTCCGGGGATGAGGGAGATGATCAGGTCGATGAGCTTGATGCCGATGAACGGGGCGATCAGGCCGCCGAGACCGTAGAGGCCCAGGTTGCGGCGGAGCATCTTGTCCGCGCTGGTCGGCCGGTACTGCACACCCTTCAGCGCCAGCGGCACCAGCGCGATGATGATCAGCGCGTTGAAGATGACCGCGGAGAGGATCGCCGACTCCGGGGAGGACAGGCCCATGATGTTGAGCTTGTCCAGGCCCGGGTAGACCACCGCGAACATGGCCGGGATGATCGCGAAGTACTTCGCGACGTCGTTGGCGATGGAGAAGGTGGTCAGGGCGCCCCGGGTGATCAGGAGCTGCTTGCCGATCTCGACGATCTCGATGAGCTTGGTGGGGTTGGAGTCCAGGTCCACCATGTTCCCGGCCTCCTTGGCGGCCGAGGTACCGGTGTTCATCGCAACGCCCACATCGGCCTGCGCGAGCGCCGGGGCGTCGTTGGTGCCGTCACCGGTCATGGCGACCAGCTTGCCGCCCGCCTGCTCCCGCTTGATCAGCGCCATCTTGTCCTCGGGCGTGGCCTCGGCGAGGAAGTCGTCGACTCCCGCCTCCTCGGCGATGGCCCGGGCGGTCAGCGGGTTGTCACCCGTGATCATGACCGTCTTGATGCCCATGCGGCGCAGCTCGTCGAACCGCTCGCGCATGCCCTCCTTGACGACATCCTTGAGGTGGATGACACCCAGAACGCGGGCGCCCTTCTCGTCCTGGACGGCCACGAGGAGCGGGGTTCCGCCGGCCTCGGAGATCTTGTTGGCGAGAAGGTCGGCGTCGTCGGAGACCTGGCCGCCCTGCTCGGTGACCCAGGCGATGACCGAACCGGCCGCGCCCTTGCGGGTTTTCTTGCCGTCCACGTCCACACCCGACATACGGGTCTGGGCGGTGAAGGCGATCCACTCGGCGTGGGCGAGCTCGCCCTGGTGGCGCTCCCGCAGCCCGTACTTGCCCTTCGCCAGGACGACGATGGAACGGCCCTCGGGGGTCTCGTCCGCGAGGGACGACAGCTGGGCGGCGTCCGCCAGCTCGGCCTCCGTCGTTCCCTTGACCGGGACGAACTCCGAGGCCTGACGGTTGCCGAGGGTGATGGTGCCGGTCTTGTCGAGCAGCAACGTCGACACGTCACCGGCAGCTTCCACTGCGCGGCCGGACATGGCGAGGACGTTGCGCTGGACCAGGCGGTCCATGCCGGCGATGCCGATCGCGGAGAGCAGCGCACCGATGGTGGTCGGGATCAGGCAGACCAGCAGCGCGGTGAGCACGATCATCGACTGCTCGGCGTCCGCGTAGATCGCGAACGGCTGGAGCGTGACCACGGCCAGCAGGAAGACGATCGTCAGCGAGGCCAGCAGGATGTTCAGCGCGATCTCGTTGGGCGTCTTCTGCCGGGCCGCGCCCTCGACGAGAGCGATCATCCGGTCGATGAAGGTCTCACCGGGCTTGGTGGTGATCTTGACGACGATGCGGTCGGAGAGGACCTTGGTGCCGCCGGTCACGGCCGAGCGGTCGCCGCCCGACTCGCGGATGACCGGCGCGGACTCGCCGGTGATCGCCGACTCGTCCACCGAGGCCACGCCCTCGACGACGTCACCGTCGCCGGGGATGATGTCGCCGGCCTCGCAGACCACCAGGTCGCCGATGCGAAGCTCGGTGCCGGGGACCTGCTCCTCGCTGCTGCCGTCCTGGGTCAGGCGGCGGGCGACGGAGTCGGTCTTGGCCTTGCGCAGGGTGTCGGCCTGGGCCTTGCCGCGGCCCTCGGCGACGGCCTCGGCCAGGTTGGCGAAGATCGTGGTCAGCCACAGCCAGGCGGTGATCGCCCAGCCGAACCAGTCCGTCGGGTCCTTGATCGCCAGCACGGTGGTGACCACCGAGCCGATGAGCACCACGAACATGACCGGCGACTTGATCATCACGCGCGGGTCGAGCTTGCGGATCGCGTCCGGGAAGGACTTGACGAGCTGCTTCGGGTCGAACAGGCCGCCGCCGACGCGGCCGGCAGGCGGCTTGTGGCCGGTTGGCAGGTCTTCGTGCGGAGCACGGGTCGGGGAGGCGGTGCTCATGATGCGAGCCCTTCGGCGAGCGGGCCCAGCGCCAGGGCCGGGAAGTAGGTCAGACCGGTGATGATGAGGATCGTGCCGACGAGCAGGCCCGCGTAGAGCGGCTTGTCGGTGCGCAGGGTTCCTGCCGTGGCGGGGACGGGCTTCTGCTCGGCGAGCGAGCCGGCCAGCGCGAGGACGAAGACCATGGGCAGGAAGCGGCCCAGCAGCATCGCGATGCCGATGGTCGAGTTGAACCACTGCGTGTCGGCGTTCAGGCCCGCGAAGGCCGAGCCGTTGTTGTTGGCGCCCGAGGTGTAGGCGTAGAGGATCTCGGAGAAGCCGTGTGCTCCGGAGTTCGTCATGGAGTTGGCCGGCGTGGGCAGCGCCATGGCGGCGGCGGTGAAGCAGAGGACCAGGGCCGGGGTGATGAGGATGTAGCAGGCCGCGAACTTGATCTCGCGGGTGCCGATCTTCTTGCCCAGGTACTCGGGCGTACGGCCGACCATCAGACCCGCGATGAACACCGCGATGATCGCCATGACCAGCATGCCGTAGAGGCCGGAGCCCACACCACCGGGCGCGATCTCGCCCAGCTGCATGCCCAGCAGCTGGATGCCGCCGCCGAGGCCGGTGAAGGAGGAGTGGAAGGAGTTGACCGCACCGGTGGAGGTGAGCGTGGTCGCGACCGAGAAGATCGAGGAGGCGGCGATGCCGTACCGGGTCTCCTTGCCCTCCATCGCACCGCCGGCGATGTCGAAGGCCGGGCCGTGGTGGGCGAACTCGGTCCACATCATCAGTCCGGTGAAGGTCAGCCAGATGATGCCCATGGTGGCGAGGATCGCGTAGCCCTGGCGCAGGTTTCCGACCATCTTGCCGAAGGTGCGGGTCAGCGAGAACGGGATGACGAGGATCAGGAAGATCTCGAACAGGTTGGAGAACGGGTTGGGGTTCTCGAA
>NZ_JBEOXT010000031.1:0-121065 GCF_040296685.1 Streptomyces sp. NPDC002054
CAGCAGGCCCCCGCCGAGGCGGGGGCCTGCTGCCGTACGTACGGCGGGTCAGGCGGTCAGGCGCCCGGCCTCGGCAGCGGCCGGCCGTACCAGAGCTCGACCAGGCGGGCGGCGATGGAGATGCCCGACGGCGGCAGGACCTCGCCCCGTTCGATGGCGATGCGGAGGTCGTCCCGGGAGAACCAGCGCGCCTCCTGGATCTCCTCGCCGTCCACGTTGATCTCGGAGGAGACCGCGCGGGCGGTGAAGCCCAGCATCAGGCTGTACGGGAAGGGCCAGGGCTGGCTGGCGACGTACTCGACCTCGCCGACCCGGACGCCCGCCTCCTCCCACACCTCGCGGATCACGGACTGCTCGATGGACTCACCGGGCTCGACGAACCCGGCCAGGGTCGAGAAGCGGCCTTCCGGCCAGTGCACCTGGCGGCCCAGCAGGGCGCGGTCCTGCTCGTCCGTGACCAGCATGATCACGGCCGGGTCGGTGCGCGGGTAGTGCTCGGCGCCGCAGCCGGGGCAGCGGCGGATGTGGCCGGCCGCCGCGACGACGGTGCGCTCGCCGCACCGGGAGCAGAAGCGGTGCATCCGCTGCCAGTTCTCCAGGGCGACCGCGTGCACCATCAGCGAGGCGTCCCGCGGCGGCAGCAGCAGGCCCGCCTCGCGGAGCCCGGCGGGCCGCGCCTGCTGGTCCATGCGGCCCGGCAGGGAGTCCTTCTGGAGCGCGAAGTAGCTGACGCCGTCGTCGTCGGTGCCGAGGAAGTAGCGGTGCGTCTCGGTGAGCGGCGCCTCGAAGGCGGGGGTCATGACGATCCCGGTCCCGCCGTCCGGGGTGTCGTCGATCAGGACCTGACCGCCGGAGACCACGAACACCCGGGTGGTGGGGTGGCTCCAGGCGGCGGCCAGCCATGCCTCGTCGAGGCGGTGGTGCGCGGCGCGGTCGATTCCGCCGGGCGCGGTGAGTGAGACGGGCCGCTCGGTCGAGATGCTCACAGGTACTTCCAACTCCCCCGTTGGTGGGACAGGCAGCAGACTCTGGTTCGGGTGTGCGGTATGCGGTGCTCGGTGTGTGGTGCTCGGTGCGGGTGGCGGTTGCGGGCGGTCAGGCGGAGGGCGCGGCGGGCGGTGCCGGCCAGGTCTCCGCGAGGTCCCCCCACAGGTACGCGGCGGTCTCCACCCCCTTCAGGAGGAGGTCCAGTTCGACCTTCTCGTTCGGGGAGTGCCAGCCGTCGGACGGTACGGAGATGCCGAGGAACAACACGGGTGCGCCCAGGACGTCCTGGAGGTCCGCGGCCGGTCCGGAACCGCCCTCGCGGGTGAAGCGGACCTTCTGGCCGAAGGCGCGGCCCATGGCCCGGACCACGGACTGCAGCGCCGGGTGGTCCAGCGGGGTCAGACAGGGCCGAGTGGGCGCGCCGAAGGTCACCGAGTGGCGGATCCCGGCAGGCACCCGCTCCTCGACCCACCGGGTCACGGCCGTCTCGACCCGGTACGGGTCCTGGCCCGAGACCAGCCGGAAGGACAGCTTCAGCTGCGCGGAGGCCGGCACGATGGTCTTGCCGCCGGGGCCCTGGTAGCCGCCGCCGATGCCGTTGACCTCGGCCGTCGGCCGGGCCCAGACCCGCTCCAGGGTGGAGTACCCGGCCTCGCCGAGGGTCCCGTACGACTTGGCCGTACGCAGCCACTCGGCCTCGTCGAAGGGCAGCTCGGCGATCAGCTCGCGCTCGGCGTCGGTCAGCTCGGCGATGTTGTCGTAGAAGCCCGGGATGGTGACCCGCTCGTCGGCGTCGTGGAGGGCCGCGACCAGCCGGGCGGCCACGGTGGCCGGGTTGGGCACGGCGCCGCCGAAGGCTCCGGAGTGGATGTCCTGGTCCGGCCCGTACAGCTCGATCTCGCAGTCGGCGATGCCGCGCATGCCGGTGCAGACGGTGGGGGTGGTCTCGTTCCACATGCCGGTGTCGGAGACGATCACCACATCGGCGGCCAGTTCGGCCGCGCGGGCCTCGACCAGGGCCCGGAAGTGGGTGGAGCCGGACTCCTCCTCGCCCTCGATCAGCAGCTTGAGGTTGACGGCCGGGGCGGTCCGGCCGGTCGCGGCGAGGTGGGCACGGACGCCGAGGGTGTGGAAGAACACCTGTCCCTTGTCGTCGGCGGCACCGCGCCCGTACATCCGGCCGTCCCGGACGACCGGCTCGAAGGGCTCGGTGTGCCAGCCGTCGGCGAGGGCGGCGGGCTGGACGTCGTGGTGGCCGTAGACGAGGACGGTGGGTGCGGCCGGGTCCCCGCTGGGCCAGTGCGCGAACACGGCGGGGGCACCGGGGGTCTGCCAGACCTCCGCAGTCGGGAAGCCGGTGTCCTTGAACCGCGCGGCCAGCCACTCGGCGCTGCGCCGCACGTCTCCGTCGTGCTCGGGCTGGGCCGAGACGGAGGGGATGCGCAGCCAGTCGGCGAGGTCGTCGAGGAAGGCGGCGCGGTGCTGATCGATGTACGCGCGGACGGCGTTGTCCGAGGTCTGGCTCATGGATACGAGCCTAGCTGTCCGGTCCTTGGTCGATTTCCGGGTCCGTTTTGCCTAGGAGGATCCTCTCAAGGCGGGCCCGGGTGGGCAGGTCACGGGGCCGGATGACGCGGCCACTGCGGACGTGCAGGAAGGCGGCGGTGACCCGGTCGAGGGGGGTGCCGGTGGTTTCCGCCCAGGCCAGGCGGTAGACGGCGAGCTGGAGGGGGTCCGCCTCGGCGGTGCGGCCGGTCTTCCAGTCGACGATCTCGTAGCCGCCGTCCGCCGTCCGGTACACGGCGTCGATCCGGCCGCGGATGACCCGGCCGGCCAGGGTGAGCTGTACCGGGACCTCCATCCGGTGCGGGGTGCGGTCGGCGTACGGGCTGCGCTCGAAGGCCTCCTTCAGGGCTGCCAGGTCGCGTTCGTCGGCGATTTCCTGGTCGGAGCCGGGCAGGTCGGCGGCGGGGTCGAGTACGTCGAGCAGGGGCAGCGGGAGATCGTCGAACCGGGACTCGACCCAGGCGTGGAAGCGGGTGCCTTGGCGGGCCGCGGGCTGTGGGGGCTTGGGCATGGGGCGGGCGAGTTCGCGTACGAAGGCCTGCTCGTCGGCGGCGAGCCGGAGCAGGTCGCTCGCGGAGAGGGCGGCGGGGAGCACGACGTCCCGTACGGCGGCGCGGGCGCGGCGGAGCTCGCCTTCCAGGGCGTCCAGGTCGCGGTCCCAGGAGGCGATGGCTCGGGCGTCTTCGGGTGTCGGGTCGGCCATGCCGGGGGCTGCGCCTGGGGCGGAGCGCGGTTGTGGCTGCGGGTCGGGCTGTGGCTGCGGCTGGGCGGGGACGGTGGGGTGCCGCTGCGCGGGGCTTTCCCCCACCCCGCCCTCCCCCTCGCTTCGCTGGGGGGACCCCCATCCCGAAACCGGGGCTCCGCCCCGGACCCCGTTCGCGCCTTCGGCGCGGGGTGCCGCGCCGTCCGGCGCGCCGACGGCCCCGGCCGCCGGGCCCGGAGCGGCGGACGCGTCCGGGACGGACGCCGGCCGCGGGCCGGGGCCCGGGCCCGGAGCGGCGGACGCGGACGCGTCCGGGACGGACGTCGGAGCGGGCCGCGGGCCCGGGACCGGGTCCGGGGCGGACCGCGGCCCGGGGACCGGGTCCGTGGCGGGCTCCGCCCAGGGGTCCTCGGCCCAGTCCTCGTCCGGCCAGAGCTCTTCCTCGTAGGCCGGGTCCTCGCAGTCCGGGGGCCAGAGGTACTCCTCCGATGCCTCGGGCGCGGGCTCGGGGGGCGGCGGGGCTGCCAGGTGGGATTCCACCAGGGCGGCGGCGGCGCGGCGGAGGCGCAGGGAGTCCGGGTCCAGGGGGAGCGGCCAGGAGTGGTCCGGGGCGGAGTTCTCCGCCAGCGCCGGGTTCTCCGCGTCCGGCTCGGGCTCCGCCGCCCACGCCTCGATCTCGCCGAAGCCCGCCGCGCAGTGGTCGTGCAGCGCGGTCAGGAACTCCGACGGGCCCCGGCGGCGCTTCTGGGTCGGCCCCCACCAGTGCCCGGAGGCGAGCAGCAGGGAGCGCGGCCGGGTGAAGGTGACGTAGCCGAGGCGGAGTTCCTCGGTGGACTGGTGGGAGCGGAGCCCGGTCTTGAAGGTCTTCAGACCGGCCGAGGTCCACGGCGGGTCCGCCGGGAGGGTGGCCGCGTCTCCGCGCAGCGCGTGCGGCAGCACCCTGGCGTAGGAGGTCCAGGCCTCGCGGGGCTGCGCGCTCGGGAACGCTCCCGCGTACAGCCCGGGGACCGCGACCACGTCCCATTCCAGGCCCTTGGACTTGTGGGCGGTGAGCACCTTGACCGTGTTCTCGCCGCCGGGCAGGGCGTTGTCCAGGCCCTTCTCGTACCGGGCGGCCGTCCGTAGGAAGGAGAGGAAGGCCAGCAGCGAGGCCTCGCCGTCGAGCGCGGCAAAGCCGGCGGCCACGTCCAGGAAGTTGGACAGGGTCTCGCGGCGCCGGGCGGCCAGCGCGTGCGGGGACGCGGCGAGCTCGACGTCGAGGCCGGTGGCCGCCAGGATCCGGTGCAGGACGTCCATCAGCGGGTCGGCGAGGGACCGGCGCAGGTCGCGCAGTTCCTGGGCGAGATGCGCGAAGCGGATGCGGGCGTCCGCGGAGAAGGGCAGCCCGTCATCGGCCGTGTTGGCCGTGTTGGTTCCGCTGCCGTCCAGGAACGTTTCCAGGGCGTCGGACAGCGAGACGATCTCCGCCGGGTCCACTCCCTCCACGGCCGCGGCCAGCCGCAGGTTCGGGTCCTCGGCGGGCCGGGCGTCCCGCGCCACCAGCAGCCGGGCCCGGCGCCCCAGCAGCGCCAGGTCACGGGCGCCGATCCGCCACCGGGGGCCGATGAGGAGGCGGACCAGGGAGGCGTTCGCCCCCGGGTCCTGGAGCACCTCGCAGACGGCCACCAGGTCGGCGACCTCGGGCAGGTGCAGCAGCCCGGACAGGCCGACCACCTCCACCGGGACGTCCCGGGCCACCAGCGCGGCCTGGATCGCCGCGAAGTCGCCGCCGGAGCGGCACAGCACCGCGATGTCCTTGGGCTGGGTGCCCGTACGCACCTGATGGGCGAGGGAGTCGGCGAGCCAGGCCAGCTCCTGCGCGTGGGTGTCGAGGAGGGCGCAGCGGACGAAGCCGGCGTGTTCCGCGCCCTCGGCCGGACGGAGTGCCTCCACTCCCTCGTGCAGCTCGCGGAGCGGTGCGGCCAGCCGGTTGGCCAGGTCCAGCAGACGGCCGCCGCTGCGTCGGTTCTCGCTGAGCGAGTGGCGGTCGGCCGGGGTGCCGTCGGCGTGCGGGAAGTGCTCCGGGAAGTCGTCGAGGTTGGCGACGGAGGCGCCGCGCCAGCCGTAGATGGCCTGGCAGGGGTCGCCGACGGCGGTGACGGCATGGCCGGTGCCGCCGCCGAAGAGGCCGGAGAGCAGCAGCCGCTGGGCCACCGAGGTGTCCTGGTACTCGTCGAGCAGGACGATGCGGAACTCCTCGCGGAGCAGCGCGCCGACCTCGGGGCGGGTGGTGGCCAGCTGTGCGGAGAGGGCGATCTGGTCGCTGAAGTCGAGCAGGTCGCGGGAGCGTTTGGCGGCGCGGTAGCGGCCGACGAGTTCGAGGAGTTCGAGCCGGCCGCGGGCCGCCTCGGGCACCTTGCGGAGGTCGTCGTTGGTGAGCCGGGCGTCCGCGAGGGTGTCCAGCAGGGCGGTGTCGTACGCGCGGAGGGCTGCCGGGTCGACCAGGTGCTCGGACAGTTCGGCGTCCAGCGCGAGGAGGTCGCCGACCAGGTCGGGGAGGGACCGGGTGAGGGCCGGGTACGGGCCGGGGGCCTCGCGGAGCACGCGGGCGGCGAGCTGGAAGCGGGTGGCGTCGGCGAGCAGCCGGGCGCTGGGCTCGAGGCCGATGCGCAGTCCGTGGTCCTTGAGGAGCTGGCCGGCGAAGGCGTGGTACGTGGAGATGCGGGGCTCTCCGGCGACGCCGTCTGCGGTGTCCGCCACTGGGGCCGGGTCGGGATCGGTGATGCCGGCCCGGGCGAGGGCGGTCCGGACCCGCTCGGCCAGCTCGCCGGCGGCCTTGTTGGTGAAGGTCAGGCCGAGCACCTGGGCGGGGGCGACCGTGCCGGTGCCGACCAGCCAGACCACCCGGGCGGCCATCACGGTGGTCTTGCCGGAGCCGGCGCCGGCGACGATCACCTGGGGGGCGGGCGGGGCGGTGATGCAGGCGGTCTGTTCGGGCGTGAAGGGGATCCCGAGGAGCTCCTTGAGCTGCTCGGGATGGGTGAGGCGGGGTGCACGTCCGGACACCCGTCAAGGCTAGCCGGGGCCACCGACAGCTCCGCCCGCGAGCGGAGGCCGCCGGGCCCGCCGGGCCGGGGGCCAAGGGCCGGGCCCGGTTATTCGACGGCTATTCGACGGTCTGGCGGCCCTCCGGGCGGGCGCTGCATGCGGAGCGGAAGGTGCAGTGGTCGCAGTGCGAGCCGGTGGCGGGGGCGAAGCGTTCGTCGAGGACCCGGCCGGCCGCGGTGGCGAGGAGTTCCCCGACCCACTCGCCCGACGGGCCGTCGTACAGCGGCTGCTGCGCCTGCACCTTGGGCTCGGCCGAGCCCTGGCGGAGGTGGACCAGTTCGGCGCCGCCCGGCTCGGGGCGGGCCCCGTCGAAGTGCTCGTCGACCGCGCCCTCGCGGACGGCGAGCTGGTAGACGGCGAGCTGCGGGTGCCGGGCGACCTCGGCACGGGTCGGGGCGCTCTTGCCGGTCTTGAAGTCGACCACGTACGCGCGGCCCTGCGGATCGGCCTCGACGCGGTCCATGGAGCCGCGGATGCGGACGGCGTACTCGCCGGCGTCGAGGGTGACGTCGAAGTCCTGCTCGGTGGCGACGGGGGTGCGGCCGGACCGGTCGGAGTGGTGCCAGCGCAGGAAGCGCTCCAGGGCGGCGCGGGCGTTCTCCTTCTCCTGCCGGGACTTCCAGGGGGCGTCGAAGGCGAGGGCGTCCCAGACGGAGTCCAGGCGTTCCATGAGGACGGCGAGATCCGCGGGGGTGCGGCCGGAGGCGACCTCGTCGGCCAGGACGTGGACGACGTTGCCGAAGCCCTGGGCGGTGGTGGCGGGGGCGTCGGCCTTGACCTCCCGGCCGAGGAACCACTGCAGCGAGCAGGTGTTCGCGAGCTGGTCGAGGGCGCTGCCGGAGAGCGCGACGGGGCGGTCCCGGTCGCGCAGCGGGACGCTGCTGCGGGTGGGCTCGTACAGGCCCCACCAGCGCTGCGGGTGGGCGGCGGGGACCAGCGGGCGGTCCTCGTCGTCGGTGAGCGCGGCCAGCCGGGCGAGGCGGCGGGCGGCGGCGTCGCGGAGGGCGGGCGAGGCGTCCGGGTCGACGGTGGTGGCGCGGAGCTCGGCGACCAGGGCGGGGACGGCGAGGGGGCGGCGGGGCCGGCCGGTGACGTCCACGGGGGTGACGCCGAGTTCGGTGAGGAAGCGGGAGGGCTGGTCGCCGTCGTCGGCGGCGGCCTTGACGGCGGTGACGACGAGGCGGTCGCGGGCGCGGGTGGCGGCGACGTAGAAGAGGCGGCGTTCCTCGGCGAGGAGGGCGCCGGGGGTGAGGGGTTCGGCGAGGCCGTCGAGGCCGATGCGGTCGGCTTCGAGGAGGGAGCCGCGGCGGCGGAGGTCGGGCCACAGCCCTTCCTGGAGGCCGGCGACCACGACGAGGCTCCACTCCAGGCCCTTGGAGCGGTGGGCGGTCATGAGGCGGACGGCGTCGGGGCGGACGGACCTGCCGGTGAGGGTGTCGGCGGCGATGTCCTCGGCTTCGAGCTGCTCGAGGAAGTTGAGCGCGCCACGGCCGCCGGTACGTTCCTCCGCGCGGGCGGCGGTGTCGAAGAGGGCGCAGACCGCGTCGAGGTCGCGGTCGGCGTTGCGGCCGGCGGCGCCGCCGCGGCGGGCGTTGCGCTCCAGGCGGGCGGGCCAGGGGGTGCCGTCCCAGAGGGTCCAGAGGGCCTCTTCGGCGGTGCCGCCGCCGGCGAGCAGCTCGGTGGCCTTGCGGAGGAGGGTGCCGAGGCGGTGGGCGTTGCGGGCGTAGGCGGGGTCGTGGGCGATGAGCCGCTCGGGCTCGGCGAGGGCGTGGGCGAGGAGGACGTCGGAAGGCGGGGGCACGAGGACCCCGCCGGCCCGCTCCTCCTCGCGCAGGGCGCGGCCGAGCCGCCGCAGGTCGGCGGCATCCATCCCCCCGAGCGGCGACCCAAGCAACCCAATGGCCACCTCGGCGGAACCGGGCCCGGGCCCGGGGATTGCCTCAGGGCTCTGCTGGGGGCCCTCGGCGCCCGCGCCGGCGTCGGCGGCCGGCAGCTCCGCGCCGAAGGCGTCGGACGGCTCCGCGCCCGGAGCGGGCGCGGCCTCGTCGGTCCCGTCCGGGCCGGGCCCGGCGGCGGGTTCCGGACTCTGCCCGGCGTCCACGGCGCCGGCGCCCGACCCGGGCACGACCCGCGCCACCTGACCCGGCAGCTTCGGGTCGGACGCGTCGGCGTCGGACGGCTGCGCGGCCACGGCTTCGCCGGAGGCGGTGGCGACGGGGGTCAGGGCCGATTCTGCGCAGAGGCGGAGGGCTGTCAGGAGGGGGGCGACGGCCGGTTCGTGGCGGAGGGGGATGTCCGCGCCGTCCGTTTCGACCGGGACGCCCGCCGACACCAGCGCGCGCCGCATCGACGGCAAGGTGCGCCCGCCCGCACGGACCAGGACGGCCATGTCCTGCCATGGCACCCCGTCCTCCAGGTGCGCCCTGCGCAGGATGTCCGCGATGTTGTCCAGTTCCGCGCCGGCCGTCGGGTACGTGAAGACCTCCAGTCGGCCCCCGCCCCGCGTCGGCCGGAGCTCCCGGTGGGCGCGGACGGCCGCCACCGGGAGGCGGGGCACCGGCATCCGGGTGGTCAGCAGCCGGGTGGCCGTCAGCAGCATCGCCGCCGAGCGGCGGGACACCGTGAGCGGGGTGACCGTCGCGCCGGGGAAGGACGCCGGGAAGTCGAGGATGCCGTTCACATCGGCGCCGCGGAACGCGTAGATCGACTGGTCGGGGTCGCCGAAGGCGGTCAGCCCGGCGCCGCCCGCCGTCAGCGCCTGCAACAGGCGGATCTGCGAGGCGTCCGTGTCCTGGTACTCGTCCACATAGATCGCGTCGTACAGGGAGGCGACGGACGGGGTCCGCTCCGCCAGCAGCACGGCCCGGTGCACCAGCTCCGTGTAGTCCAGAGTGCCCTGCATGTCCAGGACGTCCAGGTATTCGGAGAGGAACGCGGCAGCAGCAGCCCAGTCCGGGCGGCCGGTGCGGCCCGCGAACGCGGCCAGGGCGTCCGGGGCCAGCCCCAGCTCCCGGGTGCGGGCAAGCACGGCCCGGACCTCGTCGGCGAAGCCCCGGGTGGTCAGCGCGGCCCGCAGGTCGTCCGGCCAGGGGATGGACCGCAGCTCGCGCTGCCCCTCCAGCAGCGCCCGGACCGTCACGTCCTGCTCCGGACCGGACAGCAGCCGCAACGGTTCGGTGAAGAGTTCCGCGTCCTGGTGGGCGCGCAGCAGGGCATAACAGAAGGAGTGGAAGGTGGTGGCCTGCGGCGCCCGCGCGCCGCCCAGCCGCAGGGCGGCCCGGTCGCGGAGTTCCACCGCGGCCTTGCGGCTGAAGGTGAGGATCAGTATCCGCCCGGGATCCGTGCCCGACTCGACCCGGGCTGCGGCCGTCTCGACCAGGGTGGTGGTCTTGCCGGTGCCCGGTCCGGCGAGGACGAGCAGCGGGCCGGCGGTGTGGTCAACCACCGCCTGCTGTGCTGCGTCCAGGACAGGGGGACCCACGGGTTCCGGTCCGCCGCGCACGAGCCGGTACGCGTCGGGTGTCCGCGTACGGCCGTGGGAAGGAGAGGTGATCACGTGGGGTGCCGGTCCGGTCCTGATGTGTGCGTCTGCGTGTGGCGAAGAGGCAACGCTACGGCAACCGGGTCGCCCGGCGAAGTTCCGCCGGTCACAGCGGTCAGCCCGGCTGCCGCCGCGGCGCCGGCTCCCCCGTACGGGCTCTTGACTGTCGGTACGTGCCCCCACTCGGCCCCGAAATCACGGAAGCTGTCACGTGTGAGCCAGTCCTCAGCCGCCGTCCCAGCGGGCCCGCCGCATGTCCAGCCGCGGCCCGGCCGGCGAGTCCCGCAGCGGGGTGCCCTCCACCCGGTAGTGCTCGAGCGCGCGCCGTTCGCTGCCGGGCAGCAGGACTCCGTCGGAGCGGACCACGCGCCACCACGGGACGGCTCCGCCGTAGAGGGCCATCACCCGTCCCACCTGGCGCGGGCCGCCCTCCTCCAGCCATTCGGCGATGTCGCCGTAGGTCATCACCCGGCCGGGCGGAATGCGCTCGGCAGCCTCCAGCACCCGTTCCGCGTAGTCGGGGAGCCCGGCCGGGCCGGGATACTCGTCGCTCATTGGGCACATGGTGCCGCACCGGTCCGGAGGGCGCGCGGAAGGATTTCTTCCGCAGGGGCACGCACCCTGGTGCCCCGGCCCGCCACCGGTCCGTGCCACCATCGTCCGGGCGGTGACTGGTGATACGTGATCAAGAAGAGATGACCGAAGTGACGGGGAACGAGCGGGGTGTCAGCCCTCCTGACGACGCGGACGCACAGCGCGACGCGGCGCCGGAGGCGCAGTCCGGCACGGAGCCGGCCACGGAACCGGGCGGCACCGGTACGGGCCCCGCCGAGCCGAACGCCACCGTGCCGTCCGCCACCGTGCCCGGCCCGACCGAGCCCGGCCCCGCCCCCGCGGCGCCCACGGCGCCGGACGGCATCGGGCAGCAGCCCGCCGCACCGCACGGACACACCGCGGCCGACCGCGTCCAGATCGACGAACCGCTGCTCGCCGCCCGCGTGCACCGGCCCTCCGACCTGGTCCGGCTGCTCGTCGGGGTCCTGGGGATCGCCCTGGTCCTCGCCATCGCCGCTTTCGCCCACGGCACCGCCGCCGGCCTGGAGGCCGACATCAGCGCGGGCACCGACCAGGCGCCGCCGCTGCTGATCAAGGTGGCCGGGCTGGTGGGCAGCATCGCGGTGCTGCTGGTCCCGGTCGCCTTCGCCATCGAACGGCTGATCAAGCGCGACGGCCTGCGGATCGCCGACGGGGTGCTCGCCGCCGTCCTCGCCCACGGCGTCACCCTGGCCACCGACCTCTGGGTCTCCCAGGCCGCCCCCGCGACCATCCAGGACGCGCTCACCCGGGCCACCGGGGCCGGCGAAGCCCTCACCGACCCGGTCCACGGCTACCTCGCGCCCGTCATCGCGTACATGACCGCCGTCGGGATGACCCAGCGGCCCCGCTGGCGGGTGGCGCTGTGGGTGGTCCTGCTGCTCGACGCGTTCGCGATGCTGGTCAGCGGCTACACCACACCGTTCTCGATCATCCTCACCGTGCTGATCGGCTGGAGCGTGGCCTACGGCACGCTGTACGCGGTCGGCTCCCCCAATGTCCGGCCGACCGGCCAGAACCTCCTCGCCGGCCTGCGCCGGGTCGGCTTCCAGCCGGTCAGCGCGATGCGCGCGGAGGGCCACGAGGGCGGCGACTCCTCCGAACAGAACGACCGGGGGCGCCGCTACCACGTGACCCTGGAGGACGGCCCGCCGCTCGATGTCACCGTGGTCGACCGCGAGCAGCAGGCGCACGGCTTCTTCTACCGGGTCTGGCGCCGGCTCACCCTGCGCGGCATCACCACCCGGCGCAGCCTCCAGTCGCTGCGGCAGGCCCTGGAACAGGAGGCGCTGCTCGCGTACGCGGCGATCGCCGCCGGGGCCAACGCGCCCAAGCTGATCGCCACCTCGGAGCTCGGCCCGGACGCCGTGATGCTGGTGTACGAGCACCTGGGCGGGCGCAGTCTCGACGCGCTCGGCGACGAGGAGATCACGGACGAGCTGAGCCGCAACGCGTGGGAGCAGGTGCGGTACCTCCAGTCGCGGCGCATCGCGCACCGCCGGCTCACCGGGGACGCCCTGGTGGTGGATCGTTCCGGCACGGTGATCCTGACCGATCTGCGCGGCGGCGAGATCGCGGCGGGCGATCTGGTGCTGCGGATGGACATCGCCCAGCTGCTGACCACCCTCGGCCTGCGGGTCGGCGCGGAGCGCTCGGTGGCCTCCGCGGTGTCGGTGCTCGGCCCGGACGCGGTGGCGGGCTGTCTGCCGCTGCTCCAGCCGATCGCGCTGAGCCGGTCCACCCGGGCGACCCTGCGGCGGCTGGCGCGGGAGCGCTCGCAGCGCGAGCGGGACGCGGTGCTGGAGTCCTCGCGGCGGGCGAAGGCGGAGCGCGAGGCGGAGTCGGCGGCGCGGAAGTCGCCCAAGTCCGCGAAGGCGGAGACCAAGGCCGAGAAGAAGGCGGAGAAGAAGGCGCTGGACGTGGCGCTGGACGAGGCCCGGGAAGAGGACCTGCTCAGTCAGATCCGCCGCCAGGTGCTGCTGATCCGGCCGCAGGCGCCGGTGGAGCCGGCCCGGCTGGAGCGGATCAGGCCGCGCACCCTGGTGTCGTTCATCGCGGGCGCGTTCGCCGCGTACTTCCTGCTGTCGCAGCTGACCCACGTCGACTTCGGGACCATCGTCGGCGAGGCGCAGTGGGGCTGGGTGGGGGCGGCGCTGGCCTTCTCCGCGCTCAGCTACTTCGCCGCGGCGATGAGCCTGCTCGGTTTCGTCCCGGAGCGGGTGCCGTTCCTGCGGACCGTGTGCGCGCAGGTGGCCGGCTCGTTCGTGAAGCTGGTGGCACCGGCCGCGATCGGCGGCGTCGCCCTGAACACCCGCTTCCTCCAGCGGGCCGGGGTCCGGCCGGGGCTGGCGGTGGCGAGTGTGGGTGCCTCGCAGCTGTTCGGCCTGGGCAGCCACATCCTGCTGCTGCTGTCCTTCGGCTATCTGACCGGCACCGAGAACACGCAGGAGATGACCCCGTCCCGGACGGTGATCGCGGGTCTGCTGACGGTGGCCGTGCTGGTGCTGGTGGTGACGGCGATCCCGATCATGCGGAAGTTCGTGGCGACCCGGGTGCGGGCGCTGTTCGCGGGCGTGGTGCCGCGCATGCTGGACGTGCTGCAGCGGCCCCAGAAGCTGCTGACCGGGATCGGCGGGATGCTGCTGCTGACCGGGTGCTTCGTGATGTGCCTGGACGCGTCGATCCGCGCGTTCGGGGGCGGCGAGGCGATCTCGCTGGCCAGCATCGCGGTGGTCTTCCTGGCGGGCAACGCGCTCGGCTCGGCGGCGCCGACACCGGGTGGTGTGGGCGCGGTGGAGACCACGCTGACCCTGGGTCTGATCGCGGCGGGGCTGGAGAAGGAGATCGCGATCTCGGCCGTGCTGTTGTTCCGGCTGATGACGTTCTGGCTGCCGGTGCTGCCGGGGTGGATCTCGTTCAACTTCCTGACCCGCAAGGAAGCGATCTAGCCTCCGGCGGGCGCGCGGTTCACCCCGGGCCCTGCGGGCCCGGGACCGGCTCCGGCCCCGCACGGGCCGGAGCCGACGACCCTGACCACCCTTCCGGCGCTTCCGGCCGCCCTTGGCAGCTGCGCGGCCGGGCGGACCCACGGCGCACTGCGCCCGCTGCCGGCCGGCCGGCCACGTCATGGGTATCCCCGCCGACCCGGCCGCCCTGGCCGGCACCGGACTGTTCTCCCCCGAAGGCATCGCCCGCGCCG
This sequence comes from Streptomyces sp. NPDC002054, assembly GCF_040296685.1. Classification (NCBI taxonomy): domain Bacteria; kingdom Bacillati; phylum Actinomycetota; class Actinomycetes; order Kitasatosporales; family Streptomycetaceae; genus Streptomyces; species Streptomyces sp. NPDC002054. The sequence goes on from NZ_JBEOXT010000031.1 coordinate 13,678, forward strand.
CCGCCGAGGGGACCCGGCCGGCCCCCGCCCTCACCGCCCGGTTCGGCCGGGAGACGGTGGACCGGCTTGTCGAGCCGATGCCGGGCGGGGTGTACGCGGGCCGGGCCGAGCGGGTCTCGCTCCGCGCCGTCCTGCCGCGGATCGCCGCCCTCGCCGAAGAGGGCGGGCCGCTGCGGACGGCCGACGCACGGCGCCCGGCTCAGTCGGCCGGGTGGGGGTCCGGGCCCGGCCAGGCGCCCAGCAGGGCGTCCAGGAGCTCTGCCACGCGGGCCTGGGCCGGGGAGATCTCCCCCGCGAGGGCGGCGGACGCGGCCGGACCGGGGCCCGGGGCCGTCGGCGCCGGGCCCGCGGCGGCCGGTTCCGCATCGGTGAAGTCGGGCTCCGGGAAGCACGCCGCCCGTTCCGCCGCCTCCAGCGCCCGGATGTGCACGAACCAGTCGTGGGCCAGCCGCTCCACCCGCGGGTCCGCCGCCTCCGCTCCGGCCAGCGCCGCCAGTTCCGCTTCCAGCCGCTCCTGCTCCACCCGCAGCCTCGGGTGCAGGACCAGCAGGTGCCGGCCCGCAGCCTCCAACCGGGCCGCCGCCGGTCCCAGCAGTTGTCCGGCCTCCGGTTCCGGCCGCCGGGCGCGGACCGCCGCGGCCAGCCGGGCCAGCAGCTCCTCGGGGCCGGCGTCCGGGGCCAGGACCTCCCGTACCTCGTGCGGGGGCAGCCCCAGCTCCGTCAGCCGCCGGGCCCACAAGATCCGTACCAGGTCCTCGTACCCGTACCCCGGTTCCCGTTCAGGTTCCGGCAGCAGTCCGCTGCGGTGCTGCCGGCGGAGGGCCGCCGGGGTCGTGCCGGTCAGCGCCGCCGCCTCGCCGATCCCGACCGTGATCTTCTTCCGGTTCATGGCACCAGGTCACCACGGCCGCGGGCGGAAGGCCCGAACCCGAACGGGTCACGGCAGGGGCGGGCCCGCGGAATCACCCACAGGATGGGTTACATGACGGGAAACGCCCTTCGGACCACCGCTGCCGCCGCCCTCGCCGCGTCCCTGCTCAGCACGGCCGGCTGCTCCGACAGCACGCAGCAACAGGAACCACCGAAGGGCGCGGCGGCCAGCCCGACCCGGCAGGCACCCGCGCAGAAACTCCACTGGGACGCCTGCCCGCCCCCCTCCCCCGCCCAGGGCGGCGGCCAGGCTCCCTCCCAGGATTGGCAGTGCGCCACCCTCAAGGTCCCCCTCGACTACGCCAAACCCGAGGGCGAGCAGATCGAACTGGCCCTGATCCGCACCCAGGCCCGCGACAAGAAGAACCGCATCGGCTCGCTGGTCTTCAACTTCGGCGGCCCCGGCGGCTCCGGCATCGCCACCCTGCCCCCCGCGGCCGAGCAGTTCGACGCCCTGCGCGACCGCTACGACCTGGTCAGCTTCGACCCCCGCGGGGTCGGCCGCAGCGCGCCGGTGCTCTGCGAGAGCGACCGGCAGCTGGACGCGTACTACGCACAGGACAACACCCCCTCGAACCCGGCGCAGGAGAAGCAGTACCTCGACAGCATCCGGGCGTATCAGAAAGCCTGTGAGAAGAACTCCGCCAAGGTGCTGCCGCACGTCGGCACCACAAACGCCGCCCGCGACCTGGACGAGCTCCGCCGGGCGCTGGGCGACGACAAGCTGAACTACTTCGGGATCAGTTACGGCACCGAACTCGGCGGGGTCTACGCCCACCTGTTCCCCACCCACGTCGGCCGGGCGGTGTTCGACGCGGTCGTGGACCCGACCGAGACCTCCGAGCAGGGCGCCCTGGGCCAGGCCGAGGGCTTCCAGCTGGCCCTCGGCAACTTCGCCCAGGACTGCGTGGACCGCGGCGACGCCTGCCAGTTGCAGGGCAGCACCGTCAAGGAGATCCAGGACAACATCATCGCCCTGCAGAAGCGGCTGGAGACCGCCCCCATCGCCGGGATCGGCGACCGCAAGCTCACCCAGTCCGCGGCCACCAACGGCATCGCCCAGGCCCTGTACTCCAAGGAGCTGTGGCCGCTGCTGGAACAGGGGCTGGACGAGGCGGAAGGCGGCCAGGGCCAGCTGCTGATGGCCCTCTCCGACGCCCTCAACGGGCGGGACGAGAACGGCAGGTACAGCAACATCGGGGCCGCCAACACGGCCATCAACTGCGTCGACACCAAGCAGCGGTTCGACCTGGCGCAGACCAAGGCGAAGCTGCCCCGGTTCCGGGCCGCCTCGCCGGTGTTCGGGGATCTGCTGGGCTGGGGCGTCCTGACCTGCACCGGCTGGCCGGTAACCGGCACCTCGGAAACCCCGGACGTGAGCGCCCCCGGCTCCGCCCCGATCCTGGTGATCGGCAACACGGGCGACCCGGCCACTCCGTACGAGGGCGCCCGGAAGATGGTGGAGCGGCTCGGTCCGGGGGTCGGCGTGGAGCTCACCTACAAGGGTGAGGGCCACGGGGCCTACAACAGCGGCGACCCGTGCGTCCAGAAGGCGGTCAACTCCTACCTCCTCGACGGCACGGTCCCGCCCTCGAACACCACCTGCACAGCAGTCTGAGCACGCCGCAGGGGCCGTACCGCATCCCGCGCGGTACGGCCCCTGGCGGGTCGTTCGGTCTAGTAGACCGGCTTGTGCGGCTCGATCTGGTGGACCCAGCCGATCACGCCGCCGCCGACATGCACCGCGTCCGCGAAGCCCGCGGACTTCAGCACCGCAAGGACTTCCGCACTGCGGACACCCGTCTTGCAGTGCAAGACGATGCGCTTGTCCTGCGGCAGGTCCTGGAGCGCGCTGCCCATCAGGAACTCGCCCTTGGGGATCAGCCGGGCGCCGGGGATCGAGACGATCTCGTACTCGTTGATCTCGCGGACGTCGATGATCTCGATGTTCTCGCCGTCGTCGATCCACTCCTTGAGCTGCTTGGGAGTGATCGTCGAACCGAGGGCGGCCTCCTGGGCCTCCTCCGACACGACGCCGCAGAAGGCCTCGTAGTCGATGAGTTCGGTGACGGTCGGGTTCTCGCCGCAGACCGCGCAGTCGGGGTCCTTGCGGACCTTGACCTGGCGGTACTGCATCTCCAGGGCGTCGTAGATCATCAGGCGGCCGACCAGCGGCTCGCCGATGCCGGCGAGCAGCTTGATCGCCTCGTTGACCTGGATGGAGCCGATGGACGCGCAGAGCACGCCCAGTACGCCGCCCTCGGCGCAGGAGGGGACCATGCCCGGCGGCGGGGGCTCCGGGTAGAGGCAGCGGTAGCAGGGACCGTGCTCGGACCAGAAGACCGAGGCCTGGCCGTCGAAGCGGTAGATCGAGCCCCACACGTACGGCTTGTTCAGCAGCACGCAGGCGTCGTTGACCAGGTAGCGGGTGGCGAAGTTGTCCGTGCCGTCGACGATCAGGTCGTACTGGCTGAAGATCTCCATCACGTTCTCGGCTTCGAGCCGCTCTTCGTGGAGGATCACGTTCACATACGGGTTGATGCCCTTGACCGTGTCGCGCGCCGACTCCGCCTTGGAACGGCCGATGTCCGCCTGGCTGTGGATGATCTGGCGCTGCAGGTTCGACTCGTCGACCTCGTCGAACTCCACGATGCCGAGGGTGCCGACACCGGCCGCGGCCAGGTACATCAGGGCGGGCGAGCCGAGGCCGCCGGCACCCACCGCGAGCACCTTCGCGTTCTTCAGGCGCTTCTGCCCGTCCATCCCGACATCCGGGATGATCAGGTGGCGGGAGTACCGACGGACCTCGTCAACGGTGAGCTCGGCAGCCGGCTCGACCAGAGGTGGCAGCGACACGGGGACTCCAGGCGGGTCATCCCCGCGCGAGCGGGGAGCATCTAAAGGGTGGTTCTTCCCGTAACAGTGCCACGGCCTACTTCATTCCGAGACACCCTGTCCGATACGCGAGACAATTTCGTCCCAGTACGCGGGCATTCCCGCCCAGGGGTCCGCGGATCCGTGGCGGTCCGAGCGGTCCGTGAACCAGATCGTGCCGGCGCCCTGCCAGCGGGCGATCCGCATGGCCTCCTCCAGGTGGGTCCGCGGCACCCCGTGGACGAAGTGGCAGAACCGCTCCGGCGGGTACTCGGCGGTCCACTCCGCCACCTGTGACCAGCGGTAGTCCGCCCAGGCGCCGGAGAAGGTGACCAGCTGGTCGGCGGTCTCGGCATAGCCGGCGTACGGGTGGGTGCCGTGCCCGAGCACGATCCGCAGCCCGTCCGCGTCCGCGTCCGACAGGGCGCGCAGGGAGCCCAGGGAGCGCAGGGCGTCCACGATGCGGCGTACGGCGGGCAGCCCGGCCCGGTCCGCCGGCGCCCCCGCCAGGTAGAAACCGCCCACCCGGTACCAGTCCAGGTACCGGTGGGCCTCCGAGACCAGCTCCCCCACGGACCGCTCGCCGTCTCGCAGGTCGAGATGGCCGAGCAGCCGACGGTCGCTGCCGCCGCCGGCGCCACTGCCGGCTTCACGGAGCCGGTGGGCGGCCTCCGCCACATGCGGATCGGGCCGCTGTCCGGGCCCGTCCGTGACGTTCAGCACGGCCCAGTGCACCGGGGTGCCGGGGCGGGCGAGTTCGCCCCACTCGGCGGGGGCCAGCAGCGGATGGGCGTACCCGGGCACCCCCAGGCCCAGCCGGCCGGCCCCGGTGGCGGCCGGGGCCGCCCCGGGCGGGGTGGTCAGATGCGGCATGCCGCCTCCATCCAGATGTCCGCGAGGGATTCCTCCAGGTTGATCCGAGGCCGCCAGCCGAGCCGGTCCCGGGCGGTGCGGACATCGGCCTGCTGCCAGGCGCCGCAGCCGTCGGGATAGGGGTACGGGGGCTGGGCCGCGGCTGCTGCGGCGAGCTGCTCGGCGGTGGCCTCGGAGCGCGGGGCTCCGATCCCGATGTGGCGGCCGGGCAGGCCGTGCGGCGGGCCGGCCGCGTCGAGCTCGTGCAGGGCGCCGCCGAATCCGGCGACCCGGGCGAGGACGGCGGCGGCATCGCGCAGCCGCACCGCCCGGCCGGTGCCGATGTTCACCACGCCCTGCGCGGCGGACAGGCTCGCGGCGTGCACCGCGCGGGCCACGTCACGTACGTCGACGAAGTCGCGCTGCACCCCGAGCCCGCTGAGCTTGAGCTCGCTGTCCCCGGACTGCATGGCCCGGCGCATGGCCTCGGCGAGCCGGCCGAGCGGGGAGCCGGCGGGCGTGCCGGGCCCGACGGGCGAGAACACCCGCAGCACCACGGCATCCAGCCCGGAGCCGAGCACCAGCTCGGTGGCCGCCAGCTTGCTCACCCCGTACGGGCCGCCGGGTCTGGGCACGGCGTCCTCGGCGGTGCTGGATCCGGGCTGGCTGGGCCCGTACTCGGCGGCACAGCCGAGCTGGACCAGCCGGGCCCCGCAGCCGCTGCGGCGCAGCGACTCGCAGATGGTGGCGACGGCCACGGTGTTGTGCCGGGTCAGGTCGCGGGCTCCGCCGCGGGTGGCTCCGGCGCAGTTGACGACCACCCCGGGGTGGACGGCGTCCAGGAACCGGGTCAGCGCGCCCGGGCTGCCGGTTGCGAGGTCGAACCGCACGTCGGCGTCGTCCCCGCGGCCGAGCGCGGTGAGCTGCACGGCGGGGTCGGCGAGCAGCCGGTCGGCGACGTAGCGGCCGAGGTATCCGTTGGCTCCGATCAGCAGCACCCTCATCGCGCGGCCCCTTGGTTGATTGGCTGGCCGGTCATGTCCTTCTCCTTGTCATGGGTACGGGTGTGTGCGGATGCGCGGGACAGCGCGACGGTGGCGTGTACGAGGAGCCAGCCCGCGGCTACCGCTGCGGCACCGGGCACTGGCAGGAGGCCGAGCACGAGTGCGGCGGTCACCTGGCCCCGCCCCCCGTGGGCGAGCAGCAGCCGGGCGAGGAACAGCAGCAGCACGAGCGGCAGGGCGGTGGCGGGCGACGGGCCGCCGGCCGGCAGGAACAGCGGCAGGGCGAGGGCGGTGGCTCCGGTTGCGGCGAGCAGCGGCAGGGGCCGGGCCATGGCGGTGAACTCGGCCAGCGTCCGGCTCGCGGCGAGCCGGCGCCGGGCCATGGCGGCGTGGCCGAGGAGGGCGGCGTGGGCGGGGGCGACGGCCAGGGCGAGCCCGACACCGAGTTCCGGCCCATGCCGGTACACGGCCCAGCCGAGGCCAACGGCGGCGATCAGGTGGGCGACGACCGGACCATGCGGCCGGCCAGGCCAGACAAGACCTCCACCGAGAACGACCCCGAGCAGGACCGCGGCGGCCAGCCCGGCAGGCGCGGCGGCGACAACCCCCACGGCAAGGGCACCGGGCACCAGGGCATAGCCGCACCCACGCAGCACCCGCCGACCCCGCTCCGGCCGCTCCCCCTCGGCGGGCGCGGCAGTCCGGGGCACCCGGGCATGGATCTCCTCGGCCAGCGAAAACACGTCCCGGTGCCGGAAGCGGGCGGCGGTCCGGTCGGTGACCCCGAGGGCTTCCAGCCCGGCAGCGATCTCCAGCGGATCGACGGCACGCTCACACAACTCCCGATGCCGCCGCATCAACGCCTTAACAGGATCCCCACCCCCCCGCCTCCGCCCCGCCTCCCCGGCCCCCGGGGCCGGGCGGTCCCCGTTGTGCGGGCCCGCCTGGTCCGGGCGGAGCCCCGGGGCCGGGCTGTCGGCCGGGGCGGGGGCGAAGCCCTGGGCGGTGGTGCCGCGCCAGGGGACCTCCAGGCCCGCCCGGGGGGTGGGGTCGGGGGTGGGGTCCACGAGGTGGAGGCGGGTCATGCCGTTGCCCAGGACGGCGTCGTCCAGTGCCCCGGCACCCTCGCCTCAGCCGGCCAGGCGAACGGCACATCGCCCTCCGCCACCCGCTCCACCGCGGGCCCGCTCGCGATCAGGTCCAGGTAGATCTCCCGGAACGCGGCCACGTTCTGCTCCACGGTGAACAGTTCGAGCGCCCGCGCCCGCGCCGCCGCCCCCAGCCGGGCCGCCCGCTCCGGGTCGCGCAGCAGCGCCACGCAGGCCTCCGCCAGCGCCCGCGGATTGCGCGGCGGGACCACCAGCCCGGTGCCGCCGATGACCTCGAACACCGCGCCCACATCGGTGGAGACGGTCGCCCGCCCGCAGAACATCGCCTCGGCCAGGGTGACCGGGAAGCCCTCCACCACCGAGGAGGAGACCACCACCCGGCCCGCCCCGTACGCATCGGCGAGCGAGAGGGCGTCCGGGCCGCCGATCTCCTCGAAGGACACCGGGTTCTCGCCCGGCGACAGCGCATCCACCGCCTCGTCGGGAAACAGCTGGGCCGCCAGGGCCCGGCAGTCCGCCAGGTAGGCCGGTGATCCCTCGCCCATGGCGAAGATCCGCAGCCGGGCGCCCGGCACACCCCGCCGGACCTCGGCGAACGCATGCAGCAGGCCGATCAGGTCCTTCGCGGGTTCGATCCGGCCGACCCAGACCACGGTGTCGGGATCCCCCTGGTCGGCGGCTTCCCCGACGGTGGCGAATCGGTCCGCCTCCATGCCGGGGTGGACCGTCCGCAGCCGCGCCCGCGCGGCCCCGCACCGCTCCTGCCAGCGCCGCGCATGCGCATTGCCGGGGGTCAGCAGGTCGGCCTGCGCGTACAGTTCGGCGGCCAGCCGGAGCTGGAAGGAGGCCAGCAGCGCCCGTACCGCGGGCCGGTCCGGCCCGTCGCCGCGGGGCCGCAGGTAGTGCGCGCGGAGCTGGACCCCGTACTCGGTGACCAGCAGCGGCACTCCGAAGAAGCGTTTGGCCAACAGGCCGGGCAGGGCCGCCACCCCGCCGGCCGAGGCGTGCACGACATCGGCCGCGCCGAGCTCCTCGTACCAGTCGAGGGAGAGCGGGCGCAGGGCCTGCGCCAGCCCCGCCGCGACCTCGAGCAGGTCGGGGACCCGGGCCGCCTGTACGGTGCGGCCGGCGGCCGGGACCCGGCAGCCGGCCTCCAGGATCCGCAGGGCGTCCTCGGAGCGCAGGGCCGCGGCCAGCCCCGACCCGCCCCGCTCCCGGGCGAGTTCGGCGAGGCCGTAGAGGCCGGCCGCGAAGGCGGTGGCGTCGGCCGTACAGATGCCGGTCACCAGGTCCCGGAAGGCGGGCACGAAGGCGTGCCGGTCCCGGCGCCGATAGCCGCGGCCCGCCGCCGTCCGGCGGTCCTCGCCGGCCGGCGGCTGCGCGTAGAGCACGAACTCGTGCTGTGGGAGCCCGCGCACAAGCCGCTCGCACCACAGCCCCGAACCACCGTCCGTCAGCAATCCGATCCGCACGCGTGGCACCCCCGTTCTCCCGTTGCGGCGCTTCGCCGCGGGAGAACTCAAGCGGATATGCCGGTGGCGCGACGGACGGTTGTCCGTCGCGCCACCGGAAGGGGTGAAGGATCGTAACTTTCCCGTACGGGTGGCGTTCGACGCGGCTACACCCGTGCGGGGGCGGGTTGTTCGCCCAGGTCCGGTACCGCCCGGCGGGCTGCGCGCCGTTCCGCGGCCCGGGCCGGGTCGAGGGAGGGCACGGCGGCCAGCAGCTGCCTGGTGTAGGGGTGCTGCGGCCGGTCGTACACTTCGGCGGCGGTGCCCTCCTCGACGATCAGCCCGTCCCGCATGACCGCGACCCGGTCGCTGACCTGCCGGACGACGGCCAGGTCGTGCGCGATGAAGACGAGCGCCAGTCCGAGGTCCCGCTGGAGTTCGGCGAGCAGGCTTGTGACCTGGGCCTGGGTGGTGACGTCGAGCGCCGAGACGGGTTCGTCGCAGACGATCAGCCAGGGGTCGGGGGCGAGCGCGCGGGCGATGCCGACGCGCTGCCGCTGGCCGCCGCTGAACTCGTGCGGGTACCGGTCGTGGTGCGCGGGGTCGAGGCCGACCCGGTCGAGGAGCTCGCCGACCCGGGCCCGGATCGTCTTCTCGTCGCGTTCCCCGGCGGCCCGCAGCGGGTCGGCGATGGATTCGCCGATGCTGCGCCGCGGGTTGAGGGAGGAGACGGGGTCCTGGAAGACCATCTGGGCGCCGGCCGGGCTGCCGGTGACGTCCCGGCCTTCGTGCCGGACCCGTCCGGTGGTGGGGGCGAGCAGGCCGACCAGCATCCGGCCGAGGGTGGATTTCCCGCTGCCGGATTCTCCGACAATGCCGAGGGTTTCTCCGGCCCGGACGGTGAGGGAGACCCCTCCGACCGCGGTGACGGCACGCCCCCGGCGGCCGAACTCCCGCCGCAGCCCGTCCGCTTCGAGGACGGCCGACCCCACCACCGCACCCTCGGGTCCGGTCCGGGTGGCCGCCGCGACGCCGTCCAGCCGGGGAACGGCGGCCAGTAGGGCGGTGGTGTACGCGTGCCGGGGGGAGGCGAGGACCTCGGCGACCGGGCCCCGCTCCACGGCGGTGCCGTCGCGCATGACCAGCAGCTCGTCGACGCTCTCGGCGGCCACCCCCACATCGTGGGTGACCAGCAGCAGCCCGAGCCCCCGCTCCTCCCGCAGCCCGTGCAGCAGGTCCAGGATCTGCGCCTGGACGGTGACGTCGAGTGCGGTGGTCGGCTCGTCGGCGATCAGCAGCCGCGGCTCACAGGCCAGGGCCATGGCGATGAGGGCGCGCTGGCGCATCCCGCCGCTGAACTCGTGCGGGCGCAACCGGGCGCGGCGGGCCGCGTCCGGGATGCCGACCCGGTCCAGCACCTCGACGGCCCGCGCCCGGGCGGCCCGCCGGGAGACGTCCGCATGGATCCGGTGCACCTCGGCGATCTGGTCGCCGATGGCGTAGTACGGGTCCAGGGAGCTCAGCGGGTCCTGGAAGACCATGGCGGCGGTGCCGCCCCGCAGCCGGCGCAGCTCGGCCGGCGGTGCCGCGGTCACGTCGGTGCCGCCCACCCGGACGGTGCCGTCCAGGTGGGCGCCCGTACCGCGGTGCAGTCCCAGCAGGGCGGCGGCCACGGTGGACTTGCCGCTGCCGGACTCGCCGACGATGCCCAGGGCGCGTCCCGGCTCCAGGGTGAAGGAGACCCCGTCCACGGCCCGTACGTACTCCCCCGCCCCGCCGACGGGGAAGTCGACCACCAGGTCGGTGACCTCCACCAGCGGTTCCGTCATGAGAGGGCCACCCTTCGGTCCGCGGCGGCGTAGAGCAGGTCGGCGATCGCGCCCGCGAGGACCACGGCCGCGCCGATGGCCAGCAAGACGCCCACCACGACGGGCAGGTCCACGACCCGCACGCCGTCGATGAGGGTCTTGCCGAGACCGGGGATCCCGAACAGCGACTCCGTCAGCACCGCGCCGCCGATCATCGTGCCGAAGTCCACGGCGCTGAGCGCGATCACGGGGGCCACGGCGCCGCGCACCGCGTGCCGGGTGACGATGGCCCGCTCCCCCACCCCGTAGGCGCGGAAGGTCCGGATATGGTCCTCGGCGAGTGTCTCCAGGGTCGAACTGCGGGTCACTCGTGCGTACTTGGCGCTCTCGAAGAGGCCGAGCGTCACCCAGGGCAGCAGCAGGTTCCAGGCCCACTGCTCGGGGTCCTCGGTCAGCGGCACGTACGTCGGGAAGGGCAGCCACTGGAGGTGGGCGCAGACGGCCATGAGCAGCAGCAGCCCCAGGATGAAGACGGGGGTGCCGGTCCCGGCGAGGGTGAGGACGGTCAGCGCCCGCTCGGTGATTCCGCCGCGGCGCAGCGCGGACAGCAGCCCGGTGCCGACACCGACCACCAGCCAGATCACCAGCGCGCCGAGCGCCAGCGACAGGGTGGCGGGCAGCCGGTCCAGGATGAGCTCGGTGACCTGCTGGTCGTTCTGGTACGAGAATCCCAGGCAGGGCGCGTCGCAGTGCAGGACCAGCCCGGCGCCGGCGGAGTGGTCGCGGCCCAGCAGCAGCCCCTGGAGGAAGTGCAGGTACTGGACGACCACCGAGTCGTTCAGCCCGAGCTGTTCGCGGACCTGGGCGATCTGCGCCGGGTTGCAGCGCTCCCCGCAGGCGAGGCGGGCGGGGTCGCCGGGGGCGAGGTAGAAGAGGGCGTAGACGATGACGGACAGGGCGAGCAGCACGAGCAGTGCGCCGCCGGTCCGTTTGAGCACGAAGCAGGTCATGGTCACCCCTTGCGCTCCTTTCTGGTGCCGACCCGCAGGCGGGAGCCTTCGCGCGGGTCGAGGGCCGTGCGGAGGGCGTCGCCGAGCACGGTGAAGGCGAGCACGGTGACGAAGAGCAGCCCGGCGGGGAGCAGGACATAGGCGGGGTCGGCGCGGAACCAGGTCTGGGCGCTGGACAGCATCTGTCCCCAGGAGGGGGTGGGCGGTTTGACACCGACCCCGAGGAAGGACAGCGAGGCCTCGGCCACCATGGCGGTGGGGACCTTGATCGCGGCGAGGGTGATGACGGGCGCGGCCAGCGAGGGCAGCAGCTCGCGGCGGGCGATCCGCAGGGTGCTGTTGCCGGAGAGCCGGGCGGATTCCACGAAGTCCAGGCCGCGCAGGGCGAGGGTCTGGGCGCGCACCATCCGGGCGGTGCCGCCCCAGTCGAGCAGTCCGATGACCAGGATCAGCAGCAGGGGCCGCGGGAAGTCGGGCGGCACGACGGCGGTGAGGGCGATGCCGAGCACCAGCACGGGCAGCGCGATCATCACATCGGTGAGCCGGCCGATGAGCTGCCCCACGAAACGGTTGCCGAGCGCGGCGGCGAGCCCGGCGGCCACCCCGACGAGGATCTGCACGGCGGTGGCGCCGAGGGCGACGAGGAGGGAGATCCGCGCGCCGTAGAGGAGCCGGGTGAACAGGTCGCGGCCGGTGCCGGGCTCGACGCCGAGCCAGTGGTCGGCGGAGATCCCGCCGAAGGAGCCGAGCGGGACCCCGCCGCGCGCGGAGTCGACGAGGTCGTCGTGGTACGCATTCGGGTCCTGGCCGGTGAGCTGGGCGAGCAGCGGCGCGGCGAGAGCGAGGAGGACGAGCAGCGCCAGCACCCCGGCGGCCGTGAGGGCCGCGGGGCGGCGGCGCAGGCGCCGCCAGACCTGGCGCGCGGTACCCGCGCCCGGGGTGGAGATCCCGGGCGCGGGCACCGGCTGATCGGCGGTGACGGTCACGGTCACTTGACCGAGACCTGCGAGATGTCGAGGACGCCGGTCCAGTCGCTGATCACGACGTTCTTGACGTCCTTGCCGACCAGCCGCTTGTAGACGGGGTGGAAGAGCGGGACGTCGAGAGCCTGCTCACCGATCTTCTTGTCCAGGGCGCCCCAGCGCTTGCCGGCCGCCGCCAGGTCGGTGAGCTTGTTGATCTCGTCGATCTCGGTGTTCACGGCGGGGTCGTTCAGCTGCGCGTGGTTGTAGTTGGTGCCGTCGGTGACGATCTGCCGGCCGTCGAAGATCGGGGCGAGGAAGGGTCCGCCGGACGGCCAGTCGGCGCCCCAGCGGGAGAGGAAGAAGCCGGGCGTGTTCTTGGCGTCCCAGCGGCGCTCGTTGAACGCGTTGTTCTCCAGGCCCTCCAGCTTGACGGTGATCCCGGCGGCGGCGAGCGCCTGCTGCACGGCGGTGGCGACCTCCGGGCCGGTCTGCCGGTTCTGCGCGGTGGAGTGGGTGAGGGTGATGGTCAGCCCGTTCGGGTGGCCGGCCTCGGCGAGGAGCTGCTTGGCCTTGGCCGGGTCGCCGGTCTTACCTGCCGGGAAGTGGTCGTACGGGGTGAAGCCGAACGCCTCCTTCTCGGGCAGGAAGGTGGTGGCGGGCTCGGCGAGGGCGGAGCCCCCGGCGGCGTTGATCACGCTGGTGCGGTTGATCGCGTGGGAGATGGCCTGGCGGACCTTCGGGTTGTCGAAGGGGGCCACCTTGGGGTTGAAGGCGAGGTAGTTGATGTAGCCGAAGCGGCCGGTGCCGACCCGCCCCTCCAGCTCCTTGTTGTTGCCGATCTGGGCGAGTTCGGCCGGGCCCAGGTTGGTGTCGGTGGTGATGGCGGCGGCGTCCGGGCCGGTGCTGGTGGACAGCCGCTGGTTGATGACGGCGGAGTCGAGGCCGGAGCGGACGTCGATGGTGTCCGGGTAGGCCTTGCGCTCCTCGTCGGTCTTCTCGTCCCAGTGCGGGTTGCGCTCCAGGGTGAGCCGCTCGCCGTCGTTCTCGTTCTTGACCACCTTGTAGGGGCCGGAGGAGACGGGGTGCTCCTCGTACTTCGCGCCGGTGTCCTTGGCCTTGGGGACGGGTGCGAACTGGGTCTGGGTGGCGACGAAGGGGAACTCGCCCTCCGGCTTGCGGAGCTTGAAGACGATGGTCTTCGCGTCGGGCACGACGATGGAGTCGAGGCCCTTGCCGCCGTCCTTGTAGGGGCCCTGGTACGACTCGCCGCCGACCAGCCAGTCCCGCAGGTAGGGGGCGCCGCCGGACAGCTCGGCGGCGAAGGACCGCTCGATGCCGTACTTGATGTCGGCGCTGGTGATCGGGGTGCCGTCCTCGTACTTCAGCCCGTCCTTGAGCGTGTACGTCCACTCGGTGGCGTCGGCGTTGGGCCGCCCGGTGTCGGTGGCCAGGTCGGGCACCACCTTGGTGCCGGCCGCCCCGCTCTCCCGGTTCCGGGTGGTGAGCGTACGGAACACCAGCGAGGGAACGTTTCCGCCGCCGGAGGTGTAGAGCCGGGCCGGGTCGAAGTCGTTCTGCGGCTCGGAGTTGAGGACGGTCAGCGTGCCGCCCTTCTGCGGCGCACCGGCGGTACCGGGCTTGCCGGTGTCCTTGGCCGCGCCGTCCTCGGGGCCGCAGGCCGCGGCGCCCCCGGCCAGTACGAGGCTGACGGAGACCGCGGCCACACGGCGCGATATGCGGGACTGACGGAACATCGGAAAGGACCTCTCGGCGAGAAGAAAAAGGGGGGAGGAAGGTGAAAACTCCACGCCGGGGCCGTGCAGAATGCCGCGCGCCCGGACATGGATATGCCCGGGCGCGGCGGAAAGCGGAAGAGAAAGAGCTGTCGGCGCGCGATCGGGCGACGTCAGCGACAGAAGATGTCGGCCACGCTGTGCGCGGTCACACCGAGGAGCGCCAGCTCAATGGCGGCGCTCGCGGAGGCGGTGTGGTGCTGCGACATGCGGAGAACCCTCGCCGATGATCGGACCGGTTGTCAACGCGACCGCTTGATGCACCGTCAACTCCCCGGATACACCCAGGGATTGGGCTTGCAGTGAATTCCGTCGACATCGAGGGACTTGGTCTGCTGCTGCATGATCGGCGCGAGGGCGCCGGGGGTGCGGCAGCTGACGTGGCCGTTCCCGAGCCGGTGTCCGACCTCGTGGTTGATCAGCATCTGCCGGTACGCGAACATCGCCTGCGCGCCGTAGGTCTGCGAGCCCTGGGCCCACCGGAAGGCGTTGATCATCACCCGGTCCGTGGAGGCCGAGTCGCAGGAGACGTTGTCGACGGTGGTGTCCAGGTCGGACTTGGCGCACCAGATCCCGGTGGTCCCCGGGCTGGCCAGGGTGATCACGAAGTCGACCTCGCCGGAGGGCACCCGCTCGAAGGTGCGCGCCCCGTTGTGCGCCCAGCTGCGGTCGTCGTTGAGGGTGCGCTGCACGGCCTCGGCGAACAGCTGCCCGTCCAGGCCGAGGCCTTGTTCCACGTCGACCCGGTAGCGGACGAGCTTCCCCTTGCCGGGGGCCTTGGCCAGACCCGGCACGGCGTCGAAGGTTCCCGGGCCCTTGAGTTTCGGGTCGATCGGGAACTGCTCGGCCATCTTCTGCTCGTACGACTTCTCCACGGGGGCCGCCGGGACCGCCGGGGCTGCGGCAGCGACGGAGGACTGCGAGGCGTCGGGGGTGGGCCGCTCGTCGGAACGGGAGGCCGCGGACTGCCCGGCCGCGGCCCGGTCCTTGCCGTCGTCGGCCGCGCGCGTGCCGGTCCGGCCGGCATCGTCCTCGGCCACGACCTGCCCGGCCACCACCACGGCGAGCACGGTGGTGACGGCCGCCGCCGCCATGCCGGTGTACGTACGGACCTTGGTGCCCCGGCCGGGCGCGGGCGCGGCCGGCCGGTCGTCGTCGTCGTCGCCGGTCCGCGGTACGGGGACCCGGCGGTGCGAGCCGGTGGAGGTGACCGCGTTCTCGGCCGGACGGGCCTGGGCCTCGAGGTTCTCGAAGATCTCGAGGTTCTCGAGGTCCACCTGCGGGAAGCCGGCGGCGGGCGTGCCGAAGGCCGGGGTGTGGTGGTCGGGGATGTAGTGGTCGGGGAACGGCCCGGGTGTGTTGCGGGTGGGGCGCGGCGCTCCGCGCCAGTCGCCGTAGGCTGCGCCGGCTCCCGGGCCGGCTCCGGTGCCGGCAAGGGCGCCCCAGCCGCCGCCGGGCTCGCGCAGCTCGGGGTGCCCGGCGCGCACCTCGGGCGCGGGCTGCTGTCCGTATCCCTGGTGGATGACGGTCTGTTCGACCCGGCGCCCGCCGCCGGCGCCGCCACCTGCGGCAAAGGCGTCGAACTCGTCCTCCACCTGTGGTGGACCGGCCTGGACGGAGGGGGGCGGAGTCATGACGGGAGCCGGGCCCGAGGCGGGGCCCTTACGACTGTGTCGTCCCACGGATCCTCAGCCTCTGTCGTCGTCGGCGCCGTTGTCGCCGTTTTCACCGTTGTCCCTGAGCAGGCCCCGGAAGGCCTCGGCGACCACCTCGGGGTACTCCATCATCGCCACGTGGCCGGCCTCCGGCAGCGTCAGCAGCCGCGAGCCCCGGAAGGCCGCGGCGGCCCTGCGCGCCATACGGTACGAGACGAGCCGGTCCCGGCCACCGTAGACCAGCAGGGTCGGGGCGAGAACCCGCTGGGCCTGTCGCCACAGTCCGTGCTGCCCGCCGAGGGTATAGGCATCGACGATGCCGCGGGATGAACGGCTCATGGCCTCCCAGAAGTACGGGAGGGCCATCCGGCGCTCCATCTCCTCGACGGCGTTCCGGAAGCCCTCGGGTGTCACCCGGGAGGGGTCTCCGTAACACAGGCCCATCACCCCCCGGGTGCGCTGTTCGGCGGTCAGCCCGCGGGTCAGCCGGCCGAGCAGGGCGGCGGCGCCGGGGACGGCGAGCAGCGCGGTGGGCACGGCGGTGCGCTGCACCCGCAGCTCCGGCAGGGCGGGCGAGACCAGGGTGAGCGAGCGCACCAGGTCGGGCCGGACGGCCGCGATCCGGGTGGTGACGGCGCCGCCGAGCGAGTTGCCGATCAGGTGGACGGGCCCGCGGCCACTGGCGTCGAGGTACCGGATCACCACCCGGGCGAGCCCGGTGACGGAGTAGTTCCGGTCGGTCGGCGGCGGCGAGTCCCCGAAGCCGGGCAGGTCGACGGCCTCGCCGTCGACGGTGTCCTCCAGCTGCTCCATCAGCGCGGACCAGTTCAGCGAGGACCCGCCGAGCCCGTGCACGTACAGGGCGGGCGGCAGCCCTTCGCGGACCGGCGGCCTCGACCGCACGGTGAGCGTCAGCCCGGGCAGCGCGACACTGCGCAACCGCTCCCCCTCGGCCACCCGCACCCCGCCGACCGGCGAGGACAGCTCGGCGGCGGACCTTACACCCGGCAGCTCGGTCGAAGACATGCGGCAATGTTACGAGACGATCACGCGGCAATCCGTGTGTCCGCGGTCACAAGTCTGCGTAGCGGTGGGCTCCCGACTCTCCTAGGCTCGTACTAGAGAGGAATGCGGGGCACGGAAATGAGGGGAGCCCCATGAGCGTCGACCCAGCGGAGCCGGACACCTTCCAGGATCAGTTCGCGGAGACGCTGGACCCGGAGGCCCCCGAGGCGGACGCCTCCGAGCAGCAGAAGGACCTCAGCCCTCAGGAGGACGACCCGCTGACCGGGCACGAGCAGGGCGAGGCTGCCGAAGGGGATGCCGCGGAGCAGGCGCGGATCGTGGAACTCGATGAAGAGGACTACCGCTGACCAGCACTTAGGGCGTCCGTACCGCGAGAAATCTCGGTCTGGACCCTCCAGATTCGGTTACCGAAAAGTACGATGGCGGCGCGGCGCACAGCGCACTGTGTTCGGAGAGAAAGTGGGAGGCGGCGTGACAGCCATCGAGCAGACCGAGGCGGCGCGCCCGCGGGGCACGCGACTGCCGCGCCGAGCCCGACGAAACCAGTTGCTGGGCGCAGCCCAGGAGGTGTTCGTCGCGCAGGGTTACCACGCAGCGGCGATGGACGACATCGCCGAGCGCGCGGGAGTGAGCAAGCCGGTGCTGTACCAGCACTTCCCGGGCAAGCTCGACCTCTATCTGGCGCTGCTGGACCAGCACTGCGAGGCACTGCTGCAGGCGGTGCGCGGGGCGCTCGCCTCGACCACCGACAACAAGCTGCGGGTCGCGGCGACGATGGATGCGTACTTCGCCTATGTGGAGGACGAGGGGGGCGCGTTCCGGCTGGTCTTCGAATCCGATCTGACCAACGAGCCGGCGGTGCGCGAGCGCGTCGACCGGGTGTCGTTGCAGTGCGCGGAAGCCATCTCGGATGTGATCGCCGAGGACACCGGTCTGTCCAAGGACGAGTCGATGCTGCTGGCGGTGGGCCTGGGCGGGGTGTCCCAGGTGGTGGCCCGGTACTGGCTGTCCAGTGAGAGCCCGGTGGCCCGCGACACTGCGGTCGGCCTGCTGACCTCGCTGGCCTGGCGCGGTATCGCCGGCTTCCCGCTGCACGGCACCGAGCAGCACTGATCCGTTCCGGCCCGGGGGCGATCTGTTCGCTGCGAGCGTTCCCCGGTACGCCGTCCGGGTCGTCCCGCCCGGCTAATGTGTCCGGTGTACGGCGCGGTGATCGCGCGACCCGGAGACGTCGGAGGGACAGAGCCGTGGAGGTCAAGATCGGCGTGCAGCACGCACCCCGGGAGATCGTGCTGGAGACCGAACTGAGCGCCGAGGAGCTCGAGAAGGCCGTCACCGACGCGCTCACGGGCAAGTCGCAGCTGCTCTCGCTCACCGACACCAAGGGCCGCAAGGTCCTGGTGCCGACGGACCGGCTGTCGTACGTCGACATCGGCGAGCCGAGCACCCGCAAGGTGGGCTTCGGCGCTCTCTGAGCGCGGGCCAGGCACAACGGGCACGTGTGGAACGGCCCGGTGGGGAACCCCCGCCGGGCCGTTTCTCTTTGTTCCGCTTCGGGTAGGACGGGCAGTGACCCGGTTGCCCGGACCCGTGGGAGGAACCTCATGCTGCTGATGGAAGCGCTCGGCTCGGCCCTGCTGGGCCTGGTCCTGTCCGCCGCCGCGCTGAGAGTCCTGGGCGAACGGCTGCCCTCGCCTCGATCGGTGCTGGTCAGCGGGGTGGTGGGAGCGCTGTTCGGCGCATATCTGACGCACTTCGCGCTGGGCCCTGGCCATACCAGTCCGGCCGCGACGTTCGGTGGAGCGGTGCTGGTGTCCGCGGTGGTGCTGTCCCTGCTGCTGCGTCCTGCCGGGCGCCCGGGGAGGTCGGGCCGGCGGGCTCCGTTTTCGGTCCCGTCGGGGGGATGACCGACGGAAATCGTGAGGGCGGCCCCGGAGCTGATGCGCTCCGGGGCCGCCCTGTGTGCCGGTGGTTCAGGCCGCGAGGCCGAGTGCGGCCATCCGCTTGGTGTGCGCCTTGGTGATCCGGGCGAACATCTCGCCGACGGCCGCCAGGTCGAACCCGGCGGCCATGCCGTCGACCCCGCCGACCAGCATGGTGGAGAGGGCGTCGCGCTCGGCGACCACCCGCTGGGCCTGCGAGAGGGCCTCGCCCATCAGGCGGCGGGCCCACAGCGCGAGCCGGCCGCCGACCCGCGGGTCGGCCTCGATCGCGGCGCGCACCTTCTCGACGGCGAAGTTGCCGTGACCGGTGTCGTCCAGCACGCCGAGCACCAGGGCGCGGGTGTCGGAGTCGAGGTGGCTGGCCACCTCGCGGTAGAAGTCACTGGCGATGGAGTCGCCGACATAGGCCTTGACCAGTCCCTCCAGCCAGTCCGAGGGCGCGGTCTGGCGGTGGAAGTCGTCCACGCCCTTGGCGAAGGGCTCCATGGCCGCGGTGGGCTCGGCGTCGACCGCCGCGAGCCGGTCGCGCAGCCGCTCGAAGTGGTGGAATTCGGCGGAGGCCATCTTCGCGAGCTCTGCCTTGTCGGCGAGAGTGGGTGCCATTTTGGCGTCTTCGGCCAGCCGCTCGAACGCCGCGAGTTCTCCGTACGCGAGTGCGCCCAGCAGGTCCACGACGGCAGCCCGGTACTGCGGCGAGGCGGAGGCATCGGCCCAGTTCTGGGCGGCGATCCCGGTGGCGCCGCCGTCGGCGTCTTCGGCGGGCGGCGATGCGTTTTCTTCGGTCGACATGCTCCGCACAATAGCCCGCCAAATGCCCGCGGGAGCCACCCGCCCGACGCGTTGTGCAGTGCCCTGTGGAGACGGCGCCGGACGCCGACCCGGTGAATTCACCCGACACACCTGCGCGATTCCGGGGTACAGTGGTAATGCGCCTGCCGAATACTCGACGGGCCATCCGAATGAGGATGCCCGGTCGGTGGCCCGATCGGCTCCAACCGACCGCCCTCGGTGTGGTGTGTACGTCCATGCGTACCGCCGCCCATGAGGGGCCCCCTCAGCGGCATGAGCGCGCTTGAGCGAAGGCAGTGGTCCCGCGCAGCTTCGTATGTACAAGGCAAGTACTACAGGCCAGGCACGGTACGACCCCCCTCGCCGCCTCGCGCCGCGTCTCACAGAAGAGGCAGCACCCTGACTACGTTCCGAGACCTCGGGATCTTTCCCGAGACGGCCGAGGCCCTTGAGGCCGTCGGCATCGTGTCCCCCTTCCCGATCCAGGAGATGACCCTCCCCGTCGCCCTTTCCGGCACGGACGTCATCGGCCAGGCGAAGACCGGAACCGGCAAGACGCTCGGTTTCGGCCTTCCGCTGCTGGAGCGGGTCGTCGTCCCCGCGGACGTCGAGGCCGGCCGGGCGAAGCCCGAGCAGCTGACCGACGCCCCGCAGGCCCTGGTCGTCGTTCCGACGCGTGAGCTCTGCACCCAGGTCACCAACGACCTGCTGACCGCGGGCAAGGTCCGCAATGTCCGCGTCCTCGCCATATACGGCGGTCGCGCGTACGAGCCCCAGGTCGAGGCGCTCAAGAAGGGCGTCGACGTGATCGTCGGCACCCCGGGCCGTCTGCTGGACCTCGCGGGCCAGAAGAAGCTCGACCTGTCGCACGTCAAGGCGCTCGTCCTGGACGAGGCCGACGAGATGCTCGACCTGGGCTTCCTGCCCGATGTCGAGAAGATCATCAATTTCCTTCCCCCCAAGCGTCAGACGATGCTGTTCTCGGCGACCATGCCGGGTGCGGTCATCGGCCTGGCCCGCCGCTACATGTCGCAGCCCACGCACATCCGCGCCACGGCGCCGGACGACGAGGGCGCGACCGTCGCGAACATCACCCAGCACGTGTTCCGCGCGCACAACATGGACAAGCCGGAGCTGGTCTCCCGCATCCTGCAGGCCGAGGGCCGCGGGCTGGCCATGGTCTTCTGCCGGACCAAGCGCACCGCCGCGGACATCGCGGAGCAGCTGGAGCGGCGCGGTTTCGCCTCGGGTGCCGTCCACGGCGACCTGGGCCAGGGCGCGCGCGAGCAGGCCCTGCGGGCCTTCCGCAACGGCAAGGTGGACGTCCTGGTCTGCACCGATGTCGCGGCTCGCGGTATCGATGTCGAGGGCGTCACCCACGTCATCAACTACCAGTCCCCCGAGGACGAGAAGACCTTCCTGCACCGGGTCGGCCGGACCGGCCGCGCGGGCAACAAGGGCACGGCCGTCACCCTGGTCGACTGGGACGACATCCCGCGCTGGCAGCTGATCAACAAGGCGCTGGAGCTGGACTTCCACGAGCCCGAGGAGACGTACTCCACGTCCCCGCACCTGTACGAGCTGCTGAACATCCCGGCCGGCACCAAGGGCATCCTGCCGCGCGCCGAGCGCACGCGGGCGGGCCTGAAGGCCGAGGAGATCGAGGACCTGGGCGAGACCGGCGGCCGTGGCCGCAAGTCCGCCGCCGCCTCGGCCGTGGTGACCGAGGAGCGCCCGGCGCGCACCCGTACGCCGCGCCAGCGCCGCCGTACCCGCGGTGGTGCGGAGGTTGCCGCCGAGGCTGCCGAGGCCGCTGTGGTGACCCCGGTCGCCGAGGCCGCCCCGGTGGCGGAGGAGGTTGCCGCGGAGCCGCGCAAGCCGCGTCGCCGCCGGACCCGGTCCACCTCGTCCGCGTCGGCCGCCGCCGCCTCCGCCGTGGCCGTGGCCGCTCCGGTGACTCCGGTCGCCGAGGCCGTGGCCGCTCCGGTGACCGTGGTCGCCCAGGCCGCCCCGGTCGTCGAGGAGGCTCCGGTCAAGCCGAAGCGGACCCGGACCCGCAAGGCCGCTGCCGCGGCCGAGACCCCGGAGCCCGAGTTCCAGACGGTCGCCACGGCCGCCCCCGTCGCCGAGGAGGCTCCGGTCAAGCCGAAGCGGACCCGGACCCGCAAGGTCGCCGCCGCGGCCGAGACCCCGGAGCCGGACTTCCAGATGGCTCCCCCGGTCGAGCCGGTCAAGGCCCGCCGCACCACCCGGACCCGTAAGGCCGTCGAGGCCCCGGTGACCCCGGTCGCCGAGGATGCTTCGGCCCCGGCCAAGCCGCGGCGCACCCGGACCCGCAAGGCTGCGGAGTCCCCCGAGGCCTGAGCCTCACCGCACGGATCGAAGGCCCGGCCCTCCCTCGGAGGTGCCGGGCCTTCGGCATACCCGGGGTGCTGCCCGGCGCACCCGACCGGCCAGTAACGTGGCGGCATGAGCAAGCCGCCGCGACTGACGCTGCCCCCGTGTGCCCGTGCCCGCCTCCTGGAGACCTCCCGCGGCGCGTTCGCCGTGCACGAGGCCGGCGACCCGGTGCACGGCACGGCCCTGCTGGTCCCCGGTTTCACGGGCAGCAAGGAGGATTTCATCGGGCTGCTGGAGCCGCTGGCCGGCGCCGGCTTCCGGGTCCTCGCCGTGGACGGGCGCGGGCAGCACGAGAGCCCGGGCCCGCGCGAGGAGTCGGCGTACTCCCTGGACGAGCTCGCCCGGGACCTGCTGGCCCAGGCCGCGGCCCTCGGCACGCCGGTCCACCTGCTCGGGCATTCCCTCGGCGGGCTGATCTCGCGCGCCGCCGTGATCCGCGATGCCGCTCCGTTCCGCAGCCTGACCCTGATGAGCAGCGGGCCCGCCGCCATTTCCGAGGCCCAGCAGGCCCGTACGAAGCTGCTGGTCGGAGCCCTGGAGGTGATGCGGGAGGACATGGCGGGGGTGTGGGCGGCGATGCGTGCCCAGGATCCGGAGGATGCCGTCCCGGACACCCCCGAGCTGGCCGGGTTCCTGCGCCGGCGCTGGCTGTCGACGGTGCCCGAGCAGCTGATCGCCACCGGCCGGACGCTGATCTCCGAGCCCGACCGGGTAGCCGAGCTGGCCCGGGTGGAGCTGCCCAAGCTGGTGCTCTCCGGGGCGGTGGACTACGCCTGGCCAGTGCCGCTCATGGACGACATGGCGCGTCGGCTGGGTGCGGCACGGGTGGTGATCCCGGGGACGGAGCACTCGCCCAATGCGGAGGACGCCCCGGCCACGGCCGCCGCGCTGGCCGCGTTCTGGACATCCGTCGGCGTTACCGAACCCGCCAGTAGTTAGCCAGTGAAAAAATTTCCTTAGCGTAGGGAATTATTGCGTCCTACACTTCGTTGGACCCTGTGCAAGGAGAACACTGACGAAGGGAGAAGCCCGTGCGCTTCGAGATTCTGCGCCTGGACGATGTCGACGGAAACGCCGTGGACAGCACCGTCGTGGACGCGGCCTCCGTCAACCGGATCGTGCAGCAGGCCGCCGCGGTGGGCCAGCGCATTCTCATCCGGCCGGCCGAGTAGCGTCCTCCGCCTGCCGCAAACGCCGAAGGCCCCCGCTCCGGACCGGAGCGGGGGCCTTCGGCGTGCCACGGCGACCGGGCTCAGGCGCTCTGGATCACCTGCAGCACACCGTTGATGATCTGCTGCACGGCGATCGCCGACAGCATCATGCCCGCCAGCCGGGTCACCAGGACCACGCCGCCGTCCCGGATCACCCGGATGATCACCAGCGAGTAGCGCATGACCAGCCACAGCACCACGTGCATGGCGACGATCGCCGACCACACCGAGACCTGGCCACTGAGGCCGTCGGCCTTCTGGACGGCCAGGATGACCGACACGATGGCACCCGGACCGGCCAGCAGGGGCATGCCCAGCGGCACCAGCGCCACGTTCACGTCCTTGGTCTGCTTGGGCTCGTCCGTCTTGCCGGTCAGCAGGTCCAGCGCGATCAGGAGCAGCAGGAGACCACCGGCGATCATCAGCGCGGGCACCGAGACGTGCAGGTAGTCCAGGATCTGCTGGCCGCAGATACCGAAGACGGCGATCACCCCGAAGGCCACGCAGACGGCCTGCCAGGCCATCTTGCGCTGCACCTTGACGGGGCGGCCCGAGGTCAGCGCGAGGAAGATCGGCGTGATCCCCGGGGGGTCCATAATCACAAAAAGGGTGAGAAAAAGGGATCCGAAAACGGCAAAGTCGAACACAGGGAAGCCTTGGCCTTGCAGGAGTGGTGGTACGAAAACGGGGACGCGGCCGGCCCGGGGCCGGTTATGCGGGGCGTCCGCCCGCGCCCGGCACCGGGAAGGCACCCGTCGCACGGCGGGTGATCTCGCCGTAGATCTCGGGGTCCGTGGTGTACTCCCCGAGCCGGCAGGTCTTGCGGCTGCCGTGGTAGTCGCTGGAGCCGGTGGTCAGCAGACCCAGCTCGGCGGCGAGACCGCGCAGCCGTGCCCGGGTGGCGTCGTCGTGGTCCATGTGGTCGACCTCGATGCCGT
This sequence comes from Streptomyces sp. NPDC002054, assembly GCF_040296685.1. Taxonomy (NCBI): domain Bacteria; kingdom Bacillati; phylum Actinomycetota; class Actinomycetes; order Kitasatosporales; family Streptomycetaceae; genus Streptomyces; species Streptomyces sp. NPDC002054. Next base: position 37,436 of record NZ_JBEOXT010000031.1, read on the forward strand.
CCAGGCCCGCAGCCGCCAGCTCCGCTATCACGCTCTCCGGGACGCACCGGCCGCGCTTGACCGCGGCGGGGTGCGCGAAGACCGTGACCCCGCCGGCCGCCTTGACCAGGCGGATGGCCTCGAAGGGGTCCAGTTCGTGCTTCTCCGCGTACGCGCGACCGCCATCGGCCAGCCAGTCCGGGGTGAAGGCGTCCGAGACCGTCGGTACGACCCCCAGCTCGACCAGTGCGGTCGCGATGTGCGGGCGGCCCACCGAGCCCTCGCCGGCGATCCGCGCCACCTGCTCCCAGGTGACGGGCACGCCCAGGGCCTGGAGCTTGCCGACCATCGTCTGGGCGCGGGGGGTGCGGTCGTCCCGGACCAGCTCCCGCTCGCGCGCAAGCTCGGGCTCCGCCGGGTCGAAGAGGTAGGCCAGCATGTGCAGTCCGATGCCGTCCAGACGGCAGGACAGTTCGGCACCGGTCACCAGGGTGAACCCGGCCGGCAGAGCCCGGACCGCGGCAACGGCCTCGGCGTGACCGCCGACCGTGTCGTGATCGGTCAGGGCGACGACGTCCAGCCCGGCGGCAGCCGCATGGCGGACCAGCTCGGCGGGGGTGTCCGTACCGTCGGAGGCCGTGGAGTGGGTGTGCAGGTCGATGCGCACAGCACGGCTCCAGGGGCAGGACGGACGGGGGGACACTTCAGGATAACCGGCGATCACCCGCCCGAAGGCCGACCCGGCGGCCGGAGGGGCGCTACGCGGGGACCCGCCGCCGACGCTACTCGGGCCCGGGCGACAGGATGCGCGGGCTGAGGGCCCCGCACGGCAGGAGCTCCACCTCCGCACCCGCGTCCCGCAGATCCGTCAGCACCAGCTCGTCGTACATCAGCAGGCCCGACTGCTCGGGCCAGACCACCGCCCACAGCCACAGCCCGCGCGCCTCCCCCGCGAACACCGCACGGTCCTCGGGAGTGCCGGCCACATGCCAGAGCGGGGTGGGACGGCCGGCCGCGATCACCTTGGCGTGCGGCGGACCGGATACGTTCAAATAGGCGCCCGGGTCAGGGCCGTCGATGCCCGCATAGCGCGCCCCGAGGCCCACTCCGAGCTCCTCGGCGACGAGCAGCAGCTCCCCGATCCCGCCGAGCGGGCCCGGCCCCGAACAGGCCACCGCGGTGGCCCGGCCCCCGCTGCGGTCGTCCCCGGCCGAGGCGATCCCGGTGAACAGCCAGCCGACCGGCAGCGGCCAGGGCATCCACACCGGTACCCGGGTGCGGTGCACGACCACGCCGAGGCCCTCGACACTGGGGGGAATGATGGGCTGCAAGGGGTGGACGGTGCCGTGCACCGCGCACTGCCAGGAGTCGGCGAAAAGGCCGGGCGCCCTGACCCGGCCACCGCACTTCGGGCAACTCGGTTCACCCCTCATAAGAAGCCACGTTCCTCCCCGGCCGGGGCCGCGTCAAGGGACGATCACCCGTCCGGAGGCGATCCGTACCCCCGCCGGCGGGCGTCAGTCCAGGGCGACCGAGCTGCGGCGGGGATCGCGCAAATCCGTGCCGCGGGCGAGCCAGCGCTCCTGGAGGGCCGCCGCACCGTGCACCCGCTTCCAGGCGGCCTCGTTGGCGGTCATCGGCAGCAAGGGGAGGAAGCGGACCGGATCCATCGGCTCGTCGAGCTCCAGGTCCGCCACCAGTCCGCCGGGTTCGGCGACCAGCACGGAGCCGAACGGCGCCCCGGGCCACAGCGGTTCACCCAGATCCAGCGAGGCACCGGGGGCCACGACCAGCCCCTCCACCTGCGGGGTGGCGGCGAGGACGGCCAGCGGGCGGAGCACCTTGTCGGTGTCGGCGAGGCCGGCCCGCACGGTCAGCACCAGCTCGGCCCGCGGCCCGCGCACCGGGTCGGCGACCACGGCGGTCGGGTCGGCCATCGGCTGCGCCGCCATGCCGAGGGTGGCGTACCGGACGAGCGCCCCGCCCTCGTCGGACGCCGGGAACCGGAGCACCTCGATGCGGTCGGTCCCGAGGAAGGTGACGGCCGCGCGGGCGTCGGGTTCGCCGAGTGCGGTGCGCAGCCGGGCCTCGACGAGTGCCAGAAGATCTGCCATGGATCGAGCATAGAACTCATATGGGGTGGGTAAAACCAGGGCTTTGACCATCTGTCGGCTGATAGTGTTGACCGCTGGACAGGACATCCCCCACGGGGGACCGGCCGGAGGAGGTGGGGCTGCGGTGGATCGAAGTCGATCGTGCAGTACCGGCCCCGGCCACACTCCCCGTCGTCCTGTTCCTTCCGCGCGCCGCCGGTAGCTCCCGGCCCGTGCCCCGCGGAGGGCCTCCCACCCGCACGGTCCGCAGCCGTGCGAAGGAGCCTGCCATGTCGATGATCCGTGACCTGCGCGCAGTCGTCCGCCCTTCGCTGCGCAAGTCCACCCCCGTCCAGCCCGGCTACGACACCACCCGCGACCCCTCGGCGACCAGTGCGGTCGTCGACTGCGCGGTGTACCGCGACGGCCGCCGGCTGCCCCGGGCCGCATGTCCCACCCCGCGTGCCGCCATGCGCGAGGTGCGCCGGGACGGCGGTTTCACCTGGATCGGCCTGCACGAGCCGACCGAGGCCGAATTCGCGGACATCGCCGCCGAGTTCGGGCTCCACCCGCTGGCCGTGGAGGACGCGGTGCACGCGCACCAGCGGCCGAAGCTGGAGCGCTACGACGACACCCTGTTCGCCGTCTTCAAGACCATCCACTACGTCGAACATGACGAACTCACCGCCACCAGCGAGGTCGTGGAGACCGGCGAGGTGATGTGTTTCAGCGGCCGGGACTTCGTCATCACCGTCCGGCACGGCGGCCAGGGCTCGCTCAAGGGGCTGCGGCACCGGCTGGAGGACGAGCCCGAGCGGCTGGCCAAGGGCCCCTCGGCGGTGCTGCACTCGATTGCCGACCACGTGGTGGACGGGTATATCGCGGTCGCGGCGGCCGTGCAGGACGACATCGACCTGGTGGAGAGCGAGGTCTTCGCGGCCCCGGCCGGCAAGGGCGGGCCGCGCGGCGCCGACGCCGGGCGGATCTACCAGCTCAAGCGCGAAGTGCTGGAGTTCAAGCGGGCGGTGTCGCCGCTGATGCGGCCCATGGAGCTGCTCAGCGAGCGGCCGATGCGGCTGGTGGACCCGGACATCCAGAAGTACTTCCGGGACGTGGCCGACCACTTGGCCCGGGTGCACGAGCAGGTCATCGGCTTCGACGAGCTGCTGAACTCGATCCTCCAGGCCAACCTGGCGCAGGCGACGGTGGCGCAGAACGAGGACATGCGCAAGATCACCTCATGGGCGGCGATCATCGCGGTGCCGACCATGATCTGCGGTGTGTACGGCATGAACTTCGACCACATGCCCGAGCTCCAGTGGAAGTACGGCTATCCGATGGTGATGGCCTCGATCGTCGGCATCTGCTTCACCATCCACCGGGCCCTGCGCCGCAACGGCTGGCTGTAGGGACCTACCCTGTGCGCATGACTCTCAGCGCACTCGAGCTGGCCCTCGTCGAGGAGGCCACCAAGAAGTCCGGCCTCATCTGGGTCCGGGGCACCGGGCCCGACCGGGGGCTCTGGCACGCCTGGGTGGCCGGTGCCGCGCACGTGCTGGGCGACGGGCCCGGCGAGCAGCCGTTCCCGGGGCTGGCGGACGGTGCCGCCGCCGAGGTGACCGTACGGAGCAAGGACAAGGGCGGCCGGCTGGTGGCCTGGACGGCCCGGGTCCGGGAGCTGGAGCCGGGCAGCGAGGCCTGGGAGGCGGCGGCGGCCGAGCTCAAGACCAAGCGGCTGAACGCGCCCGACTCCGAGACGATGACCGAGCGCTGGGCCCGGGAGTGCCGGCTGCTGCGGCTGGAGCCGGAGGCCGCGCGTACGGAGCTGCCGGACGGCTCGCATGCCGCCGCGCCGCTGCCGTCGCCGGGGATCACCCGCCGGCCGGTGCCGGCGGCGCTGCCGAAGCTGCTGCTGAAGCGGAAGAAGCGGGCCTCCTAGCGGGCCTCAGCCCTGGCTGGGGTCGGAGCCCGAGCCGCTGCCGGAGCCGGTGCCCTTGGTGGTGGGCAGCTGGGAGCCGTAGTCCACGGTCTGATCCTCCGGCGGAGCCTCGATCTGGAACGTGGTGCCCCAGTCGGCCAGTTCCACCGTGCCCGCGCCGCCCGCCCGCTCCATCCGCACCGGGTACGGGGTGCCCTCCAGGGAGACGGCGAGCTTGCCGCCCGCCCCCTTGTCGGCCGTGACCGAGATCGTGCGGGTGTGGCCGACCTTCGCGTACGCGCCCTTGGCCAGCTTGCCGTCCAGTCCGAGCAGCCCGTCCAGCAGCACGTCCATGTCGGTGAACCCGCGCAGCTGCTTGTAGGAGGGGTCGCCCTCGGGGACCTTCACGAACTTGTCGCCGAGCTTGCCGGCCGCCTCGGACTGCCCCCAGAACGCCGCGTTCGCCTTCAGGAAGAGCTCCTCACCCACCCGGAGCAGCTGGAAGGTGTTCTCCTGCGACCGCACCTCACCGGAACCACCGTCCGACTTGAGCCGCATGTCGAGGGTGAAGGTCTTGCCGCCGCTGACGACCGTCCCGGACAGCCGGACCGAATCGGCGGCGGTCGCGGCGTCCCGCGCCTTGTCCTCGATCTGGTCGGCGGACAGTTTGCCGACCCCGTTGGTGCCCTTGTCGGGATCTTCCTCCCCGCCCCCGCAGCCCGTGGCGGCGACGGCGAGGCCGACACACAGGGCTCCGACACCGGCGGCGCGGCGCAGCCGTGCGAGAGGGAAACAGGCGGTCACGGGCAGGTGCCTCTCGTCGTCGTTGGCGGGCAGCAGGCAGCGTACCCGGCCCCGATCTGCGGCCCGGGCACCCCCTCGGCCCGAGCGGACCGCCCCACCAGCGCAGTTCCCCCTGGCACGGGCTAGCCTGAGGCTCGGAACCGGAGGATGTGAACGCACCAGGAGGCGCTCGGATGGCTGCAGGCGCCCCACGGATCTTCGTCTCGCATCTGTCGGGTGTGCCCGTCTTCGACCCCAACGGCGACCAGGTGGGCCGTGTCCGCGACCTGGTCGCGATGCTGCGCGTCGGCGGCCGGCCGCCCCGGCTGCTGGGCCTGGTGGTGGAGGTGGTCAGCCGCCGGCGGATCTTCCTTCCCATGACCCGGGTGACGGGCGTGGAGTCCGGCCAGGTCATCACCACCGGTGTCATCAACCTGCGGCGGTTCGAACAGCGCCCCACCGAGCGGCTGGTCCTCGGCGAGCTGCTGGACCGCCGGGTGAAGCTGGTCGCCACCGGCGAGGAGGTCACCGTCGTGGACGTGGCCATCCAGCAGCTGCCGGCCCGCCGCGACTGGGAGATCGACCGGATCTTCGTACGGAAGGGCAAGGCGGGCGCGCTGCGCCGCCGCGGCGAGACCCTGACCGTGGAGTGGTCGGCGGTCACCGGTTTCTCGCTGGAGGAGCACGGGCAGGGCGCCGAGAGCCTGGTCGCCACCTTCGAGCAGATGCGGCCGGCCGACCTGGCGAACGTCCTGCACCACCTGACGCCGAAGCGGCGGGCCGAGGTGGCCAACGCCCTCGACGACGACCGGCTCGCGGACGTCCTGGAGGAGCTGCCGGAGGACGACCAGATCGAGATCCTGGGCAAGCTGAAGGAGGAGCGGGCCGCCGACGTCCTGGAGGCGATGGACCCGGACGATGCGGCCGACCTGCTGTCCGAGCTGCCGGAGGACGACCAGGAGCGGCTGCTGACGCTGATGCAGCCGGAGGATGCCGCCGATGTGCGCCGCCTGCTGTCGTACGAGGAGAACACCGCGGGCGGTCTGATGACCACCGAGCCGATCGTGCTGCGGCCGGACGCCACGGTCGCGGACGCCCTCGCCCGGGTCCGGCAGGCCGACCTCTCCCCCGCGCTGGCCGCGCAGGTGTACGTGTGCCGGCCGCCGGACGAGACCCCGACCGGCAAGTACCTGGGCACGGTGCACTTCCAGCGGCTGCTGCGCGATCCCCCGTTCACCCTGGTCAGCTCGCTCGTGGACGCCGACCTGCCGCCGCTGCGGCCGGATGCCTCGTTGCCGGCCGTGACCAGCTACCTCGCCGCGTACAACATGGTGGCGGTGCCGGTGGTCGACGAGAGCGGCTCGCTGCTGGGCGCGGTGACCGTGGACGACGTACTGGACCACCTGCTGCCGGACGACTGGCGCGAGACCGACTTCCACTCGGAGGAGGCCGTGCGTGGGCACTGAACGCGGCCCCCGACGGGACCCACAGCGGGACTCGCGGCGGGAGCAGGCGCGCGAGAGCCGCCGGGAGCAGCTGCGGGAGCGGCGCGAGGTGGCGCGCCGCCATGCCCGCGCGCACGGGCTCGCGGAACGGGCGCGGGCGGAGGAGGGGGCCGAGCGGGCCGAGCGGACGAAGTCCTCGTTCGCGGCCGGGGAGCGGACCGGGTCCAGCGCACTGACCCGGTCGCGGGCCCGGCTGGACCTGCCGCGGCCGGCCCGGCGGCGGCTGCTGCCGGAGTACGACCCGGAGGCGTTCGGGCGGTTCTCGGAGAAGATCGCCCGGTTCCTCGGCACCGGCCGGTTCATCGTGTGGATGACCCTGGTCATCATCGTCTGGGTGCTGTGGAACATCTTCGCGCCGGACAATCTGCGGTTCGACCAGTACCCGTTCATCTTCCTGACCCTGATGCTGTCGCTGCAGGCCTCGTACGCCGCCCCGCTGATCCTGCTCGCGCAGAACCGGCAGGACGACCGGGACCGCGTCAACCTGGAGCAGGACCGCAAGCAGAACGAGCGGTCGATCGCGGACACCGAGTACCTGACGCGGGAGATTGCGGCGCTGCGGATGGGCCTGGGCGAGGTCGCGACCCGCGACTGGATCAGGTCCGAGTTCCAGGACTTGATCAAGGAGATGGACGAGCGGCGTCTATTCCCGCTCGAGAGTGACGAAGGCGACCGCTAGCGGTCTTTCCCGGGGCCCGCTACCGGGCCGTACCATCGGGTCATGGCTACCGACACAAGCTCCGCCGCCGCCGTGCCCGGGCAGGACGCGATCCTGGACGCGCTGGCGACGGTGAACGACCCCGAGATCCACCGGCCGATCACCGAGCTCGGCATGGTCAAATCGGTCGAGGTCGCCGAGGACGGCTCGGTCGCCGTCACGGTGTATCTGACGGTGTCGGGCTGTCCCATGCGGGAGACCATCACCAAGAACGTGACGGACGCCGTCGCCAAGGTCCCCGGTGTCAGCTCGGTCGCCGTCACCCTGGACGTGATGAGCGACGAGCAGCGCAAGGAGCTGGCCACCGCGCTGCGCGGCGGCACCGCCGAGCGCGAGGTGCCCTTCGCCAAGCCGGGCTCGCTGACCCGGGTGTATGCGGTGGCCTCCGGAAAGGGCGGCGTCGGCAAGTCCTCGGTGACGGTCAACCTGGCCGCGGCGATGGCCGCGGACGGGCTGAAGGTCGGCGTGGTCGACGCGGACATCTACGGCCACAGCGTGCCGCGCATGCTGGGCGTGGAGGGCCGGCCCACCCAGGTCGAGAACATGATCATGCCGCCGTCGGCGAACGGCGTGAAGGTCATCTCCATCGGCATGTTCACCCCGGGCAACGCGCCGGTGGTGTGGCGCGGGCCGATGCTGCACCGGGCGCTCCAGCAGTTCCTGGCGGACGTGTTCTGGGGCGACCTGGACGTGCTGCTGCTGGACCTGCCGCCGGGCACCGGCGACATCGCGATCTCGGTGGCCCAGCTGGTGCCGAACGCGGAGATCCTGGTCGTCACCACCCCGCAGCAGGCGGCTGCCGAGGTGGCCGAGCGGGCCGGCTCGATCGCCGTGCAGACCCACCAGAAGATCGTCGGCGTGGTCGAGAACATGTCCGGGCTGCCGTGCCCGCACTGCGACGAGATGGTCGACGTGTTCGGGACGGGCGGCGGCCAGCTGGTCGCGGACGGCCTGACGAAGACCACCGGCGCGAGCGTGCCGGTCCTGGGCCAGATCCCGATCGACGTGCGGCTGCGCGAGGGCGGCGACAACGGCCAGCCGGTGGTCCTGTCGGACCCCGAGTCCCCGGCGGGCGCGGCGCTCCGCTCCATCGCCGGCAAGCTCGGAGGCCGCGCCCGCGGCCTGGCAGGCATGTCCCTGGGCATCACCCCGCGCAACAAGTTCTGACCGCACCACCCCCGGTGTGGGCAATCGTTCCGCTGGGGCGGAACGGGTGGGCACACCGGAACCCGCACCCGCAGGGACCGCGCAGCGTTAAGGGCACCGCCGCTCAGGCGGTGCCCTTCGCTGTACCCGGAGCGGGGCTGCGGGACACGCTGCGCGGCCGGTGCGCGCCGTCGTGCCGTGTGCCCACCCGTGCCGCCCTGCGGCACGATTGCCCACCCGGCGGTGGCCCTACGCGTACGCGCTGAGGTCGCCCGCCTGGGCAAAGGCCAGACCGTACGCGCTCATGCCCCGCCCATACGCCCCCAAGTGAACCCCCGCCTCGGTGGAGCCGGCCAGCACCCACCCGAACTCCGACTCGCGGTAGTGGAACGGCGTCGGCACCCCATCCACCGGCAGGGACAGCGTCGACCAGTCCGGCCCCGCCAGATCGTCCGCCAGCTCCCACGCCGCCTCGGTCTGCTGGTCCAGCCAGTCGTTCCGCAGGTTGTGGTCCATCTGGCCCGGCCAGGAGAACGCCAGCAGCCCGGAGCCGGCCAGCCAGGCCGCCGAGGAGACCGAGGTAGCCTCCAGCACCCCGGTGCCGTCCCCGCTGCGGCGCAGCGGGTTGCTGGCGACCGTGACGACCACCGCGAACCGCTCCTTCTCGCCGGTCGCGATCTCGCCCCGTACGGAGGGCTCGTCGCCGTGCCCGACGGAGCCGTGCTCCACGGTGCCGTCGGCGGCCGTGCCCAGCTGCATCAGCCAGCGCGGCCCGGTGAACGCCTCGTCCAGCCCGTACCAGGGAAAGTCGGCCTTGAGGTAGTTCTGGACCGCGCGCCGGGCGACCGGCACGGGCTGCGGTCCGGTGTGCTCCTGCTCCGCTGCGTGGCTGGGGGCCGGGGCCGAGGCGGTCTCCTCGGCGGCGGGCTGAGCCCCTACCCGGCTACTGCTGGTGGTCTCCATCTGCGGCCTCTCGTTCCGTGGGATCCGGAACATCCCGCCCCCCTCGGGCGTCCTGCATCCGGACAGATGGAGAGAATAGCCACCCGACCCGCTCGGACCCGGCAGGTTGCGACGGAGGAGACTCAGGTGGCGTCGGCGTCGAACCGGGCCCGCTGCTCCACCGCGGGCGCTGCCGGCTTCTTCAGCAGGTCGGGACCGGCGGTCGCGGCGGGGGCGGTTTCCGCCTCCTTGCCGTTGACGGCGTCGGTGACGTCGCCCAGCTCCTTGCGCAGGTCGAAGCTGGTGCGGATCTCCTTCAGGTCCTCGTTCTCGGTCAGCTGCTTGCGGATGTACGTCTTCGGGTTCAGGTCCTCGAACTCGAAGTCCTTGAAGTCCGGTCCGAGTTCCGAACGGATGTCTTCCTTCGCGCTGTCCGAGAACGCGCGGATCTTGCGGATGAATCCGGTGACGTCCTGGATGACCTTGGGCAGCTTGTCGGGGCCGAAGATGAGAATGGCGAGCACCACGATGGTGACCAGCTCAAGGCCGCCTATGTCGTTGAACACCTTGCCGCTCCTCGGCTCTCATCCATCGGGCCTCGACAACGGTACCCGTCGTTCTCCGCAGAACGACACCTCGCTCCCTCATTAACTCACTCGTCATGAGCCGTTCGCCGAACCGAGGACGAGTTCGAGGGTGCGTTCCCGCCCGTCGCGCAGCACGGTCAGCCGGAGCGGGTCGCCCGGCCGGTGCGCCCTGACCTTGATGATCAGTTCGTCGCCGCCGTGCACCCGCTGCCCGTCGACCCTGGTGATCACGTCGCCGGGCAGGATCCCGGCCCGGGCGGCCGGGCCGTCGGCGATGACCGCCGACTTGCCGTCCTCGGTCCGGGTGCCGACCTTGGCGCCGTCTCCCGTGTACTGCATGTCGAGGGTGACCCCGATGACGGGGTGGGTGGCCCGGCCGGTGCGGATCAGTTCCTCGGCGACCCGCTTGCCCTGGTTGATGGGGATCGCAAAGCCGAGTCCGATGCTGCCGCCCTGCCGTGCCCCGTCCTTGCCGCCGCCGCCCTCCTCGGCTCCGCGGATGGCACTGTTGATGCCGATCACCCGGGCCCGGCTGTCCAGCAGCGGCCCGCCGGAGTTGCCGGGGTTGATGGGGGCGTCGGTCTGCAGGGCGTCGACGTAGCTGATGTCGCTGCCGTCGCCCTTGTCCCCGCCTGCGGTGATGGGCCGGCCGGTGGCGCTGATGATCCCGGCGGTGACGGTGTTGGAGAGGTCGAAGGGCGCGCCGATGGCCACCACCGGGTCGCCGACCTTGACGTTCTCGGAGTTGCCGAGGGCCAGCGGGCTGAGGCCCTTGACCCCGTCGACCTTGACGATCGCGAGGTCGTAGCCGGTGTCCCCGCCGACGAGGGTGGCGGCCACGCTCTCGCCGGTGCTGAAGGTGACGAATATCTGCTTGGCTCCGGCCACCACGTGGTTGTTGGTGAGGATGTGGCCGTTGCCGTCGAGGACGAAGCCGGTGCCCGTGCCGCCGCTGCCGCCGCCGCTCACATGCAGGGTGACCACCCCGGGCAGTGCGGTGGCAGCGATCCCGGCGACGCTGTCGGGGGCCCGCTGGCCGCTCTCCGGGCCCGCCTGTGGGAGTTCCAGCCGGGTGGAGGCCTGGCGCTCGGCCAGCACGCCCGCATAGCCGCCGACACCGCCGGCCAGCAGGGCGATGCCGATGCCGCCGACGGCCATCGTCCAGCGGCGGCGCGGGCGGGCCGGTGCGGTGTCGAAGATCTGCAGCGGGGCGTCCTGCCACGGGTCGTAGCGGGGGCCCGGTACGACGGTCTGCGCGCCCGCGGCTCCGCCGGCCGGGCCGGGCTCCGCGCCGCCGGCCTCCGGCCCGGGGTGCTGCGCCGGGACGCGCCCCGGCTCCGCCCGGTCCGGAGCGGACCCGTCGGGTCGGCTCCACCACCGGGGGGCCGGCTCGGCCGCGTCGGTCGCCTGGTTGTCGGACATGGGTTCTCCCCGCATACGTCGTGCACCGCCCGGCGGCCCGTCTGCGGAGGATTCAACCAGGTCCGGCCAGCCGCGCGGGGCCTCTTCCACGGCCCCGCGCCCGGCCGGCCGCCGGGTCAGCGGGTCAGCGAGACCGGACGGTGCGAGGGTGCCGCGGGCGTCGGCGCGGGCTGCGCCGGATGGGCCGGATGGGCCGCCGGGCGCCAGCCGGCCACCAGGGACGGGCTGGGCTGCCGGGTGCGGACGACCGCATCGCTCACCGGTACGGCGCCGCCGGTCACCCCCGGACGGGCCGAGGGGGTGACGCTGGCCGCGCCGCCCTCGCCCCGGGCATTGGGCTCGACCCGGGTTTCCATGGGCAGCGTGCCACCGAGCGCGATGGCCGCCAGCGAGACCGCACCCGCGGCGACGAAGGCGAAGCGGCGCCGGGGGCGGCCCACCTCATGGATGGGGAAGCCCTGGCGCTGCTGCGATCCGGGCGGCGCGGTCGGCAGGACGAATCCGAACGTGTCCGCGCCGGGAGCACTCTGGACCCCCGGCATACTCGGCACTCCCGGCAGCCCCGTCATGCCTGGTGCGCCCGGTCCGCCGGGCAGGCCCGGCAGTCCCTGCAACCGGGCCAGCAGCCCGGCCGACGGGGGCGGCGGCGCGCTCTCCACGAACAAGGTCTTCAGGCGCCGCTGCGCATCCGCCTCGGCCTTACAACGGGGACAGGTCGCCAGGTGCGCGAGCACCCGCTCGCGCGCGTCATGGCTCAGCTCCCCGTCGACGAGGGCGGCGAGCCGGTCGCCGAGGTGCTGTTCCGCCGGTGACGGCGAGGGACTGGCTCCGCTCACTCGGTCCCGCCTCCTCCCCCGACTCCGCCGCCGACCCCCGCCAGCGCGCGCTGCTCCGCACGGGCCTCGGGAGACCGGTGCTTGAGGGCCTTGCGGAGGTGGGAACGGCCGCGGTGGATACGGCTGCGCACGGTGCCGAGCTTCACCCCGAGGGTGGCGGCGATCTCCTCGTACGACAGTCCTTCGATGTCGCAGAGCACCACGGCCGCGCGGAACTCGGGCGCGAGGGTGTCGAGCGCCTGCTGGACGTCCGCGTCGAAGTGGGTGTCGTGCAGCACCTGCTGCGGGGAGGGCTCACGGCTCGGCAGCCGCTCGGCGGCGTCGTCCGCGAGCGCGTCGAACCGGATCCGCTGCTTGCGGCGGACCATGTCCAGGAAGAGGTTGGTGGTGATGCGGTGCAGCCAGCCCTCGAAGGTGCCGGGCGTGTACGTGGACAGCGAGCGGAAGACCCGGACGAAGACCTCCTGGGTGAGGTCCTCGGCATCGTGCTGGTTGCCCGTCAGGCGGTACGCGAGACGGTAGACGCGGGCGCTGTGCGTGCTGACGATCTCCTCCCAGCTGGGAGGGGTCCACGCCTGTGAGCCCGCATCGGCGGCAAAGGTCGCGGTGGTTGCGGTGGCAGCGGTGTGGAAGCGGTCAGCATTGTCGGTCACGGATTTCGGCTCACCCGCCGACCAGAAGAGACGTCTCAGGACGCCTCCACGATCCACAGGCGCAGCCGCACCTCCCCTATCGGCTCTGGTGGAGTCCAGTGGAGCCCCTACCATAGCCACCCCCTCCGTCAGCTCCGGATAAGTGTTTTTGCCCGAACTTTGCACGGGCGGCGGGCGCCGGACGCCCTCACCCCTCCCAACGCCCGGTCCCATCTGCGGGTTCCCGCGGCCAACGGATACAGTCACCGTTGCGCCAACTAAGGGGACAGGAGAGGGTCATTACCGGCAACCGGCAGACGAGCCAGGCGTTCGCCGACGCGTTTGTCGCCGAGGACGACGCTCTGCGATGGGCCCGCGACCGGTCCAGGGAAGCGGGCCTGCGGGCCGTCTCCCCGGGCACCGGGGCCGCGCTGCGCCTGCTGGCCGCCACCGCGGACGCCAAGGCGGTCGCGGAGATCGGCACCGGTACCGGGGTCTCCGGCATCCACCTGCTGCACGGCATGCGCCCGGACGGGGTGCTGACCACCGTCGACCCCGAGCCCGACCGGCAGGCCTTCGCCCGCCAGGCCTTCCGGGCCGCCGGCTTCGCCGGCAACCGGGCCCGCTTCATCCCCGGCCGCGCCCTCGACGTACTGCCCCGGCTCGCCGACGGCGGGTACGACCTCGTCTTCTGCGACGGGGACCCCTGCGAGTCGCTGGACTACCTCGCTGAATCGTTGCGCCTGCTGCGGCCGGGCGGCCTGGTCTGCTTCGAAGGGGTCTTCGCGGACGGCCGTACGGTCGACTCCGGCGCCCAGGAGACCGAGGTGCTCCGGGTCCGCGAGCTGCTCCGCACGGTCCGCGAGAGCCCGGCCCTGGAGACCGCGCTGCTGCCGGTGGGCGACGGCCTGCTCTGCGCCGTCCGCCGCTGACCCCGGCCCCAGCCCCGGCGGGCGCAGCTGCATACAGCACTGCCCCGGTCGCACGGAGCGACCGGGGCAGTACCGAAATCTTTGCGGAGAAGTCCGAGCGTCGGCGTCAGCCGACGACCTTCTTCAGGGCGTCACCCAGGGCGTCGGCCTCGTCCGGGGTCAGCTCGACCACGAGCCGACCGCCGCCTTCGAGCGGTACGCGCATGACGATGCCCCGCCCCTCCTTGGTCACCTCGAGCGGGCCGTCGCCCGTCCGCGGCTTCATGGCCGCCATGCTCGTTCCCCTTCCTGAAACCAGCTCATCGTCAGCCGACGGCCCCATTCAGGCGCCTGAGACCCGGCATCGAACACATTGCTTCCCAGCCATTATCCCGCATGTCAGGACCCGATGACCAACATCAGCAGGGAACGCTTGGGCAACGCGCTCGACCAAAACCACTCATTTCGGGGATCCGCCTGCGATACTTCGCCTCCGTCGCCCGCGTCTTCGGCCCCCATTCTTTGACACACATCACATGACGACGCCTGCCGGGGCCCCGTCCGGTCCGCCATGCTGACCCGAGCAGACCCGCGACGAAGGGGGACCCCCGCCATGGCCGACAGCGTGCTCTACGAAGTGACCGACGGACTCGCGACGATCACGATCAACCGCCCGGACGCGATGAACGCGATGAACACCGAGGCGAAGGTGGCCCTGCGGGACGCGGTGCAGGCGGCCGGCGAGGACACCGCCGTCCGGGCGGTCCTGCTGACCGCGGCCGGCAACCGCGCCTTCTGCGTGGGCCAGGACCTCAAGGAACACATCGGCAACCTGGCCTCGGACCGCGAGACCGGCACCTCGCTGACCATGTCCACCGTCGCCGATCACTACAACCCGATCGTGCGGGCGATCACCGAGATGCCCAAGCCCGTGGTGGCGGGGGTGAACGGAGTCGCCGCGGGCGCCGGATTCGGTTTCGCCCTCGCCGCCGACTTCCGGGTGGTCGCCGACACCGCCTCCTTCAACACCTCCTTCGCCGGGGTGGCGCTGACCGCGGACTCCGGGGTCTCCTGGACCCTGCCCCGCCTGATCGGCGCCTCCCGCGCCTCCGATCTGCTGCTCTTCCCCCGCTCGCTGAAGGCCCAGGAGGCGTACGACCTGGGCATCGCGAACCGCGTGGTCCCGGCGGACGCGCTGGCCGCCGAGGCGGCGGCGGTGGCCCGCACCCTGGCGGACGGCCCCACGGTGGCCTACGCGGCGATCAAGGCCTCCCTGGCGTACGGGGCCTCGCACTCCCTCTCGGACACCCTGGAGAAGGAGGACGCCCTCCAGACCATGGCGGGCGCTTCCGAGGACCACGGCATCGCCGTGCAGGCCTTCCTCGCCAAGGAGCCCCCGCGCTACCTGGGCCGCTGAGGGCGCTGAGGGCGCTCGGCGCCCCCGCGGGAGGTGCAGGCGGCCAGGTGGTCGTTCACCAGGCCGCACGCCTGCATCAGGGCGTAGGCGGTGGTCGGGCCGACGAAGCGGATGCCGGCCTTCTTCAGCGCCTTCGCCAGGGCCGTGGACTCCGGGGTCACGGCCGGCACCTGGGTGGTGCTCACCGGGGCCGGGCCGGGCTCGGCCGGGGCGTGGGACCAGATCAGGGTGTCCAGCTCGCCCGGGGCCCAGCCGGCCAGCACCCGGGCGTTGGCCAGGCTCGCCTCGATCTTGGCGCGGTTGCGGATGATGCCGGTGTCGGCCAGCAGCCGCGCCACATCCGCGTCGCCGAACCCGGCGACCTCGGCGATCTCGAAGCCCGCGAAGGCGGTACGGAAGGCAGCCCGGCGGCGCAGGATCGTCAGCCAGGACAGCCCGGACTGGAAGGCCTCCAGGCACAGCCGCTCGTACAGTGCGTCGTCCCCGTGGACCGGCCGCCCCCACTCCTGGTCGTGGTAGGCGATGTAGTCCTCGGTGGCCAGCGCCCACGGGCAGCGCAGGGCCCCGTCCGGGCCGGCCAGCACGGGGCCGGCCGGACTCACTCCTCCCCCTTGAGCAGGCTCGGCGCACCGGGCGCCGGGGACCCGCCCTGAGCCGGGGGTTCCGACGGAGGGGCAGCCGGAGGGGCAGCCGGGGGGCCGGCCGGCGGCGCGGCCGGGGCCTGCGGCCGGAGCGCGGCCTCCAGCGCGGCGATCTGCTCGTCCCGGCCGGCGATTTCCGCGGCCAGCCGCGCCAGCGCCTCGTCCACCTCGGCCATCCGGTAGCCGCGCGGCGCGACCGGCAGCCGGAGCGCGTCCACGTCCGCGGGCATGACCGCCCGGTGCTCGGGCAGGCCGTCGGCCACCCGCTCCGGCTCCACGTCGGGAAGCACCGCCTCCTCGCCGCCCCCGACCACCGCGAGGGTGACCGCGGCGACGACCACGACCAACGCGATCAGCAAGAAGAAGAACACGACCACTCTCCAGAGACGGGACACCGACACTGCCTGGGCCCCGATCGTCGCACGGACCCGCGGCGGTTAAGGTCGCAGGCGGACCGTCGAAGGAGGAAACAGGGGATGCTGCGACTGGGCAGGCGTGAGTTCGGCACGCACGAGCCGGTGATCATGGCGATCGTGAACCGGACCCCGGACTCCTTCTACGACCAGGGCGCCACCTTCCGGGACGAGCCGGCCCTGGACCGGGTCGAGCAGGCGGTGGCCGAGGGCGCCGCGATCATCGACATCGGCGGGGTCAAGGCCGGTCCCGGCGAGCACGTGGACGCGGCCGAGGAGGCCCGCCGTACGGTCGGCTTCGTGGCGGAGGTGCGCCGCCGCCACCCCGACGTGGTGATCAGCGTGGACACCTGGCGGCACGAGGTCGGCGAGGCGGTCTGCGAGGCCGGGGCGGACCTGCTGAACGATGCGTGGGGCGGGGTCGACCCGAAGCTCGCGGAGGTCGCCGCCCGCTACGACGTGGGGCTGGTCTGTACGCACGCGGGCGGGGTCGAGCCGCGGACCCGGCCGCACCGGACCGAGTACGAGGACGTGATGGCGGACATCCTGCGGGTCACGGTGGGGCTGGCGGAGCGCGCGGCGGCCCTGGGCGTCCGCCGGGACGCGATCATGATCGACCCGGGCCACGACTTCGGGAAGAACACCCGCCACTCGCTGGAGGCCACCCGCCGCCTGGCGGAGATGACGGACACCGGCTGGCCGGTGCTGGTCTCGCTGTCCAACAAGGACTTCGTCGGCGAGACCCTGGACATGCCGGTCAAGGAACGGCTGCTGGGCACGCTCGCCACCACGGCCGTCTCGGCCTGGCTGGGCGCCCAGGTCTACCGCGTCCACGAGGTCGCGGAGACCCGGCAGATCCTGGAGATGGTCCGCTCGATCCAGGGCCTGCGTCCCCCGGCGGTGGCCCGCCGGGGGCTCGCCTGACGGCTACGTACCCACTACGTGCCGACTACTTCCCGACTTCCTTCGTCACCAGGGCGATGGCCTCGTCCACGTCGTCCGTCACGTGGAACAGGTGGAGGTCGTGCTCCGAGGCCTTGCCCTGGGCGATGACGGTGGACCGCAGCCAGTCGACCAGGCCGCTCCAGTAGGCCGTGCCGAACAGCACGATCGGGAAGCGGGTGATCTTCTGGGTCTGGACCAGGGTGAGCGCCTCGAAGAGCTCGTCCAGCGTGCCCAGGCCGCCGGGCAGCACCACGAAGCCCTGGCTGTACTTCACGAACATCGTCTTGCGGACGAAGAAGTACCGGAAGTTCAGGCCCAGATCGACGTGCTGGTTGAGCCCCTGCTCGAAGGGCAGCTCGATGCCGAGGCCGACGGAGACGCCGTTGGCCTCCCGGGCACCCTTGTTGGCCGCCTCCATGGCGCCCGGCCCGCCGCCCGTGATCACCGCGAACCCCGCGTCGACCAGGGCCCGTCCGATACGCACGCCCGCCTCGTACTCCGGCGAGTCCGCCGGGGTCCGGGCGGAACCGAACACGCTGATGGCCGGCGGCAGCTCCGCCAGCGTCCCGAAGCCCTCGATGAACTCCGACTGAATGCGCAGCACCCGCCAGGGATCGGTGTGCACCCACTCCGACGGTCCGGCCGAGTCCAGCAGCCGCTGGTCGGTCGTACTGCCCGCCTGTACCTGGCCACGCCTCCGCAGAACCGGCCCGAGCTGCTGCTCCTCCGGCTTGCGACGGCCGCTTACAGGATTGGCCATTGTGTGCTCCCTCCTGACGATCGTCCGGCCAGGGTAGGCGCACAAAGGTGACGGGAGGCGGAATTCAGGAGGTCAGCCAGGCGCGGAGTCGTTCTTCGCAATGCAGGATCGCCTTCGTTTCGACCCGTTCGTCGACCTTGTGGGCCAGCAGCGCGTCGCCCGGCCCGTAGTTGACCGCGGGGACGCCGAGGGAGCTGAAGCGGGATACGTCGGTCCAGCCGAACTTCGGCATCGCGCGGCCTCCGACCGCCTCCATGAAGGCCGCCGCCGCCGGGTGGGAGAGGCCGGGCAGAGCGCCGCCCGAGGAGTCGTCGACCGTGAACTCGGCGATGTCGCAGTCCGCGAACACCTCGCGGACGTGCGCCAGGGCCTCTTCCTGGCTGCGGTCGGGGGCGTAGCGGAAGTTAACGGTCACGGTGCAGGCGTCGGGGATGACGTTGTTCGCGACGCCGCCCTCGATACGGACCGCGTTCAGGCCCTCGTGGTACTCCAGGCCGTCGATCACCGGCTTGCGCGGTTCGTAGGCCGCGAGGGTGGCGAGGATCGGTGCGGCCGAGTGGATGGCGTTGGATCCCATCCAGCTGCGGGCGGAGTGGGCGCGTTCCCCGGCGGTGCGCAGCAGCACCCGCAGGGTGCCCTGGCAGCCGCCTTCCACCTCGGCGTTGGAGGGTTCCAGCAGGACGGCGAAGTCACCGGTGAGCCAGTCCGGGTGCGCCTCGGCGACCTTGCCGAGGCCGTTGAGGTCGGCGGCGACCTCTTCCTGGTCGTAGAAGACGAACGTCAGGTCGCGGTTGGGCTCGGGAACGGTGGCCGCGATGCGCAGTTGGACGGCGACCCCGGACTTCATGTCGGTGGTGCCGCAGCCCCAGAGCACGTCGTTCTCGTCCAGGCGGGAGGGCACGTTGTCGGCGATCGGGACGGTGTCGAGGTGGCCGGCGAGTACGACGCGCTCGGGCCGGCCGAGGTGCGTACGGGCCACGACGTTGTTGCCGTAGCGGTCCACGGTGAGATGCGGCAGCGCGCGCAGTGCTTCCTCGACGGCGTCGGCGAGGACCTTCTCGTCGCCGCTCACGGAAGGAATGTCCACCAGCCGCGCGGTCAGCTCGGCGGCGTCCAGGGTGAGGTCGAGCTCGGATTCGGTCATGAGGCACCCTAACTCTCCGGCCTCGGGGCGCGGGGAGAGCGTCCGGGGGGCGGACGCAGCATTCGGCTCAAGTACGGTGGGCCGCGTGCCCGAGACCGCTCAGTACAGCCCGCGACCTGGCCGTCGCCGCCCGTTCCGTTTGCTGGCGGCGCTGCTCGTACTGCTCGGGCTCGCCGGATATTTCCTGGTTCAGTACGACTCGACGGGTGGTGGAGCACCACGCTGCACGGTCCGGGCGGCCGAGGGATTGGCCGGAGGTGAGGGTTCCTCGTACTCGATGACCCCGGAGCAGGCGGGGTACGCGGCGACGATCGCGGCCGTGGGCACCGCCAAGCGGATGCCGGAGCGGGCCGTCACGATCGCGATGGCCACGGCCATGCAGGAGTCGGCGCTGCGCAACCTCGACCACGGGGACCGGGATTCGCTGGGCCTGTTCCAGCAGCGGCCCTCGATGGGCTGGGGCACCGCGGATCAGATCAGGGACCCGGTCTACTCGGCCGGGATCTTCTACGACCGGCTGGCCGAGGTGCCGGGATACTCGCGGATGCCGCTGACGGTCGCCGCGCAGAAGGTCCAGAAGAGCGGCTTCCCGCAGGCGTACGCCAAGCACGAGCCCGATGCGATCCTGCTGGCGGCGGCGCTGACCGGGCGTGCGCCCGGCGCCCTGACCTGCACCGGTCCGGTCCCGCAGGGTCCGGCCGACCGGGCGCGGCTCACCGCACGGCTGGACCGGGTGTTCGGCGGCGGCGCCAAGGCGGGCTCCACGGCCGAGGACGACCGCGCGGTGTCGGTGGCGTTGACCGCCGACGGCAAGGCGGGCGGCAAGACCGGCAGTACGGCGGGCGGCAAGGCCGGCACTGCGGCGGTCGGCAGGGCCGGAGCGGACGAGCGGCGCGGCTGGGAGGTGGCGCACTGGGCGGTGGCCCACGCCTCGGAGCTGGGCATCGAGCAGGTGTCGTACGCGGGCCGGACCTGGATCGCGGGCAAGAACAAGGGCGGCTGGAAGGACACCGGCGGCACCGGGAAGCCGGGGAATGCCGGTCCGCGCACCGCGGACTCCGGAACGGTCCGGATATTCCTCGCACGCTAGTGCAGGACATCCCCCGGGTGGGGAGCGGAATGCGGCAATGAAGCCGATAAAACGACCCATTACCAGTTCTTTACCCGGGAATTCCGCAACCTCCGGACCCCTTGGAGCGGTTGTTCACGGCGTACTCAGCAAGCAAACGCTAGGAGCACGCACCATGTCCCTCCCCATGACCCGCCGGATCGCCCGTGCCGCCCTGCTGATCGCGGCCGGGGCAGCCCCCGTGGTCGGCGCGGCCGGCGCGGCGAGCGCCGCGGGCCTCGAGGCGGTCCCGGACCTGGGTTCGGTCAGCGCGCTGGACAGCGCGACCGGCCTGGTCGGCGGTGCCACCCAGCAGACCGGCGAACTGCCGACGGACCAGCTGCCCACCAAGCAGCTGCTCGGCGGCGTACCCGTCGCCGACACGCTGCCCGCCACCGACAAGCTGCCCGAGCTGCCGTCCACCGACGCCCTGCCGGTGGCCAAGACGCTGCCCGCGCTCGGCGGCTGACGTCGGTCGGCAGGCAATACGCCCGAGGGGGCCCGGAGCTTCACGCTCCGGGCCCCCTCGGGCGTATTGCTCGGTGGTGCTCAGCCGAGGCGCTTGACCGCCGCCGCGACCCGCTCGTCGGTCGCGGTGAACGCGACCCGGACGAACTGCGCACCCGCCTCGCCGTAGAACTCGCCCGGCGCGACCAGGATGCCCAGCTCCGCGAGGTAGGCCACGGTGTCCCAGCAGGGCTCGTCCCGGGTCGCCCACAGGTACAGGCTGGCCTCGCTGTGCTCGATCCGGAAGCCGTGGGCCTCCAGCGCGGCCCGCAGGGCCGACCGACGCGCCGCGTAGCGCTCCCGCTGTTCCTGTACGTGGGCGTCGTCGCCCAGCGCGACGACGGTGGCCGCCTGCACCGGGGCCGGGGTCATCATCCCGCCGTGCTTGCGGATCTCCAGCAGCTCGCCGAGCACGGCCGGGTCGCCCGCCAGGAAGGCGGCGCGGTATCCGGCCAGATTGGACCGCTTGGAGAGCGAGTGGACCGCCACCAGGCCCTCGTACGAGCCGCCGCAGACGTCCTCGTGCAGCACGGAGACCGGCTCGGCCTCCCAGCCGAGCTCCAGGTAGCACTCGTCGCTGAAGACCAGGATGCCGTGCTCCCGGGCCCAGGCCACGATCCGGATCAGCTCCTCCTTGGCGAGGACCTTCCCGGTCGGGTTGGACGGGGAGTTGAGCCAGAGCAGCCTGATGCCCGCCGGGTCGAGCTCGGTGCCCGCGGGGTCACTCGCAAATGTCTCAGCGTCGTAGACGACCGCCTCCGCGCCGCAGAGCCGGGCCCCCACCTCGTACGTCGGGTAGGCCAGCCGCGGGTACGCGACCCGGTCCCCTGCCCCGAGGCCGAGCTGGGTCGGCAGCCAGGCCACCAGCTCCTTGGAGCCGACCACCGGCAGCACATTGCGGTGGCCCACCGCCCGCGCGCCCAGCCGGTGCTCCACCCAGCCGGCGATCGCGTCGCGCAGCTCGGGCGTGCCCCACACCGTCGGATAGCCGGGAGAGTCGGCCGCGGCGACCAGGGCCTGCTGGATCAGCTCGGGAACCGGGTCGACGGGGGTGCCCACCGACAGGTCGACGATGCCGTCCGGGTGGGCGGCGGCGGTCGTCTTGAACGGTTCCAGCCTGTCCCACGGGAACGCGGGCAGGCGGGACGAAACTGCGGCCACGGTGCGTGCTCTCTTTCTCGTACACGGTGGAAAACACCCCGGTCCGGTACGGCGGGCGCCGCCGTACCGGACCGGGGTGGGAGATCAGTGCGCCGGCGGGTTGATGCCCTCCGGCAGCGCTGCGATGAAGGGGTGGTCGCGCTCGATCAGGCCGAGCTTGGAGGCACCACCGGGCGAACCGAGCTCGTCGAAGAACTCGACGTTCGCCTTGTAGTAGTCCTTCCACTCCTCCGGGGTGTCATCCTCGTAGAAGATCGCCTCAACCGGGCAGACCGGCTCACAGGCACCACAGTCGACGCATTCGTCCGGGTGGATGTACAAGGACCGCTGGCCCTCGTAGATGCAGTCGACGGGGCACTCTTCGATGCATGCCTTGTCCTTGACGTCGACACAAGGCTCCGCGATGACGTAGGTCACGCTCTCGTTCCTCCTCGGTAGGGCTGTCCATATCGCGCGGGAGCGCGGCGTCGTCGATGCCCACACCTAGTATCGCCGTTCCCGGCCACGATCCGAACAAGAGGGGCTAGAGAGCTGTGGAAAACACCGCTGGTGCACTGATGGAGATTCGCATTACCCCGGCTGACGTGGGTAAACGGGTGTCCGTGCGCCGTACCGTCACGGCCCCCGAGGGCGGTGGGGGCTTCACCGATGTGGTGGGTGTTCTCGTATCGTGGACGGACGGTGTGCTGCTGATCACACGAAAGAGCGGTGAAACCGTCCGCATCGCGGAATCGTCCCTGGTCGCGGGCAAGGTGGTGCCTCCCGCACCGGCCCGCCGGCGGGGTCCCGCGGCCTCCTTCGAGGAGCTCGCCCGGGCCTGCGCCCGGGCCTGGCAGCCGCTGGAGAGCGAGCCGCTGGGCGACTGGACGCTGCGGGCCGCGGCCGGATTCACCCGGCGGGCCAATTCGGTGCTGCCACTGGGCGAGGCGGGGATACCGCTGGACGAAGCACTCGCGCGGGTGACGGCCTGGTACGCGGACCGGGGGCTCCCTGCGTACGTGCAGACGGCGACGGGGGCCGTCGGCACCCAGGAGGCGCTGTGCGCGCAGCTGACCGAGCGCGGCTGGACCCGGGAGGTGTCGGCGGAGATCCGGATCGCCTCGCTCGCACCGGTCGCGGACGTGGACGCGGATGTGTCAGGTGTGGCCCTCTCCCGGGACTTCGGGGACGACTGGCTGGCCCGGTACGGGCGGGTCGCGGACCCGGCCGTGGCCCGCGCTGTCCTGTCGGCAGGATCCTCGGTGTGGTTCGCGGAGGTGCCCGGGAAGGCGATCGGACGGTGTGTGGTGGACGGCCGGTGGGCCGGCTTCACCTCGGTGGAGGTCGCCCCGGAGCACCGGCGGCAGGGCCTGGCGACGGCGGTGATGGCGGCGCTGGCCCGGCAGGCGCTCGAGGAGGGCGCGTCGGCGGCCTGGCTCCAGGTGGAGGCGGACAACGGCGGGGCCCGCGGCCTGTACGACGGGCTGGGCTTCGCGACACACCACGCATACCACCATTTCCGGGCGGTGGGCTCGTGAGTGGCGGGTTCCGCGCGGAGTTCGCGGCGGAAGCGCGGTCGGAACGACCGGACTTGTCGCTGTTGTGCCTGTATCTGGCGGCAGAGGCTGATCCGTCCCTGGACGAACGGGCGGTGGACGAGGCGCAGATCGAACTCGACCGGCTGGCCGGACTGCTGCCGTACGGGCTGCGGACCCCCCGGCAGTGGGCGGCGGCGCTGACGGAACTGCTGGGCGGGCAGCTGGGCTTCCACGGCACCCCGGCGGACTACGGCCGGCTGTCCTCCTCCCTGCTGCACGAGGTGCTGCGGCGGCGGCGCGGGCTGCCGATCCTGTTGTCGGTGGTCTGGCTGGAGGTGGCCCGGCGGGCGGGCGCCCCGGTGTACGGGCTGGGCCTGCCGGGGCACTTCGTGGTCGGCTTCGGGGACCCGGAGGAGCGGGTGCACGTGGACCCCTTCGCGGGCGGCGCCGCGCTCGGCGCGGGGCCCGCGGGGGTGGCGGCCGAGGCGGGGCCGCTGGAGCCGGCCCGGACCCTGGACATCGTGCTGCGCATCCTGAACAACATCCGTGCCTGGGCCGCCGCCCGCCCGGAGCAGTCGGCGGTGGCCCTGTGGTCGCTGGACCTGTCGCTGCTGCTGCCCTCGCACCCGGCGTCGCTCCGGTACGAGCGGGCGCGGCTGCTGGTGAACCGGGGAGAGTTCACGGCGGGCGCGGCCGAGCTCGACGCGTACGCCGAGGTGGTCGCGGCGGTGGACGCGGACGCGGCGTCCCGGCTCCGCGCGGAGGCGCTCGCCGCGCGGGCCCTGCTGAACTGAGCGGGACCGCCACCGCGGACCCGCGTACGAGCGAGCCCCTGCCCGGAGATCCGGGCAGGGGCTCTGTCGGTCAGCTCGCGTTGGTCTCGATGACCCCGACCCGTTCGGCGGCGGTCTTGCCGCGCAGTGCCTTGCCGAGGGCGCCGGCCACGTCCTCCGGGGTGACGGCGGTCTTCTCGCCGTTGCCGCGCATGACCTGGACCCCGTCGAAGGTGTTCCCGTAGAGCTCCTTGAGCGCTGCGAGGTCGTACTTCTCGACCAGCTTCCCGTCCACCACCACCATGCTGAGGATCTTGGGAAGCGACCGGGACGGTCCGAACGGGATGGACTTGGCGCCTGCCTTGACCGTGACGTTTCCGGACATGGCGGGCTTGGCAAATTCGTTCATGGCCCGGTCGAGTTCGGCCTGGCCGACGGTCGGCGCCTTGTCCGTCACCGGGAGCTCGACGGGCACCGCCTTGCCGGTCTCCACCAGGGCGCGGTAGGCGTCGGTGACCTTGCCGAGGGAGGCTTCCACGTCCAGGCTGCTGCCGGCCTTGCCGGGGACCGGGGTGACCTTGTTCGGCTCGAACTT
Source organism: Streptomyces sp. NPDC002054 (assembly GCF_040296685.1). Taxonomy (NCBI): domain Bacteria; kingdom Bacillati; phylum Actinomycetota; class Actinomycetes; order Kitasatosporales; family Streptomycetaceae; genus Streptomyces; species Streptomyces sp. NPDC002054. The sequence continues at coordinate 61,889 of NZ_JBEOXT010000031.1, forward strand.
GATCGTCGCCTCGACGGCGCTGCCGGAGGTGCCGGCCAGCTCCTGGAGGGCGACCTGCAGCTTCTCCTCGTCGACCGGGATGACCGGGGTGGCCGGGCGCTCCTGGCCGAAGAGGGAGCCGATCACGGTGACCGGGTTGTAGTCGCTGCCGGCGGCGTTGCGCACGGTGGTCTGGCTGTCCAGGGACAGTCCGGCCTTCTCGGGCTTCAGCTCGACCTGCTTGCCGCCGACGGTGAGCTGCAGCGGGGCGTTGGCCCGGTTGCCGAAGGCGGTCTGGAGCTTGGCGACGGCCTCCTCGCGGGTGCCGCTGATGTCCACGCCGAGGACGGTGGTGCCCTTGGGTACGTCGGAGTGGTTGAGCAGCAGGCCCGCGCCGTAGGCGACGCCGAGCAGCACGACGATGCCGCCGCCGGCCAGGACCAGCTTGGAGCGGCCCTTCTTCTTGGCCGGGGCGGGCGCGGGCGCGGGCTTGGCGGCGGGGGCCGGCCGCGGCGTGGGCGTGGGGGTGGTGACCGGGACGGGCCGCGGCATCGGGGCGGCGGCCGGGTGGTCGATGCGCGGCAGGGCGCCGGTGGGCGCGCCGCCGTCGGCCTCCGGGCCGGGCCAGCGCGGGGCGAGCCCGGGGACGGGGATGTCCTCGTCGGCCCGGGGCGGGCCGCTGACCGGCATGGTGCCGAAGGAGGGGCCGCCGGTGGGGCCGGCCGGGGCGAAGCCGTGCGGGGCGGGCCCGCCCGTGGCGTAGCCGGCGCCGGCGCCGCCGTCCGGGCCGGCCGGGGCGAAGCCGCCGCCGCCGGGAGCGAAGCCCGCGCCGCCGGGGGTCTGGCCGGGGCCGGGGGGCATCGGGCCGTTGCCCGCGCCGCCGGGGAAGCCCTGGGGAGCCTGGCCTCCGGGAGCGCCGGGAGCACCGGGACCGCCGGGGCGGGGGCCGTTGCCGGGCCGGGGGCCCGCGCCGGGGCCGCCGGCACCGACACCGGGGCCACCCGGGCGGCCGGAACCGTACGCAGCAGCCGGCGCGGACGCCTGGGCCTGAGCCGGGGCGGAGGCCTGCGGCTGACGGGTCGGGAGACCGGGCCGGGCCGGACCGGGACCCGGCCCCGGAGCGGGGGCGGGCGGCGCGGCGGGCGCAGGAGCCGGAGCCGGGGCCGGCGCCGCGGCGGCCGGCTTGCGCGGGGCGAACCAGTTGCTGGCCTCCGGCTCGGCCGGGGCAGGCGCCGGGGCCGGGGCGGGCGCCGGCGCGGCCTCGGCCGGCTCGACCGGATCTCCGGCCTCCACTTCGGCCACGGGCTTGCGTACGACCACCGGCGGAATCGGCCGGGAGCCCGGAATGTTGATCCGGATCCGGGTCGTCAGCGTGGTCTCGGTCTTCGGCCCGTCGGAGTCGGCGGAGTCGCCGGCGGGCGTGGACGGCTTGGAAGTCACAGTGTTCCCCTCCGGGGCGTTCGCCGGGTGCTGGCGTGATCCGTACGGCGGCGTACCCGACGGGTAGGCGGCTCCACCGGACCCATGGGGCCCGGAGGACGAACTGTCAGTTTCACGGCTCAAGGCAGGTTCTCCCGGTTGGCTCCGCCGCCCGTCATACCGTGCGCGGGCAGCTCGGCGGCCCGTCCACCATACTGGCCGCCGCCGGGCCGCACCTGACCGGCGGACTCGGCAGGGTTCTCCACCGGGTTGCGGAAGGGGCGCACCGGGGCACTTCACACCCCCCGGCGCACATCACGGGACTGCCCCGAACGGCACGTCACTTGCCGGGCCGGGCGGCCGAAACCGACCCCTCCACCGGTCCGTGCATCGTGGCACAGATCACAGCGGCAACCGCCCCACCCAAAAGGTAGGCATACATACCGATTCCGGCCGAGCTGAGTAGGAAGTCGCCTTCCGGGCGCGGCATGCTGAACACCACGTAGGTGAGGAACCAGCCGGCGGATGCCGCGCCGACGCCGATGGCCCCGCCGAGGGCCAGCCGGCCCGCCAGGAAGACCCCGAACACGGCCAGCAGGGCGAGCAGCAGCCCGCCCGGGAACCACAGGTCGACCACGAGCCAGCCGGCCGCGCCGGTGACCGCGCCGGCCACCACGAGGCCCAGCAGGGCGGCGATCCGGCCGGGGGTGTAGGTGCCGGTCATCGCGCCGCCGCCCCTTCGACCCCGGCGAACAGGTCGCGTTCGCGCTCGCCGGCCGGAGCTCCGGAGCGCCCCTGGACCAACTCGTAGTACTCCCGGGTCAAGAGCGGCTGCGCCAGGTCGTTGGAGAGGGCGAAGAACGGGCCGTCCACGGCGATCTGGGTGGCGTGGGCGCGCATCGCCGCCGCCTTGGCCGCCTCGTACGCACCATCGCGGTCGTCGGTGATCTCGGCGGTGATCCGGGCGTCCTCGACCACCCCGGGCACGTCGTCGGGGGTGGCGATCCCGGGGAACGGCGATGTCGTGCCGGCGGCGCGGAGCTTGGCGAAGCCCTCCTCGACCACCGAGCGCGGGACCCGGTTCCAGTAGATCTTCCCGATTGGGTGCGGCGCGCCGAGCTCGGGCCGGAATTCCGGCTCCGCGGCCAGTTTGGCGGCGCGCATGGCCACCCGGTGGGCCTGGATGTGGTCGGGGTGGCCGTATCCCCCGTTCGGGTCATACGTCACCAGCACCTGCGGGCGGATCCGCCGGATCACCTCCACGAGGTGTCCGGCGGCCTCGTCGAGGTCGGCGGACCAGAAGGCGCCCGGGCGGTGGTTCTGCTCCACGCCCATCATCCCGGAGTCGCGGTAGCGGCCGGGCCCGCCGAGGAAGCCGTGGTCGGCCACCCCCAGCTCGGTCATCGCCGCGGCGAGCTCACCCACCCGGTGGCGGCCCAGCGTGTCCTCCTGACCGGCCGCCAAATGGGCGAGCTCGGGCGGAATGACCTCGCCCTCCTCGCCGAGCGTGCAGGTCACCAGTGCCACATGGGCACCCTCGGCCGCGTACTTGGCCATGGTGACGCCGTTGTTGATCGACTCGTCGTCCGGGTGTGCGTGCACGAGGAGCAGACGACGGGCAGGAAGACCGTTCATAGGGCCAGCCTAGGCGGAAGGCCTCACAACTTCAGTCCGCTGATCATGCCGGCCACGTTGGTGGTGAGCTGGTCCAGGGTCGGAGCCATCGAGGAGCTCGCGAGATAGAAGCCGAGCAGGGTGCAGACCACCGCGTGTCCCGGCTTGAGTCCCGACTTGCGGACCAGCAGGAAGACGACGACTGCCAGCAGCACCACGGCCGAGATCGAGAGTGCCACGGCGGTTCACCTCCACGTCGGACGGACACAGGTAAGTGCACACGACGGAGTCATACCCACCGTGCGCTACGGATCATAACTATCCGTCCCAGCGCATCGATCGAATTCCGGCAGCACGAGGGGCGCATGCCGCGCATGCGGCGGAGCACGGGAGCACCGGCCGGGGTGGGCTCGCGCCCGCCCCGGCCGGTTTACGGCACCCGCACGGACCGTACAGGGCCAGCGTCCCCGGGGCACGTATCGTCGCCGAAACTGTCAAGTTGCCTCCGTGTTAACGAAGTTCAGGCTTCTCCGCCGCGAAGTGGCAGGCCGAGGGGTGGGCGGCCGGGCCGGTGGTGTGGCGGAAGGCCTCGGGGACGGCCAGCAGCGGGACCTCGGCCGCGCAGCGGGGCTGCGCCTTCCAGCAGCGGGTGCGGAAGCGGCAGCCGGACGGCGGATTGGCCGGGGAGGGGACGTCCCCGGTGAGGATGATCCTCCCCCGGCGGGCGCGGGCCTCCGGGTCGGGGACCGGCACGGCCGAGAGCAGGGCCTGGGTGTAGGGGTGGGTGGGGTGCTCGTAGATCTCGGTGTCGGTGCCGAGCTCGACGATCCGCCCGAGGTACATCACCCCGACCCGGTCGGAGATGTGACGGACGATCGAGAGGTCGTGCGCAATGAACACGTAGGAGAGCCTGAACTCGGACTGCAGGCGTTCCAGCAGGTTGATCACCTGCGCCTGGACGGAGACGTCGAGGGCGGAGACCGGCTCGTCCGCGACGATGATCTCGGGCCGGAGGGCGAGGCCCCGGGCGATGCCGATGCGCTGCCGCTGGCCGCCGGAGAACTGGTGCGGATAGCGGTTGATGTACTCCGGGTTGAGGCCGACCACGTCGAGGAGTTCCTGCACCTTCCGGCGCCGGTCCCCCTTCGGGGCCACCTCGGGGTGGATCTCGTACGGCTCGCCGATGATGTCGCCGACCGTCATCCGGGGGTTCAGCGAGGTGTACGGGTCCTGGAAGACCATCTGGATGTTCCGGCGGACGGCGCGCAGGGCCTTTCCCGACAGCCGGGTGATGTCCTCGCCCTTGTACGCGATCGAGCCCGCGGTCGGGCGTTCCAGGTGGACCAGCATCCTGGCGACGGTGGACTTGCCGCAGCCGGATTCGCCGACGATGCCCAGGGTTTCGCCGGCGCCGAGGGCGAAGTCGACCCCGTCGACCGCCTTGACCGCGCCGACCTGCTTCTTGATGAGTACGCCCTGGGTGAGCGGGTAGTGCTTGACCAGGCCGCGGACCTCCAGGATGGCTTCGGTCTCAGGCATGGAGGCACTCCTTCCAGAAGTGGCAGGCGCTCGATCGGGGCACGGGGGATTCGGTGACCGGGTACAGCGGCGGGATGTCCGTCCGGCAGATGTCCTGGGCCATCGGGCAGCGCGGGTTGAAGGCGCAGCCGGGCGGGATGGCCAGCAGGTTGGGCGGCAGTCCCTTGATCGCGTAGAGCTCCTGGCCCTTCTGGTCCAGGCGCGGGATGGAGTCGAGCAGGCCTCTTGTGTAGGGGTGCGCGGGTGCTTTGTAGAGCCGGTGGACGGGGGCTTCCTCGACGATCCGGCCGGCGTACATGACGGCGATCTTGTCGGCCACGTCGGCGACCACCCCGAGGTCGTGGGTGATCAGGATCAGGCCCATCCGGAGTTCGCGCTGGAGCTCGGCGAGCAGGTCCATGACCTGGGCCTGGACGGTGACGTCGAGGGCGGTGGTCGGCTCGTCGGCGATGATCAGCGAGGGTTCCAGGGCCAGCGCCATCGCGATCATGATGCGCTGGCGCATGCCGCCGGAGAACTGGTGGGGATAGTCGCCGACGCGCTCTTTCGCGGCCGGGATCCTGACCCGGTCCATCAGTTCCACGGCCCTGAGCTTGGCGTCCTTGCGGGACATGCCGCGGTGGACCTCGAACATCTCGCCGAGTTGTTTGCCCACGGAGAGCACCGGGTTGAGGGAGGACAGCGCGTCCTGGAAGATCATCGCCATCTCGGCCCCGCGGATCTTCCGGCGCTCCTCCTCCTTCAGTTTCAGCAGGTCCTGGCCCTTGAAGAGGATTTCGCCGCCGGTGATCCGGCCGGGCGGGGTGTCCAGGATGCCCATCACGGCCTGTGCGGTGACCGACTTGCCGGAGCCGGATTCGCCGAGCACGGCCAGGGTCTCGCCGGCGTCCACCGCGTAGTCGACCCCGTTGACGGCCTTGGCGACCCCGTCCCGCGTCGTGAATTCCACCTGGAGGTCGCGGACTTCGAGCAGCATGTGCGGAGCTCCTCAGCGCAGCTTGGGGTCGAGGGCGTCGCGCACCGCGTCGCCGAGCATGATGAACGCCAGCACGGTCACACTGAGCGCTCCGGCGGGCCAGAGCAGCATGTGCGGGGCGTTGCGGATCTGCGGGGCGGCGTTGGAGATGTCGATGCCCCAGGAGACGGTGGGCGGGCGCAGGCCCACGCCGAGGAAGGACAGGGTGGCTTCCAGGGCGATGTACGTGCCGAGGGCGATGGTGGCGACGACGATGACCGGGGCGACGGCGTTGGGGGCCACGTGGCGCAGCAGCATCCGGCCGTTGCCGGCGCCGAGGGCGCGGGCGGCCTGGACGTAGTCGTTCTGTTTGGCGGTGATGACGGATCCGCGGGCGATGCGGGCGACCTGCGGCCAGCCGAGCAGCACGATGAAGCCGACCACCGGCCAGACGGTGGTGCTGGTGACCACGGACAGGAAGACGAGGCCGCCGAGGACCACGGGGATGCCGAAGAAGATGTCGGCGACCCGGGAGAGCAGGGCGTCGCTCCAGCTGCCGAAGAAGCCGGCCAGCCCGCCGAGCAGGGAGCCGAGCAGGGCGGCGCCGACGGTGGCGCAGATGCCCACGGTGATGGAGGCGCGGGCGCCGTAGACGGTGCGGGTGTAGACGTCGCAGCCCTGGGTGTCGTAGCCGAAGGGGTGTCCGGGGGCGGGGCCCTGCTGTGACTTGGACAGGTCGCACTGGAGGGGGTCGCCGGAGGCGATGGCCTGCGGCCAGATGGAGATGAAGACCAGGAACAGGATCAGCAGGGCGGAGATGACGAAGACCGGGTTCCGGCGGAGCTGGTGCCAGGCGTCGGACCAGAGCGAGCGGGCCTTGTCCTGCGGACGGCCGACCCGGCCGGCGGCGGTGCGGAGCCGGCCGGCCCGTCTCGCCGCCCCTGGGGTCTTCTCCAGGCTCTCGGCCTCGTCCAGGGCGAGGTCCATGGGGCCGCCCGCGCCGGTGGGTGCCACGGCCTCGCGGGGGCGGGGGCCCACCGGGTCGTAGCCGTGGCCTTCGGGGTGCTCGGGCTCAGGCATACCGGATCCTCGGGTCCAGGACCGCGTAGAGCAGGTCGACGAGCAGGTTGGCCAGCAGGAAGACGATGACGAGGATGGTCACGAAGCCGACGACGGTGGGGGCGTTGTTGCGGAGGATGCCCTGGTAGAGCTGGTAGCCGACGCCGTGGATGTTGAAGATGCGCTCGGTGACGATGGCTCCGCCCATCAGGGCGCCGATGTCGGTGCCGATGAAGGTGACCACCGGGATCAGCGAGTTCCGGAGCAGGTGCCTGGTGACGACGCGGTGGCGCGGCAGTCCCTTGGCGACGGCGGTGCGGACGTAGTCGGCCTTGGTGTTCTCGGCGATGGAGGTGCGGGAGAGCCGGGTGACGTAGGCGAGGGAGACCAGGGCGAGGACGATGCCGGGCAGGATCAGCTCGTTCAGGGGGGCGTCCGCGGAGACGGTGGGCCTGACCCAGCCCCATTTGACGCCGAGGAGGTACTGGAGCAGGTAGCCGGTGACAAAGGTGGGGACCGAGATCACCACGAGGGTGAGGACCAGCACGCTGGTGTCGACGGTCTTGCCCCGGCGGAGTCCGCTGACCACGCCGAGGGTGATCCCGACGACGATCTCGAAGAAGATCGCGACGCAGGTCAGGCGGAGGGTGACGGGGAAGGCGGAGGCCATCAGCTCGGTGACCGACTGCCCGTTGAAGGCGGTGCCGAAGTCGCCCTGGAAGATCTGCCCCATGTAGTGGAGGTACTGCTTCCACAGGGGCTGGTCGAGGTAGAGCTCCTTGCGGATGCGCGCCGCGGTGGCCGGGTCGGGGGCCTTGTCGCCGAAGAGCGCCGCCACCGGGTCGCCCAGCGCGTACACCATGAAGAAGATCAGGAACGTGCTGCCGATGAACACCGGGATCATCTGGAGCAGCCGCCGGATCACATAACGTCCCATGGAATGCTCCGGGGTGTTCGGGGGCGGCGGGAGGAGCGGGGGGGAGCCCGGGCTCAGTTGACCTTGATCCGGTCGTAGACGGGGACGCTGAACTGGTTCAGCTCGACGTCGGAGAGCCGCTCCGCGTAGCCGGCGCTGCCGTTCTGGTACCAGAGCGGGATCGAGGGCATCTGGGCGGCGAGGATCTTCTCGGAGTCCTGGAAGGTGCCGATGGCCCGGGCGGTGTCGGAGTCCCGGTTGGCCTCGTCGACCAGCTGGTCGAACTCCGGATTGGAGAATTTCCCGTAGTTGGAGGAGGCGCCCGTGTAGTACAGCGGCTCCAGGAAGTTCTGGATCAGCGGGTAGTCGCCCTGCCAGCCGGAGCGGAACGGGCCGGTCAGCTTGAAGGAGGTCGTCTGGTTGCGGAAGTCCGCGAAGGTCCCGATCGGGTTGACCGTACAGACCGGGCCCCTGCCGAGCGCGTTGTTGATGCTGTTGCAGACGGCGTCCATCCAGGTGCGGTGCGAACCGGTGTCCACGTTCGAGGTGAGGGTCATCTTCCCGCCGGGCAGGCCGCCGCCCGCCTCGATGAGCTGCTTGGCGGCGGCGGGGTCGTAGGTGCACAGCTCCCCGCACATGTCCTTGAAGCCGCCCTTCTCGCCGAGGGCGGAGGAGGTCCAGTCCTTGGCGGGGCTGCGGGTGTTCTGGAAGATCTGCTTGGTGATCTCAGGGCGGTTGATGGCGCGGGAGATGCCCTGGCGGACCTTCTCCATGCCGGGCTTGTTCCATCCGGGGTCGTACAGCGGGAAGGTGAGGGTCTGGATGATGAGGGCGGGCTGGTTGATGTACCGGTCGCCGAGGTCGTTCTTGACGTTCTTCAGCTGCTGCGCCGGCACGTCGTCCACCAGGTCGAGGTTGCCGGAGATCAGATCGGTGTAGGCGGTGTTGTTGTCGGTGTAGACCTTGAGGTCCACGCCGCTGTTCTGCGCCTTGTCCGGCCCGGGGTACCCGTCCCAGGCGCGCAGCTGCATGCCGGTGCCCTTGGTGTACGACTCCACCGTGTACGGGCCGTTGCCGACGGGCTTGTCGAGCCAGCCGGTGTGATCGGTGAAGAAGGACTTCGGCAGCGGGGAGAAGGCCTGGTAGCCGAGGGTCTCGGGCCAGGTGGAGAACTTCTCCTTGAGGGCGACGGTGAAGGTCTTGGGGTCCTTGACCACCAGTCCGGACATGGTGGTGGTCTTGGGGTCGCCGGAGGCCGGGTGCAGGTCGTCGTAGCCGACGATGTCGGCGAAGAAGGGCGCGTTGTTCTGCTTGTTGCGGACGTCCGCCGCGTAGTTCCAGGCGTCCACGAAGGACTGGGCGGTGACGGGCTCTCCGTTGCTGAACGTCCAGCCGTCCTTGAGGGTGACGGTGAAGTTCTGGCTGTCGGTGGTCTCGATCTTCTCGGCGACCATGTCCTGGGCCTCGCCGGTCTTGGGGTCGTACCGCTTCAGACCCCGGAAGAGCATGTCGAGCACCTTGCCACCCTGCACCTCGTTGGTGTTGGCGGGCTCCAGGGGGTTCTGCGGGTCGCCCCAGGAGGAACTGACGATTCCGGCGCCGGCTCCACTGTCGCTGCCGCCGCAGGCCGTCGCCGCGAGGGCGACGGCCACCGCACCTGCGGCCCACTTGGCGTGGGTGGCTCCGCGCATCGAGTGCCTCCTTGGCTCACGCATCCCAATGGGAGCCAATGTCACCCCATGGCGGCGGCCGTGCACTCCAGGTGCGCCCGATTGCACCCGCGCGCCTGGCCGCTGTCACTCCTGGGGGTGCAGGGCCAGCTCCCAGGTGTTCACGGCGAAGTGCATCCGCATGCCGTGTGCCTCGTAGAGGGCGAGGGCGCCGGTGGCGTTCAGGGTGTCCACCCCGAGGCCCAGCGTGTCCCGGCCGCGGCCGGCGTAGACGGCGAAGCCGTGGCGCAGCAGGTGTCCGCCGATGCCCCGGCCGCGGAAGTCCTTGCGTACTCCGATGTGGCTGAGCCAGCCCATGCTGGTCCGGTCGTCCCGGGTGAGGACGACGGCGACATCGCCCTCGCCGGGCAGCGAGGCGATCCACACCAGGGACCAGTCGAGGTTGCGGAAGGAGTAGTGGTCCAGCCAGACCTCGTAGTCGCGCTCCACATGGCCGAAGTGCTCGGCGAAGGAGCTCTCGATCAGCGCGTGCGCCCGGCGCCGGTCGGCCTCGTCGGTGCCGCAGTGGCGCAGGGTCAGCCCGGCGGGGAGCTCGGGCGGCAGGTCGGCGGCCGGGTCGAGGTCGCGGACCATCACCTGGTAGCGGCGTACGGTCTGCCAGCCGTGGCCGGCCAGCAGGCCGGTGTCCAGGGTGGGCTGCACATTGAGCTGGAGCCGGAGCGAGCCGGGGGTCCCGCCCGCCATGGCGTGGGCGCGGGCCTCCATCAACTCCAGCAGGCGCAGGCCGGCGGCCTGGTGGTCGGGCAGCACATAGTGGTCGCACTCGATCCGGCCGGGCTCTCCGGCCGGCCAGACCAGGCCATAGGCGACCAGCCGGCCGCCGTCGTGGGCGAGCCAGGAGTCGGTGGCAAGGTCCACGTCGGGATGGTTGAGGTCGGCCTCGACCTCGTGCAGGTCGGTCTCCGGGCGGCCGATCTCGATGGTGTCGATGGCGTTGAGCAGGGCACAGATATCCCCCGCATCGCCGGGCCCCGCGGGCCGAACAGTCAGCATCCGTCCACTCTGGCGGGCGCCCGAGGCCGGGGACAACCCAATAAACGTCGACGGGCCCCGCATCACAGATGCGGGGCCCGTCGACGATGTCACCTACGCCTCGTCGCCCTCCAGGGCGGTGAGTGCCGGGTCGAGGACGATGTCCTCGCCGCGCTTCTCGGTGGTCGGGTCCTCCGGGAAGTGGCAGGCCGTCAGGTGGCCCGCCTTGCTGGTGGCGAGCTGCACCAGCGGCGGCTCCTGGGAGGCACAGATGTCCTGCGCCTTCCAGCAGCGGGTGCGGAAGCGGCAGCCGGACGGCGGCATGATCGGCGAGGGAACGTCGCCGGAGAGCCGGATCCGCTCCTTCTTGTCCAGATCCACGTCCGCCTCGGGCACCGCGGAGAGCAGTGCGTGCGTGTACGGGTGCCGCGGCCGGTTGTACAGCGAGTCGCGGTCGGCGATCTCCATGATCTTGCCGAGGTACATGACCGCGACGCGCTCGGAGAAGTGCCGGACGATCGACAGGTCGTGCGCGATGAACACGAACGCGATGCCGAGCTCCCGCTGGAGCTTCTGGAGCAGGTTGATGACCTGCGCCTGGATGGAGACGTCGAGGGCCGAGACGGGCTCGTCCGCGATGATCAGCTTCGGCTCCAGGGCGAGCGCGCGGGCGACGCCGATGCGCTGGCGCTGGCCGCCCGAGAACTCGTGCGGGAAGCGGTTGTAGTGCTCCGGGTTGAGGCCCACAATCTCCAGGAGCTCGCGGACCCGCTTCTCCCGGCCGCCGGGCGGGTTGATCCCGTTGATCTCCATCGGGCTGGAGATGATGGTGCCGACCGTCTGCCTCGGGTTCAGGGAAGCGTACGGGTCCTGGAAGATCATCTGGATTTCGGACCGCACCGGCGCCAGCTGCTTGCGCGAGGCGTGGGTGATGTCCTGGCCCTTGTACGTGATCTTGCCGCCGGTGGGCTCCATCAGGCGGGTCAGCAGCCGGCCGGTGGTCGACTTGCCGCAGCCGGACTCGCCGACGAGGCCGAGGCTCTCGCCGGGGGCGATGTCGAAGGACAGGCCGTCGACGGCCTGGACCGCGCCGACCTTCCGCTTGATCGGGAAACCGCCCATGATCGGGAAGTGCTTGGTCAGCCCTTCCACGGTCATCAACGGCTCGGCGGCCGGGTCGCGCTGCGCCGGAACGGTGTCCTCGGCAGCCTTGGTGGTGGTGTTGTCGCTCATGGTCTCAGCCTCAGTCGCCGGTCCGTCAGCCCAGCCGGGGCTGGATGGTCTGGAAGAAAGCCTGCTGCTTCTGCTCTGCGGTCAGGTGGCAGGCAGCCGCCCGTCCGTCGGCGAGCAGCGGACGCTCGGAGGTGCACCGGCTGTCGGACACCAGGTCCACGTGGGCACACCGGGCGCTGAAGGCGCAGCCGGGCGGCGGGTTGAGCAGGCTGGGCGGCGAACCCGGGATCGGGGTCAGCGGCTCGTTGACATCGGAGGTCAGGCTCGGCATCGAGCGGAGCAGACCGACGGTGTACGGGTGCGAGGGGTCCTTGAGCACCTCGCGGACGGTGCCGCGCTCCACGGCCCGGCCCGCGTACATCACCAGGAGGTCGTCGGCCATGTTGGCCACGACACCCAGGTCATGGGTGATCATGATGATCGCGGAACCGAACTCCTGCTGCAGGTCCTTGAGCAGGTCGAGGATCTGCGCCTGGACGGTCACGTCGAGCGCCGTGGTGGGCTCGTCCGCGATCAGCAGCTCCGGGTTGCAGACCAGCGACATGGCGATCATGGCGCGCTGGCGCATACCGCCGGAGAACTGGTGCGGGTAGTCGTCCACCCGGCGCTTGGGGTCGGGGATGCCGACCTTGCCGAGCATCTCGATGGCCCGGTTCCGGGCCTCCTTCTTGCTCGCGCCGGTGTGCTTGCGGAACGGCTCGGAGATCTGCCGGCCCACCGTGTAGTACGGCGAGAGCGCGGTGAGCGCGTCCTGGAAGATCATCGCCATCTTGTCGCCGCGGAGCTTCTCCAGCTCCTTGTCGCGCATGTCGGTGATTTCCTGGCCATCGAGCCGGATGGAGCCGGTGATGTTGGTCGTCTTCGGGTTGTGCAGACCCAGGACGGTCAGGTTGGTCACGGACTTGCCGGAGCCGGACTCGCCGACGATGCCGAGCGTCTGGCCGCGCTTCAGGTCGAACGACAGCCCGTCGACCGCCTTGACGATGCCGTCCTCGGTGGAGAACTGGACTCGCAGGTCGCGCACCGAAAGGAAGGCGTCGGACTCGGTCGGAGCCGGGACGTCCTCGGTCTTGGTGAGTGTGGTCACGGTCGTTCTCCTAGGACAGACGCACGCGCGGGTCAATGATGGCGTACAGCGCGTCCACAATGATGTTGAAGAAGAGGATGAGCGCGGCGCTGAACACCATGACGCCCATGGTCAGCGGCAGGTCCTTGTCCTTGACCGACTCGACGGCCAAGCGGCCGATACCGGCAAGGTTGAAGGTGAACTCGGTGACCACCGCGCCGCCGAGCAGTGCGCCGAGGTCGATGCCGAGGATGGTCACGATCGGGATGAGCGAGCCGCGCCAGGCGTAGCGGAAGAACACGTACCGGTTGCTCATGCCCTTGGCGCGGGCGGCTCGGACGTACTCCTCCTGGAGCTGCTCGATCATTGTCGAACGGGCCATGCGCGTGTAGTTGGCCGTGAAGATGACCGACATGACCATCCATGGGATCAGCAGACCCATGAACCAGCCGCCGAAACTCTCGGAGAACGGTACGTACTTGGGCTTCTCCAGCCAGCCGGTGCTGTAGACGAAGATGCCGAGGACGACCGGACCGAGGAAGTAGATCTGGAGCGAGGACAGGACCAGCGAGCCGCCGCTGAAGACCTTGTCGATCCAGGTGCCCTTGCGGGCAGCGGCGATCATGCCGGCGCCGAGGCCGACGATCAGGAAGACGATCAGACCGCCGATGGACAGCGAGATGGTCAGCGGCAGGCGGTCCAGGAGCGTGTCCCAGACCATCTGCTGGTTGTCGAAGGAGACACCGAAACAGGGGGCGTCGCAGTGGCCGACGGAGAAGTCACGTCCGGCGAAGATGCCCACCATGTAGTTCCAGAACTGGACCGGAACCGGGTCGTCGAGGCCCATATTCTTGTGGATCACCGCGAGGGCGTCCGGGGTGCAGTTCTTGCCACAGGCCAGCATTGCCGGGTCCTGCGGGATGGCGAAGAACATGAAGAAGGTGAAGGCGCTGATCAGGAACAGGATCAGCACTGCGCCGAACGTCCGGCGAAGAAGGAATTGAAGCATGGGTCGCTGCTCTCAGGACGGCGGCGTGAGGGGTCGAAGGAGAGGACCGGTACCCCGGGGGTTGTGCGGACCGCCGTCCGCACAACCCCCGGGGCTTCGGCCTGAGAGTGTTAGCTCTTCAGGAAGACGCGCGTGACGTCGATCGCGCTCAGGTCGTTCGAGTAGCGAGCGCCACCGACGTTCGAGCCCTGGATCTGCAGCGACTTGGTGAAGTACAGCGGGGCGGCCGGGTTGATGCGCTCCACGATGTCGTGGTGCAGCGCGGTCCACGCCTTCTGGGCCTCAGCCGGGTCGACGATCTTCTTGATGCGGGCGATCTCGTCGTTGACCTTCGGGTCGTTGATGTGCGAGTAGACCGAAGAGCCGTCCTGCAGCTGCTTGCCGTCGTACAGCGGCGGGATGACGGTGGAGGCGGACGGCCAGTCCTGGCCCCAGCCGGTCATGTAGAGGTCCAGACCGTTGTCGACCTTGCCGACCTGCTCGTACCAGGTGGCGCCGTCGATCTCCTTCTTCTGGATGTCGAGACCGATCTTCTGCAGCGCGTCCGCGATGAACTGGGCCTGCTGCTGGCGCTTCGGGGTGTTGGCGTAGGCGTACGTGAGCTTCATGCCCGTGGCGCCGGCCTCCTGGATGAGCTTCTTGGCGGCCTCGATGTCACCCATCGGCTTCTTCAGCTTGCCGAAGGGGTCGTAGTCCTTCTCGAAGCCCGGGGTGGTCGGGGAGATGAGGCCGGTCGCGACCTCACCGCCGTACGCACCGCCGTCCGGCTGGTACACGTTCTTGTTCGGCATGGCCAGCGTGATGGCGTCGCGGATCTTCTTGTCCTTGACGCGGTCCAGGTTGAAGTTCAGCTGCCAGACGTAGGGCTGGTAGCCGGAGATCGTCCGGGCCTTGGCCGCGGCGTCGTTGACCACGTTCTGCACCTGCGTGGTCGCAACGGTGCCGGTCATCTGGATGCCGTTCTTGGCCTCGTCACGGTCGGCCAGGATCGCCTTGGTCTGCGCCTCGTCCGGCGTGTTGAAGGCGATGTTGAAGCCGTCGACGTACTGGTGACGGACCGAGTCGGTCTTCGGGTCCCAGTTCTCGTTCTTGACGAGCTTCATTTCCTTGCCGGGCTTGAAGTCGGCAATCTTGTACGGGCCGACCGAGACCGGAGCGGTGTCGTACTTCTCCTTGGTGTCACCCTTGGCGGGCACCACGGAGTAGCCGGTCATCGCAAGGGCCTGCGGCAGGTCGGCCTGCGGCTCCTTGAACTTGAAGATGACGGTCTTCTCGTCCGGGGTCTCCAGGACGTCGTTCGGCAGGTGCTGGCCGCCGTACGGGCCCTCCGGCAGCGCCTTGCGGTACGTGGTGCCCTCGCCGGACAGCCAGTTCTGCAGGTAGACCGGGCCGTCGGTGATGAACGGCGTGTAGAGACGCTCGACCGTGTGACGGATGTCCGCGGAGGTGATCGGGTTGCCGTTCTGGTCCTTCACGCCGTCCTTCAGCGTGTAGGTCCAGGTCTTGCCGCCGTCGGTGGTCTTGCCGGAGTCGGTGGCGATGTCACCGACGACCGTCAGCTTGCCGCTGGCGTCCTCCTGGTACTGGGTCAGGCCACGGTGAATCAGCCGGCCCAGGATGCGGGCGTCGGAGACGTAGCTCTGCGCCGGGTCCAGGTGGGAGAAGTCGTCCGTCTGGTAGACGGTGATGGTGCCGCCGGGGCGGGCGCCGTCAACAGGGGCGGCCGGGCCGGTGGAGGCCTTCGCGTCGCCGAAGGTGACGGCGGCGGACTGCTTGGCCGCGTCCTCCTTCGTCTTGCCCTGCTCCTTGGCGGAGCCCTTGTTGTCGTTGCCACCGCAGGCGGTGAGGGCAAGCGAGCCCGCCGCAACAGCGACGACGATCGCGCGCGCCTTGCGCGTGCCGAAGATGCTCATGGTGATGAGTACCTATCTGTCAGTAGTGATCCAACTGTGCTGCCTGCCGCACAATCAACTCTGTGCGTAGGGGCGGCAGCAGTCCCGCTGCAGTGACGTCAGCGTCCGGACTTGGGGTCGAAGGCGTCCCGTACCGAGTCGCCGAGCAGGTTGAAGGCCACCACGAAGACGACCATCGCGACACCCGGGAAGAACATGTACGCCGGGTCCTGCTCGTAGATTTCGGCACCGATGGCGAACATCCGGCCCCAGTCCGGAGTGGGCTCGACATAGCCGACACCCACGTAGGAGAGGAAGGCCACCGAAAGAATCGTGGCGGGCAGCATGAGCGTTGCCTGCACGAGAATCGGCGTCACCAGGTTCGGCAGCAGCTCCTTGCGGATGATCCGCCAGGGAGAAGCGCCCGCGATCTTGGCAGCCTCGACGAACTCCCGCTCGCGCAGGGAGAGCGTCGCCGCCCGGATCAGCCGGGACAGACCCATCCAACCCAGGAACGACAGCACCAGAATGATGGCTGAGGCTCGCAGGGCAGTCGGGGTCTCCCGGTCCGGACGGACGAAGGCTGCAACGACCACCGGCATCGAGGCGATGAAGAACAGCTGGCTGGGGATACCCAGCAGGAAGTCGGTCAGCCGGCCGAGCCAGTAGTCCGTCTTACCGCCGTAGTAGCCACCGACCAGGCCGATGATCACGCCAATGACGACCATGACGATCGTCGCCACCAGAGCCGTGAAGATCGACGTCCGCATGCCGTACAGCAGCTGCGTGAAGACGTCACGACCCAGGGTGGGCTCGATGCCGAACCAGAAATCGCCGGAGACGCCTCCGAACGACCCCACCGGCATGTTGAACTCGTCGAGGAGTCCTTCGGTGTTCGCCCCGTAGAGGTCGTACGGGTTCTTCCCGTACAGCTTGGCAATCACCGGTGCGAGCAGCGCAATGGCGAAGAAGAAGATCACGATGAAGGCGGAGATGACTCCCGCCTTGTCCCGCTTGAATCGTCGCCACATCAGCTGCCCAGGGGACAGCCCGGCGGGGTCCTTGGCCTTCGAGTCGTCCTTGGACGGCTCCTCGACAAGGACGTTGGGTGCTGCTGCACCCTCAGTCTGCGCAGGGCTGGTCACGATCGCGTCGCCCCCAGAGCGATCACAGTCGCGCACGTGACCCAGTTGGCGCTTGTGGCACCACGCATGGGGTCCTCCTCATGAGTTCACTTGTCACTACGTGAGGGGCACTCAGAGGGATCGCCGACACCCCTGACGGCTAGATCTCCAGTACCCCAAGTGTGCTCGTGAGTCGGCACTCCCCACAGTGCATGACCCATTGACCCGAGCTCATTGGAGCCATCCTCAGGGACGGCCTGACCGTAAACCACATCTAAGTGGTCTCGTTTTCACAACATCGACCCAGGTCAGAAAACCGAAATCCGGACAAAGCGAGCAGAGACAGACACACCCGAAACGGACTGTTAGCACACCTTCCGGAGTGTGACGATCGCTATGCGGACACCTGAACGAGATAATCCGTTTGACAAATGCGAACAGCCCCCCTACCACGGAGAACCGTGACAGAGGGGCTGTGAACGCCGGTAAAACCCTGCGCCTACTGGCTACTTGGCGGACTTGGCGCGCGACGCCGTGCGCGAGCGCTCCTTCTGGTCCAGGACGACCTTGCGGATGCGGACGGCCTCCGGGGTCACCTCGACGCACTCGTCGTCGCGGCAGAACTCCAGGGACTGCTCCAGCGACAGCTTGCGCGGCGGAATCACGTTCTCCGTGTTGTCCGCGGAAGCCGCACGCATGTTGGTGAGCTTCTTCTCCTTGGTGATGTTCACGTCCATGTCGTCGGAGCGCGAGTTCTCGCCGACGATCATGCCCTCGTACACCTCGGTGCCGGGGTCGGTGAACAGGACGCCGCGCTCCTGCAGGTTGATCATCGCGAACGGCGTGACCGAACCGGAGCGGTCGGCGACCAGCGAGCCGTTGTTACGGGTCACCAGCGGGCCGAACCACGGCTCGTGGCCCTCGTGGATCGAGTGGGCGATGCCCGTACCGCGGGTGTTGGTCAGGAACTCCGTACGGAAGCCGATGAGGCCACGGGACGGAACGACGAACTCCATGCGGACCCAGCCGGAGCCGTGGTTCGACATGTTGTCCATACGGCCCTTGCGGACGCCCATGAGCTGCGTGACCGCACCCATGTGCTCCTCGGGCACGTCGATGGTCATGCGCTCGACCGGCTCGTGCACCTTGCCGTCGATCTCCTGCGTGACCACCTGCGGCTTGCCGATGGTCAGCTCGAAGCCCTCACGGCGCATCTGCTCGACCAGGATGGCGAGCGCGAGCTCACCACGGCCCTGGACCTCCCAGGCGTCCGGACGGTCGGTGTCCAGGACGCGCAGCGAGACGTTACCGACCAGCTCGCGGTCCAGACGGTCCTTGACCTGGCGGGCGGTGACCTTGCGGTCCTTGACCGCGGACTTGGCGTCCGCGCCCTTGCCGCTGCCGCCGCGGCCGACCATCGGGGAGGTGTTCGTACCGATGGTCATGGAGATCGCCGGCTCGTCCACCGAGATCAGCGGCAGGGCGACCGGGTTCTCCGGGTCGGCCAGGGTCTCGCCGATCATGATGTCCGGGATACCGGCGACCGCGCAGATGTCACCCGGGCCCGCCACCTCGGCCGGCTTGCGGGTGAGCGCCTCGGTCATCATCAGCTCGGTGATGCGGACGTTCGACATCGAGCCGTCGCGCTTGATCCACGCGACCGTCTGGCCCTTGCGCAGCTCGCCCTGCTCGACGCGGAGCAGCGCGATGCGGCCGAGGAAGTTGTCGGCGTCCAGGTTGGTGACGTGCGCCTGGAGGGGGGCGGCCTCGTCGTAGGTCGGGGCCGGGACGTGCTCCAGGATGGTGGAGAAGAACGGCTCCAGGTTCTCGCTGTCGGCGGGGACGGTGCCGTCCTCCGGCTTGGTCAGCGAGGCGACGCCGTCACGGCCGCAGGCGTAGACGATCGGGAACTCGATCTGGTCCTCGTCGGCGTCCAGGTCCAGGAAGAGGTCGTAGGTCTCGTTGACGACCTCGTCGATCCGGGAGTCCGGGCGGTCCGTCTTGTTGATGCAGAGGATGACCGGCATCTTCGCCTGCAGAGCCTTGCGCAGGACGAAGCGGGTCTGGGGCAGCGGACCCTCGGAGGCGTCCACCAGCAGAACGACGGCGTCGACCATCGACAGACCGCGCTCCACCTCGCCACCGAAGTCGGCGTGGCCGGGGGTGTCGATGATGTTGATCGTGATCGGGGCCCCGCCGTCCTTGGGGTGATACTTCACCGCCGTGTTCTTGGCGAGGATCGTGATGCCCTTCTCACGCTCCAGGTCGTTCGAGTCCATCATGCGGTCGTCGAGCTGCTGGTGGGCGGCGAAGGCACCGGCCTGCTTGAGCATGGCATCGACGATGGTCGTCTTGCCATGGTCGACGTGGGCGACGATGGCGACGTTACGGATGTCGTGGCGCGTGGGCACTTCGGCGCTTCTCCCGGGATCGTGGATGGCGTCGCGTACGGCCTGGTACGCGAGCCTCTGCCGGGCGGAAAACCTGCCACGGCCTTACCCCATGGTACGTCGCGTGGCGGGAACCGCCCGCCGGGGGGCTGTCAAGAGGCCGTACGGCTGAGGATGGGGGGTGGGGAGGCGGCCCGGGACGGGGGCCGGGCACCGCAGGGGAAATGCCGGGTCAATGGGCAGGTACGACCTTGCCCGCCGGGCATCCGGCGGGCAAGCGAATTGAGTCACATCTGAGCTAGTGACCCGCGAGTTCACCCCGCCTCCACGGGGCCGCCACTACTTCTTCGCGTTCTTTTCCTTGGCCGGGGTCGGCTTCTTCCAGCCGATGTCCTGGTAGCGGGGGGTGCCGAGGCCGAAGGCGCCGGCGTTGACCAGGCCGGCCTTGGCGGCGACCAGCTCGGGCCGCTGGTAGAGCGGAATCGATCCGGCAGCCGCCCAGATCCGGGCGTCGGCCTTCTTCATCAGCTCCCGGGCCTGGTCCTCGTCCAGCTCGCCGAGCGCCTGGTCGAAGAGCTGGTCGATGTGGTCGGTGCCGACCCGGGTGTAGTTCTGTTCGACGAGCAGCGAGCCGTCCGCGGCCGGCTCCGGCTTGGCGAAGATCGGCCGGGCGTCGGTGGCGGGGAAGGCGGTGGCGGGCCAGGAGTACAGGGCCAGGTCGTACTGGCCGGAGGCGATGTGGTCCTTGAAGAAGCTCTCGTCGGCGACCTTGGTCAGCTCCGTGCCGATGCCGATGGTGCGGAGCATTCCGGCGATCCGCTCGCCGACCGCCCGGAGGGATTCCGAGCCGGGGCCGGACGGGAGCACGAAGCGCAGGTTCAGCGGCTTGCCGTCCTTGGCGACGACGCCCGCGGCGGCGTTCTGCGCCGCCTGCTCGGCGGGCGCCGCGGGTGCTCCGCTGGCCTTGGCCTCCTCCCCGGCGGCGTCCGCCCGGGCGCCGTCCTGGACCGGATTGCGCTTGCCGTCGTCCACGGCGTCCGCCTGGTTGAGCATCGGGGCGTCCTGCTGCTCGCCGAGCGGGGCCGGGGCGGGGCCGCCCGGGAGCTCCTCGGCGGGCTCGGGGCCCGCCGCGAACCCGTCCGCGTCGACGATCTCCCCGTCGGGGGCGTACGGGCCGCCCTCGGGCAGCGCCTCCTCCACGGGCAGGCCCTCCCCGCTGCTGCCCTCCGGCCCGGCCTGGTCACCGGGCTCGCCGGGCTCGCCGGGTTCGCCCGGTTCGGCGGGAGCCTGCCGGGACAGGGCCGAGGACAGGGCCAGGGCCTTCGGCGGGCGGGCGCCATTGGCCGCGTCGTCCCGGCCGGCGGGCGCGGCCGGCGCCGCGACCACGAACCCGAACACCGGAGCGGTCTGCGCCAGCGCGGCCGGTACGGACTGCCCGGGCGCAGCCGCGGGGGCCTGCTGCCACGCGGGCGCACCCACGGCCCGCAGCCCGCCCGGCAGCAGC
Organism: Streptomyces sp. NPDC002054; assembly: GCF_040296685.1. Taxonomy (NCBI): domain Bacteria; kingdom Bacillati; phylum Actinomycetota; class Actinomycetes; order Kitasatosporales; family Streptomycetaceae; genus Streptomyces; species Streptomyces sp. NPDC002054. The sequence goes on from NZ_JBEOXT010000031.1 coordinate 82,290, forward strand.
AGGCCACGGTCGGCGCCCGGCAGCAGCGGGCCCGCAGGCAGCCCCGCAGGCAGCCCCGCGATCCGCGGAGTCGCCGCGTCGGCCGCGGCGCGGGCCCGGCGGGCCGCGGCCGACAGATCGCCGTTGCGCTCGTCGTCCTGGCCCACGATGTACAGGCCGTCGTCACCCGTGCCCGGCCCCGGGGCCCGCTTCGAGTCGTCCTTCTTCTTCTCCGACTCGCCGCCCGCCTTGGTGCCCGGCGGCACGGTGACCTTGCCGCCCTGGCGCCAGCCCGCGTCCGCGAGCAGCGCCCGGGCCGCCTGGGCGTTCTGGTTCCCCAGGGCGTCGCTGTTGTCGGTGTACGCACGCTGGCCCGCCAGGGCCAGATGGCTGCCCACCGGCTTCGCCGGCAGGCCCAGCGGCTTCAGCACGATCTCGGCCAGGGCCTCCCGGTCCAGCGCGCGGGCCACCGCCCGCCGCACCCGTTCGTCGGCCAGCGGCCCGGACGCCCCGTTCAGCGCCAGCTGCGTATAGGCCGGCTCCAGGGACTTGCGTACCGTGAAGCGGCGCAGCGCCACCTGCTCGTCGGCGTACTTCTGCACCGCGTCGACGGCCTTCTTCCGCGCCGCCTGCTCCGCCGCCGCCTTCTCCTGGTCCGCCCCGTGGGCCAGCGCCCAGGAGCGGGTGGCCTGGGCCGCGGTGCGATCGGCGGCGGCGCCGTGGGCGGCCGGGGACTTCGTCTGGCCGGCCTCCCGGTGCGCCTTCGCGATCCGGTCCGCGCCCGCCCGGTCGATCTCGGCCAGGTCCAGCGTCCCGGCCGCCAGCGCCGCCGGCCGCCCGGCCCGCGGTACGGCGGTCAGAACCAGCGTGTCCAGCTTGGCCGGCCGGCCCCACCAGCGCGGGTTCCGGGACAGGGCCGCGGTCCCCGTCTTCTTGTCGATCGTGCCGAGGGTGAAGGGTCCGGCGGTCACCTTCAGCGTTCCCCGGGCCCCTTCGTTGAAGGCGTCCGGGGTACCGGTGACCTGCTTGGGGTAGAGCGGGGTGAACAGCGACTGCCAGTCGGCATACGGCTTGCCGAAGGTGACCTTGACCTCCAGGTCGCTGGCCCCGCGCTCGATCTTCTCGATCCGGTCGTAACCGGCGTTGCGGGCCGTCCAGTACGCCGAGTCCTTGCCGTTCAGCGCCCGCCACTGGGCGAGGAAGTCGGGCGCCCCGATCTCGCGGCCGTCGCTCCACACCGCCTGCTGGTTGAGCTTGTACAGCACGACCTGCTTGGGCTCGCGCTCGACGACCTCCGCCTTCTCCAGGTAGTCCGGATTGGCCACCGGCCGGCCCTTCTCGTCCAGCACGAAGAGCTGCGGCAGCACCGCCCCGGCGATCCGGGCGGTCGTCGCGTCGGCGTCGGCCTGGAAGGTGTTCAGGGTGTCGGGCAGCGAGTCCACCGCCCAGCGCACCACACCCCCGTCGGCCACCTGTTCCCGCGCGGTGGACGCGATGTCCGGACCGGCGGCGACGGCGCCGCCCTCGTCCTCACCGGAGCTGCAGCCGGCGAGCAGCGGCAGCGCCAGGACGCCCGAGGTCAGCAGCGCCATGGAAGCCATGGATCTGCGCCTTCTCTGGCTCTGGGACATGGGTGGTACCTCCGGGGCGGGCGGGGCGTACGGGGTTCGCGTACGTGATCACGTATGGCGGTATATGGAGCTGATCACACTGATGTCGAAACCCACTGAAATCGACGGCCGCCCGCAGCCCCCGCAGCCGGCCCGCGCCACGCCGTGAACCCCACCCGTGCGGACCAATCGCGTCCGCCGAGCGGACGGGCATTCCGCCGGAAGAGGGACGAAAATAGGTACGGGGAGGGGCGCACAGATCGCGCCTGCGCGCCCGTAATCGCTGCACGTCCCTTCACAACGGGGGACGTGAGGCGCAACACTCGCAGGCGCACATGAGCGTTGCCACCGCAACCTGCGGAAGTGAGGGCAAGTCATGTCCCTGCAGGACGATTTGACGGCCGTACGGCGCAACCTGAACGATCTGATCCGCTCGGTCGAGCGGCTGGAGCAGGACGTCGCCCGGCAAGCACCGGCCGCCCCCAGGGCACCGGACACGTCCCGGATGGTCTCCATCCCGGACACGCCGTACGACAACGCGCTGTGGACGGACACCGACGACGAGGGCCTGGGCGCCCGAGATCGCCGCGCACCCTGACCGGCCACACACCGAGCACCACCGATTCACGGCACCACGATTCACGCACCACAGAACTGCATACGCACCCCCATCAGGCCCAGCCGCCCACCGACCGGCGGCTGGGTCTCCTGGGCCACCCCTGACCACTCCCTCCCGGAGTCCCCATTGGCCACAGGCACTGAACCACCCCGTCAGCTGACCGGCGTCCACGACGCCTCCCGGGCCGCAATCGCGGCCCGGCACCTTCGCACCGACCGCTGGTGGCTGGCCCCCGCCGCCACCGCGGCCGGACTGCTCGCCTTCATCGTCTACTCGACCTGGCGGGCCTTCGCGAACGCCGACTACTACGCGGCACCGTACGTCTCGCCGTTCTACTCGCCCTGTCTGGCGGAGAACTGCGTCCCCATGAAGGCCGGCCCCAACTGGGAGATCTTCGGCAGCTGGTGGACCCTCTCCCCCGCCCTGCTGGTCCTGATCTTCCCGCTCGGCTTCCGCCTCACCTGCTACTACTACCGCAAGGCCTACTACCGGGGCTTCTGGGCCTCCCCGCCCGCCTGCGCCGTCGCCGAACCGCACACCAAATACACCGGCGAGACCCGCTTCCCCCTGATCTTCCAGAACATGCACCGCTACTTCTTCTACGCAGCGGTGCCGGTCGCGGCCATCCTCACCTACGACGCCGTACTGACCTTCCGCAACGACCAGTACGAGTGGGGCCACATGGGCCTCGGCACCCTGATCTTCCTCGCCAACATCGTGCTGATCTGGGCGTACACCCTGTCCTGCCACTCCTGCCGGCACATCATCGGCGGCCGGCTGCGGCACTTCTCGAAGCACCCCGTGCGCTACCGGCTGTGGGGATGGGTCGGGAAGCTCAACTCCCGCCACGCGCAGCTGGCCTGGGCCTCCCTGATCAGCGTGGCGCTCTGCGACTTCTACGTGTACCTGCTCGCCACCGGCGCCATCACCGACCCGAGGATCTTCTGACATGGCTCAAGTCGACCGGCAGCAGTGGGACGTGGTCGTGGTCGGCGCGGGAGGCGCCGGGCTGCGGGCCGCGATCGAGGCCCGCGAACGGGGCGCCCGTACCGCGGTGATCTGCAAGTCCCTGTTCGGCAAGGCGCACACGGTGATGGCCGAGGGCGGCATCGCCGCCTCCATGGGCAACGTCAACGAGGGCGACAACTGGCAGGTGCACTTCCGCGACACCATGCGCGGCGGGAAGTTCCTCAACCAGTGGCGGATGGCCGAGCTGCACGCGAAGGAAGCACCGGACCGGGTCTGGGAACTGGAGACCTGGGGCGCGCTGTTCGACCGTACGCCCGACGGGAGGATCTCCCAGCGCAACTTCGGCGGCCACGAGTACCCGCGCCTCGCCCACGTCGGCGACCGGACCGGCCTGGAACTGATCCGCACCCTCCAGCAGAAGATCGTCGCCCTCCAGCAGCAGGACTTCAAGGAGACCGGCGACTACGAGGCCCGCCTCAAGGTCTTCCAGGAATGCACGGTCACCCGCGTCCTCAAAGAAGGAGACCGGGTCTCCGGCACCTTCTGCTACGAACGCGAATCCGGCCGTTTCTTCGTCCTGGAGGCCCCGGCCGTGGTCCTCGCCACCGGCGGCATCGGCAAGTCCTTCAAGACCACCTCCAACTCCTGGGAGTACACCGGCGACGGACACGCCCTCGCCCTCCTGGCCGGAGCCCCACTCCTCAACATGGAGTTCGTGCAGTTCCACCCGACGGGCATGGTCTGGCCCCCCTCGGTGAAGGGCATCCTCGTCACGGAGTCCGTCCGTGGCGACGGCGGCGTCCTGCGCAACAGCGAGGGCAAGCGGTTCATGTTCGACTACGTCCCGGACGTCTTCAAGGAGAAGTACGCCGAGTCGGAGGCCGAGGGCGACCGCTGGTACGAGGACCCGGACAACAACCGGCGGCCCCCCGAGCTGCTCCCCCGCGACGAGGTGGCCCGCGCCATCAACTCCGAGGTCAAAGCCGGCCGGGGCACCCCGCACGGCGGCGTCTACCTGGACGTCTCCACCCGCATGCCGGCCGAGCGGATCAAGCGACGGCTGCCGTCCATGTACCACCAGTTCAAGGAGCTGGCGGACGTGGACATCACCGCCGAACCCATGGAGGTCGGCCCGACCTGCCACTACGTGATGGGCGGCATCGCCGTCGACTCCGACACCGCCGCCACCGTCGGCGTACCCGGTCTCTTCGCGGCCGGAGAGGTGGCCGGCGGCATGCACGGCTCCAACCGCCTCGGCGGCAACTCCCTCTCCGACCTCCTCGTCTTCGGCCGCCGCGCGGGACTGCACGCAGCCGAGTACGCGACGGCTCACGGCCGGCCGGTGGCCTCGCAGACCGAGGTGGACGAGGCGGCGGCCGAGGCCCTGGCCCCCTTCCACGCGGACGAGGGCGCGGAGAACCCGTACACCCTCCACCAGGAGCTCCAGCAGACCATGAACGACCTGGTGGGCATCATCCGCCGGGAGGGCGAGATGCAGCAGGCCCTGGGCCGGCTGCGGGCCCTGCGGGTCCGCGCCGCCCGCGCCGGGGTCGAGGGCCACCGCCAGTTCAACCCGGGCTGGCACCTGGCCCTGGACCTGCGGAACATGCTGCTGGTCAGCGAATGCGTGGCCCGCGCCGCTCTGGAGCGCACCGAGAGCCGCGGCGGCCACACCCGCGAGGACTGCCCGGTCATGGACCGCGACTGGCGCCCGGTGAACCTGGTCTGCCACCCGGTCACCCCCGTGCCGGCCGACCCGGCCGCCGACCGCATCCGCCTGGTCCACACCCGCACCGAACCCATCCGCCCCGACCTGCTGGCTCTCTTCGAGAAGGAAGAGCTGGTCAAGTACCTCGCCGAAGAGGAGCTCTACGAGTGACAACGACTGGCACCGAAACCGGCACAGGCACGGGCACGGGCACAGGCACAGCCACCGCCTACGACGCAAACTTCCGCATCTGGCGGGGCGACGCGGAGGGCGGGGCACTCCGGGACTTCACCGTCGAGGTGCACGAGGGCGAGGTAGTCCTGGACATCGTCCACCGCCTGCAGGCCACCCAGGCCTCGGACCTGGCGGTCCGCTGGAACTGCAAGGCGGGCAAGTGCGGTTCGTGCAGCGCGGAGATCAACGGCCGGCCGCGCCTGCTGTGCATGACCCGCATGTCCACCTTCTCCCGCGACGAGCTGGTGACGATCACCCCCCTCCGCGCCTTCCCGGTCATCCGCGACCTGGTGACGGACGTGTCCTTCAACTACCAGAAGGCGCGCGAGATCCCGTCCTTCGTGCCGCCCCAGGGGGTGGCACCGGGCGAGTACCGGATGCAGCAGGTGGACGTCGACCGCTCACAGGAGTTCCGGAAGTGCATCGAGTGCTTCCTGTGCCAGGACACCTGCCATGTGGTGCGTGACCACGAGGAGAACAAGCCGGCCTTCGCCGGCCCCCGCTTCCTGATGCGGGTCGCCGAACTGGACATGCACCCCCTCGACGCGGCGTCCGAAGCGGGCCTGGACCGCAAGCGGACGGCCCAGGAGGAACACGGCCTGGGCTACTGCAACATCACCAAGTGCTGCAGCGAGGTCTGCCCGGAGGGCATCAAGATCACGGACAACGCCCTGATCCCCCTGAAGGAACGCGCAGTCGACCGCAAGTACGACCCCCTGGTCTGGCTCAGCTCCAAAATCCCCCGCCGCACCCCCTGAACGCCCCATCCTGCGCCCGGGGGTACACCACCCCGGGCGCGGGCGGCCCGACCAGAAGGGGCAGGGTGCGGACCCGAGGTGCTCCGGCCCGACGGCCGGAAGCGCGCGGCGGCAACCGCGTACGGTCGCAGACCGACCGGGCGGCTGGCCACGGGGGCCGGCTTGCCCAGCGGCATGGATTCGACGAGGTTCACATGACACCCACTTTCTCCGAGATGAAGGGTGCCCACCCCTGCCAGGGGCCTTACGCCGTGGTGTTGCGAATGGGTCAACCCGGCGGGGGCGGAGTCACTGAAGATGTTTGACGGTGGCCAAGCCCCGGAAGTCAGGGGCGTGTACCCGCCGGGAGTTCAGCGAGTCTGAGGTGTCACGTGGCGCTTTGCGATCTCCGCCCACACCACCTTGCCGATCGTACGGGCGGACACGCCCCAGGCAACGGACAGCGCTTCGACGATGCGCATGCCGTACCCGTGATCACCCAAGTGCTCCGGCTGGACCGTGGGCCGGGCTTCGGCTCGTGCGTCGGCGACTTCCACGCGCAGCACATGCTCCAGCTCCGTGATTCGGAGTTCAAAGTCCCGGCCCGGGACGCATCCGTGGCACACGGCGTTCGACACCAGCTCGGCCACCACCTGGGCCACACGTTCGGACTCGTCCCCGCCCAGGGGGAATCCCCAGTCAGCCAACTCAAGCAGAGCCAAATGCCGGGCCAGACGGGCACCGCGCCGGGTGCTGCTGAATCTCTGCCGCCACACAGGTGGGGCTGGATCCACCATGGGCATGGCACGGGCGGACTTGCCCAGCGACTTGGATTCGACAAGGTTCACATGACACCAACTTTCTGCGAGTTGAGGGGCGTCCACCCCTGCCAGGGGCCTTACTGCGGATTGGTCAACCGGCAGCAGCGTTGTGCGACTGGCCGCGCTCCCCCAGAACTGCCTTCTGGATGTCTCCAGACAGCTCCTCGAATTCGCGTACGACAAAGGCGCAGTACCCCTGCTCAATGGCAGCGCGCTCCGCTGGGGTGAATCGGATTTCCCCGCCGATCAGGCAGTCGTCCGGCGGCCGAGTCATGCGACCACGCACCCAACAAGGTTGGCCGGCCAAGGGCCGTCGGTTCCGGCGTCCTCCGACTGTCCGTAGCGCCAGCCCGGGAACTCTATGACGTCGTCCAGATCCGCCACATGGTCGGAGCCGCCATTCATGGTCACGATGATGCTGGTCACGGTCTGACGGCTTGCCTTTCACTGGGGCTGCTTGCATGACTTCCGACGCACAGGTTGGCCCCAATTCGCTAGGCTCGCTAGCGGTTTGAGTCTCAACCTGCGGATTGGTCGGAGTGGCATATGCCAAATCCGCTGACCTGCGAAGACCCGGAACGATGGTTCCGCGACCGGCGACATGGTCAGGAGGTATCTCATGGACTTAGCAAGGGAGTTCGAAGAAGATGGAGACCCTCGGGAGGAGTTTCAGCAAGAGCTACGTACTGCCCGCGAGCTTTACCGACCCAGACCGCTAACCCAAGAGGCGCTAGCGCGGAAGCTGAAGACTTCGAAGAGTTCCGTTAGCCGACTCGAACGGGGAGAGGGGCCGATCCCGCCCGAGATGCCCAGCCTTCTGGATCGGATCTTTGAGACCGACGGCAAGTTTCAGCGGATCTTTGAGCGCATCATTTCCGGCAGCTTTCCCGTGATCTACAGGAAACGTATGGAGGAGGAGCGCAAGGCTCGGGTCATTTGGGAGTGGTCGCCCACCATCATCCCGGGACTCTTCCAGACGTATGAGTACGCGTACACCCTGATCCGGGCGGGCAAGCCGAGGGCAAGTGAGAAGGAGGTTGTCCGACTTGCGCGAGCACGCGTGGCGCGTCAGGACGTCTTCACAGGACCCACTCCGCCAGACGTACTCATGATCCTTTGCGAATCTGCCGTGAAGCGGGAAGCAGCAGCGCCAGCCGTGATGCACGCGCAGCTTGTGGCGCTGCTGGATCACACACAGCGGCCAACGACGACTGTCCGGGTGCTGCCGCTCAACGCACAGCCAAACCTTCTGATGGATGCACCGGCCAGTATCCTGACGTCAGCAACTCATGAGCAGGTTGTGTGCGTTGATCAGTACCGAACCACCGCGGTCATCGCTGAGCCTGACCATGTACGGGATGCCGTGGCGGCGTTCACGGACTTGGTTGGTGAGGCTCTGTCCGTACGAGATAGTGCCGACCTCATAAGAGAACAGATGCGGAGCCTGACGTGAGCACCACTTCCCCTCACCAGTGGACGAAGTCCACGTACAGCAACCCTGACGGCGGCAACTGCCTTGAGTGGGACCGTGCGCACGCTGCCGCCGTCGGCGTGGCGCCTGTTCGGGACAGCAAGCGGCCTAACGGCCCGATCATCTACGTGTCCGCTAACGCGTGGGCCGGTCTGGTTGGGTTCGTTCAAGCTGACGCTTGAGATTTCGCCCAAGTATCTGCTTGACGAATCGGGCTGCCAGAATCGGACGGCCCCTGGGTGTTCATACGATTCTCTGTCAGCCTGAACACGACGAAGTCCCACCAGGACACGCGCGATGCCTTGGTGGGACTTCTGTCATGCGGCGGCCGTCGCCCCGCAGGGGGCGCCGGGCCAGTGCGTCCACGGCTCGGACTCAGGCACCAGTCAGCCGCTTTCAGCGCTGCGAGCCCGCTCGCAAATGCCCCATGAGGGCACCTCACCGACCACGGCCAGCCCGCGTGTCGCCCGACGGCAGAAGCGCGTAGCGATCGGTGGCGGCCATACCCAGCCACGGACGGCCGGGGGCCGCCAATCCTGCCGGAGCGCGTAGCGATCTGCTGCGCCAGGAGGCTCCGCCGGGCCAAATGGGCTCGTGCTTCGAGGAAACGGAGCTCTCCGCCCGACAGGGCGGCCGGTCAGGCGGCAGCCGCTGCTCAGCCCCTTGCGCATGGCCGCATCTGGGACACGTCCCCCATGCCGGCCCTCCCCCAGGGGGCCGCCCGACAGTCCTTGTCTTTCCGGGGCGGACGGCGGGGTCAAGGGTGGAGCGAAGCGGAATCGCGAAGCGACGCGAGCGCAGCGAGCGCCCTTGAGGCCGACGGCCGACACGGGAGGACAGTGAGGACTGCCGGGCAGCCCCCGGACACCACCTGACACCGCCCAGGCAAAACCCCGCCACCCCGGCCCCGCCCTGCAACCGGACCGGGCTGCAGCCCGGGCAGACCGTCCCCCGCCCCGCTTGTCGGCAGGGCGGGGCTCCGCCTCAACGAGGGCCAGGGTGGGTACCGCTCAACACGCCGGCAGGCCCGCGCTGCGGGCCCCGGAACCCCGGCTCCGGCTCTGGGCTCCGCCCAACGGAGGCACAGCACCCCGCCCCGCCACCGGACCCGCCCCACCAAAGCCCGCAGGGGGCGGGCGGGACACCCCGGCCCACCCCGGCCCCGAGAAGGGGGCAAAGAAGCGGACCCGCGCCGGGAGCCCCAGCAAGCCAAGGCAGGCACCGCTCAACACGGCGGCAAGCCCGCGCTGCGGGCACCGGAGCTGCGGCTCCGGCTCTGGGCTCCGCCCAACAGAGGCAAAACACCCCGCCCCGCCACCGGACCCGCCCCACCAAAGCCCGCAGGGGGCGGGCGGGACACCCCGCCACACCCCGGCCCCGAGAGGGGGGCAAAGAAGCGGGCCCGCGCCAGGAGCCCCGTACACCCAGCCCGGGGCAACCAAGCGGGCCCGCACCAGAAGCCCCGCCGGTCGGCTCGTTGCCTTGACGTCGGCGTCAACGTCTAACGTCGCATCCATGCGCATCGGCGAACTTGCGGAACGGGCAGGGGTTAGTACTCGAACCCTGCGCTACTACGAGTCCCGCGGGCTGCTCCCCGCCCGTCGTGCGGTCAACGGATACCGCCTCTACGGCGACGACGACCTGCGACTGGTCGAGCAGATCCGCACGCTGCAGGACTTCGGGTTCGGTCTCGAGGAGACCCGCCCCTTCGTGGAATGCCTGCAGGCAGGACACGAGGACGGGGACTCCTGTCCCGGATCGCTCGATGTCTACCGCAAGAAACTCGCCGAACTCGATGTGCTCATAGATGAGCTGCGGTCCGTGCGCGAGCACGTCGCCGTCCAGTTGTTGCGGGCGGAGGCGCGACTGCCGGGCGGACCGGAGCCACGGTGCGAACTGGGGGGACAGCAGTGATCAAAGCAGCAGGCGTCGATGAGGTCACGGACGCGACGTTCACCGACGAGGTGCTGAAGGCGGACCTTCCGGTGCTGGTGGAGTTCACCGCCGACTGGTGCGGCCCCTGCCGCCAGCTGGCCCCGGTGCTGAGCGCGATCAATGCCGAAGAGGGCGACAGGATCAAGGTCGTACAGCTCGACGTGGACACCAACCCGGAAACCATGGCCGCCTACGGCGTGCTGGCCATGCCCACGCTCATGGTCTTCCGCAACGGCGAACCGGTGAAGTCCATGGTGGGCGCCAGGGCCAAGCGCCGGCTGCTCCGGGAACTCGAAGACGTGATGTGACCCCTCCCCTGCCCCTCCCCGTCAGACGTCTCTGAGCCAGCGGGGGGTGCTGATCCATCGCTGGACGGCCGCGTGGGTGGTGTCGTCGAGTGCGGAGAGGGCTTCGATGGCGTGGAGGTCGCCGGCCAGGGGTGGGATGCCGGCGGCGGTCAGGGCGGCGTGCAGGTCGAGGCGTCGGCGATCTGCGGCGCTCAGCACGTTCGCAGGGCGTTCCCCTGGGTCGCCGGAGGCGAGGGTATGCGGGGGATGCGAGGGGAATGGGGGATGCGGGGGAATCGGGAGTAGCCAGGGGCTGATGTCCTCCGGGTTGTCCTCCGTGCTGTCCTCCACGCCCCGCATGCCGGGGAAGCGGTAGGGATCGAGCCCCGCCGCCTGCGGCGCCTCCGGCACCTCCGGCGTGGTTGCGGAAACCTGCCGTCCCTTTATGCGTAAAGACCATCCGGAGTGTGTCGCCGGTGGCGAGGAGTCGCGGCCCTGTCCGCAAGGGGAGCCGCCCATGCCGCCCATACCGCCCATGGCGCTCACCGCTGGTACGCCAGCACGTCGGCGCCCGCGGCGATGACCTCGGCGAGCCGGTTGGCGAGGGCCGCGTTGCATCCTCCGAGCCGGACGAAGCCGTGGCCGCCCACCGGCCCGTCGTTGTACAGGGAAGGAAGGGCCAGCCCGGCCAGCGCGAGCGCTGCCCGGAGGTTGGTGACAGCTTCGTCGCCGGCCTGATAGGCGGCGTCCTGGCGCTGCTTGTACTCGATTCGCTCGGCGTAGGTGTACTCGTACATCGTCGTGCTGCCCTCTCGTAGCAGGCGGGGTAGGTGAGTGCCTCCGGGCCCGGGCATAAAGGAATTCCTGCAGGCAGACCCGTCGGACTGAGTCTGCGCACGGCCCGTGACTATCGCTTTCGATCTTCGTTTCAAGGGTGCAGGCGATCACCCCTCCGAAGCGTGGGAAAGGACCCCGAGTTGTCCAGGAAGTCAGCGGTGTTCGCAGCCCCCGCTCTTCAAGGTCGTCCTGCGCACGGCCGTCATGCGCCGTAGCGGAATCCATGGGCGGGGGTCGGGGCGGGCGCGGGCGAGCGGGCAGTCTTCCGGTCCGTTACCGAGTGGTCGGAAAGGGCACTGCCCGGGCTGCTCTTCGGGGTGGCCGGCTGTCCGAGCGGTGAGGACGTCGGGTGACGGTGCCGTGGAGTGGCCTGGCGGGGCGGCCTCGTGAGGGTGATCTGGCGGACCAGTTGCTGGAAGCAGGCCAGCGCGGCGACGGCGGGGAGGGCGGCTGCCGCCCCGGCGGCGAGCGTTCTGGGCGCCTCGGCCACGCACAGGAGCGTGGCCAGGGTGGAGAACAGCAGGACGATGGACCAGGAATGGAGCGCGCGCCGTTGGTGCAGTGCGGCTCTGAGGATGGACAAGGAGGCGACCATCCAGGGTCCGTAGATCAGCAACGGCCACCAGTTGACCACTTCGTGGGCCGTGTGGGGTCCGGCGCTGTGGCGCAAGGTCTCGCAGATGGCCATCCCGCTGAGGACGCTCACCACGGCGGCGATCAATGCAACCAGCGTGGCGGTGAACAGACTGCCCGTACGCAGCAGGGTGACGACCGGCGCCTTCGGCGGGGTCCGGCGGTGCCCGCCTGAGGTGTGCGTGTGCGGTCGCTCGGCGGTGGTCTGCGTCAGCCCGGCGACGAGGTCGGCGGTGCTGATCGTGTCGTCCTCGCCGAAGCCGACGTGCTCGAAGGGCTCGAAGGGCTCGAAGGGCTCGGGCTGTCTGGATGTGATGGCGTCTTGAAGGAGGTAGGCGAGGTTCTCCGTCGGATCCCATGGGGCTTCCGGCTGGGGAGGGATACCGTGCAGGCCAGGATGCCCGTACGTCTCATACGTCTCATACACGGGAGTCCCGCCCGGAATGCTCGTCGACGGGCGTCGTGGATGATGCGGTGTTCTCGATCCGCCGGTCGAACTCGATCTGGATCATTCTCATCGTTTCCAAGAAGTCTTCGAGGACCGAGGACGAGTAATTCAGGTCAATCTCAAGATCCTCGTATTGCAGCGTTGCATTCTCGGCCCGTGGCCAGCCGGTTGAGCGCGGCATGAAAGTCCACTTTCCGAGCCGGGTGGGAACGGCGTGAAGGTGATGGCGCCCGTGTGCGTCGTCTTCTGCGGGTCTGCGATATAGATCCGAGCGCTGTGCGGTTGACATATTCCAACAACGCTGTCGATGTTGGTCAGGGTGTGCGCCATCCAGGTGATGCTGGCGATCGAAAAGAGTGCCGACCGTGTCTTTTATCGGTTCTGCACGCTCGCGGAACAAAAGCAGGAGCGCGGCATCCGCACCCGCCTGGCCGCCTTGCCGCAGCTCAAGGGGGTGATGAGGGGCGCGCCGGCGGAGGTTCACGGCTCGCCGCGCACCTCCGCCCGCATGTTGTCGTCTCGAACCCCTGAGCCTGTATCGCCACTACGGGGTCCACCCGGGCCGACGTCGACAGTTCGAGTCCCCCGAACCCTTGTCCGCAATATGAGACTACTGCGGGTCGAAAAATGTTGCGCATGGCTGCAATCGGAGGAGAAGGCGCAACTCTGCATATGCCTCAGCGTTATTCGGAGGTATCACTGGGGCTCCGGTCGTGCGCGCCCCGTGCCTCTGGTCATTGAGCCCTTGAAAAGGACCCGTTGTGGCAGACATGCTCCTGTGGATCGCGCTGATCTCCGCCGTGCTGGGCACAGGTTTCACCGCGTTGACGTCATCGGGGATCGGCCGTATGTGGCATATGGACGTCCTCGAACTGCGACGCCAGCAACGCTTCGAGCACGTCCTGTCGGAGCATGTGGACGCCACTCGGCTGTCTCGTCAGCAGGCTGCAACGGAGGGCGGGCCGGGGGGAAGCCCGGTGGGCATCCCGGCCTGCGCCGTGTGTGGCGAACCGCGGAATTTCCGCCATGGCAGTTGAGCCCCGGAACTGCGGCTCCGGCTCTGGGCTCCGCCCAACGGATGCACAGCACCCCGGCCCCGCGAAGGCGGCGAACAAGCAGGCCCGCGCCAGGAGCCCCGTGCTCCCCTAGCCGTGGACGTCCACGAGCGTGGTTACCACGACAGACATGATCTTCTTCATGTGCTGCAAACGAGGGAGCCCCGCACCCGGTCACGCCTGATGATCACCTCCGGGTGCGACACCGCGAAACCCCCCATACGCTCCGAAATGTGACGCCTCCGAAGCAACGCACGCCGCCCGCCCCCGTGGCGGTCCGCGCCGTGCTGGCCCTCGCCGCCGCGCTGCTGGCGTGCGCGGTGGGAGCCGCACCGCAAGCCCGGGCCGACGACCCCATCACCCTGTCCTCGGAGGGCCAGATCACCGACCGGGTCGGGGCGCTGGGCGACCGGAAGGATGCCGTCACCGCGGCTCTCGACAAGCTGTACGCCGACCGGCGGGTCCAGCTGTTCGTCGCCTACGTACGCGATTTCTCCGGGCGTTCCGCCCAGAGCTGGGCCGATGCCACCGCCCAGCGCAACGGGCTCGGCCAGAACGACGTGCTGCTCGCCGTCGCGACCGGGGCCCGGCAGTACGCCTATTCGGCCGATGTCGACTCCGGTTTCACCGAGGAGCAGCTCGCCACGGTCGCGCAGACCGCCATCGAGCCGGCCCTGAAGCAGAACGACTGGCCGGGGGCCGCCATCGGTGCCGCGAACGGCTACAACGCCGTGCTCGGCGGCCGGCCGGTGCCCGTGCCCACCATCACCCCGGGCCCGGCGGACCCCGGCGGTGACCAGGCCGGCGGCGAGAGCGGGGCCGGGGACTTCGTGCTGCCGGTGGTCGCGGTCGGGGCGGCCGGTGCGCTGGGCGTGTACGCGTACACCCGCAGCAAGCGCCGCAAGGGCCGGGCCGGCGGCGGGGGCGGCAGCGGCGGTGCGGCCGGGGCCGGCTGGGGTGGCCAGGCCGCAGGCGGCCTGCCGTTGCCCGAGCTGGACGCCAAGGCCAAGGCGCTGCTGGTGGAGACGGACGACGCGGTCCGCACCAGCACCGAGGAGCTGGGGTTCGCGACGGCGCAGTTCGGCGAGGAGGCGGTGAAGCCCTTCGAGGAGGCCGTGGCCTATGCCAAGGACGAGCTGACCCATGCCTTCCGGCTGCGGCAGCAGCTCGACGACGCCTACCCGGAGGACGATGCGACCCGGCGGCGGATGCTGGACGAGATCGTGGCCCGCTGCTCCGAGGGCAACCGGCGGCTGGACGCCGAGTCCGACGCTTTCGACCGACTCCGCGCGCTGGAGAAGAACGCCCCGCAGGCGCTGGCGACGGTCGAGGCGCACTTCCGGGCGCTGACCGGCCGGACCGCCACCGCGGAGGCGACCCTGACGGCCCTGACCGGCCGGTACGCGGATTCGGCGGCGGCACCGGTGGCCTCGAACCCGGAGCAGGCCAAGGACCGGCTGCTGTTCGCCACCACCAGTCTGGCCGAGGCGCGGGCAGCGCTCGATGCCGGCGACAACGGACGGGCGGCAGTGCATGTGCGGGCCGCCGAGGGTGCGGTGGACCAGGCGGCCACGCTGGTGGATGCGGTGGAGCGGCGGGCGCAGGAGCTGGCGGAGGCCGCGGGGAAGCTCGATGGTGCGCTGACCGAGACGGAGACCGATCTGGCCGATGCCCGCGGTCTGCTCACCGGCACGCCGGAGGGGGTGTCGACGGCGGATCTGCAGGGCCGGATCGGGCGGGCGGAGTCGGTGCTGGCCGACGTACGGCAGGAACTGCAGGAACAGCAGCAGCGGGAGGAACGGGAGGGCGGCGGCCGGTACGACCCGATCGACGCGCTGCGCCGGGTGGAGGAGGCGGACGCGGCGCTGGACGAGGCACTGGCCGGGGCCCGGGAGCGGGAGACGGCGGACCGGCGGGCCCGGACTCTGCTGGACCAGGCGTTGCTCGGGGCCCGCAGTGCGATCGGGGCGGCCACGGACTACATCACCACCAGCCGGGGTGCGGTGGGCAGCACGGCCCGCACCCGGATCGCGGAGGCGCAGCGGCATCTGGAGCGGTCCACGGCGCTGGCCGGGTCGGATGCGGCGGGCGCGCTGGCGGAGGCGCAGCGGGCGGATGCGCTGGCCCGGGAGGCGCAGCAGCTGGCCGAGCAGGACGTACGGGCGTACGAGAACCCGTACGCGGGCCGGCAGCGCGGGGGCGGCGGGATGGGCGGCGCGGTGCTCGGCGGGATCATCCTCGGCGAGATCCTCGGCGGGGTCGGGCGGGGCAGCAGCGGCGGGGGCTTCGGTGGCTTCGGCGGGGGCGGCGGCTTCGGTCCCGGTCCGGGCTCCTTCGGGGGCGGCGGCACCCGGGGGCGCATGGGCGGCGGCGGCCGTTTCTGACTCACCGAACTCACCGCACTCACCCGACTCACCCGACTCACCCGACTCACCCGACTCACCGGACTCGGACAGGAGCAGAACGCATGAGCAAGCAGAGCATTCTCGGCCGTGTCACCCAGCTCGCCAAGGCCAATATCAACGCGCTGCTGGACCAGGCGGAGGACCCGCAGAAGATGCTGGACCAGCTGATCCGGGACTACACGAACAACATCTCGGAGGCGGAACAGGCGGTCGCGACGACGATCGGCAATCTGCGGCTGCTAGAGCAGGATCACCGGGAGGACGTGGCGGCGGCCGGCGAGTGGGGCGAGAAGGCGCTGGCCGCGAGCCGGAAGGGGGACGAGCTGCGCTCCTCCGGTTCAACGGCGGACGCGGACAAGTTCGACAACTTGGCGAAGGTGGCGCTGGGGCGGCAGTTGCAGTCGGAGAAGGAGGCGAAGACCGCCGAGCCGACGATCGCCGCGCAGACGGAGGTCGTGGACAAGCTGAAGGCCGGCCTGGACTCGATGAAGACCAAGCTGACCGAGCTGCAGGCGAAGCGGGACGAGCTGGTGGCGCGGGCGAAGACCGCGCAGGCGCAGAACACGATGATGGACGCGGTGAAGAGCATCGACGTGCTGGACCCGACGAGTGAGCTGAGCCGTTTCGAGGACAAGGTCCGGCGGGAGGAAGCAAGGGCAATGGGCAAGCAGGAGCTGGCGGCGTCCTCGCTGGACGCGCAGTTCGAGTCGCTGGACGATCTGGCCAAGACGTCGGAGATCGAAGCACGGCTGGCCGCACTGAAGTCGGGCCGCGCCGCCTAGTCCGAAGGCGGCCCCGCCCCTTGGCGGGGGCCGCCCCGGCAGCCGCGCTCAGCCGTACATGTTCAGCAGTTGCTCCGCCGAGAGTTCCGTGACGGGTTCCGCCCCGACGCCGGGCAGGGGCAGTTCGAACCAGACGGTTTTGCCGCGGTGGGTGCGGCGGGTGCCCCAGCCGGCCGAGAGGAGGCCGACCAGTTGGAGGCCCCGGCCGCCCTCGTCGGTGTCGCGGGCGCGGCGGCGGCGCGGCTGGGCGAGGTTGGCGTCCCACACTTCGCAGACCAGGGTGCGGTCCAGCAGCAGGCGGAGCCGGATCTCGCCCTCGCCGTAGCGGAGGGCGTTCGTCACCAGTTCGCTGACGAGCAGTTCGGTGGTGTCGAGGAGGCCTTCCAGGCCCCAGGCGGGGAGTTTGGCGCGGGCGAGTTCGCGGGCGCGGCCCACCGAGCGGGCCTCGCGGGGCAGCTGCCAGTCGCCGACCGCGTCCGTGGGCAGGCCCTGTACGCGGGCCATGAGCAGGGCGATGTCGTCCTCCCCGTGTCGGGTGTCGAGGGTGGCGAGGACGTGGTCGCAGACGTCCTCCAGGGGGCGGACCGGGTCGGCGAGGGCCTCGCGCAGGCCGCGCAGGCCCTCTTCGAGCGGGTGGTCGCGGGATTCGACGAGGCCGTCGGTGTAGAGGGCGAGCAGGGCGCCTTCGGGGAGTTCCACCTCGACCTCCTCGAAGGGTTCGCCGCCGACGCCGAGCGGCATGCCGGGCGGGACTTCGAGGAGCAGGCCGGGGCGGGGGGCGCTGCCGGGTTCGCCGGGTTCCACCAGGACCGGGGGCATGTGGCCGGCGTTGGCGATGGTGCAGCGCCGGGTCACCGGGTCGTACACGGCGTACACGCAGGTGGCGAGGTAGACCTCGGAGAGGTCTGCGTCCCGGGAGTGCAGGGCGGCCCGGGAGGCCTGCTGGGTGCCTCCGGGGGAGCCGAGGCCGCGGGCGACCTCGTCGAGGGCGGAGAGGACCTCGGCCGGTTCGAGGTCCAGCAGGGCGAGGGTGCGGACGGCAGTGCGGAGTTCGCCCATGGCGACGGCGGCGCGCAGGCCGCGGCCCATGACGTCGCCGACGACGAGGGCGGTGCGGTGGCCGGGGAGTTCGATGACGTCGAACCAGTCGCCGCCGACCTCGGTGGCGGCGTTGCCGGGCAGGTAGCGGCAGGCGATGTCGAGGCCGGCGGCCTCCGGGTCTCCGGGGGGCAGCAGGCTGCGCTGGAGGATCAGGGCGCGTTCGTGTTCGCGCCGGTAGAGGCGGGCGTTGTCGATGCAGACGGCGGCCCGGGAGGCGAGCTCGACGGCGACGGCCCGGTCGCGTTCGCCGAAGGGCTCGCTGCCCTTGGTACGGGAGAACTGGGCGAGGCCGACGACGGTGTCGTGGGCGACCAGGGGGACGACGAGGGTGGACTGGACGAGGTCTTCGGCGCCGCCGCCCTCGATCAGCCGGGGGTGGGCGGTGCGCAGGGCGAGGGCGCCGGGTGAGGCGGCCGGGTAGCGGTGGATCTCGCCCACGGCGACCGGCGGGCCGGAGAGCGGGGGATCGGAGAGCGGGGCGTCGGAGACGGCGCTGGCGAAGGCGACGCGGCGGAGCGGGGCGGAGGGGGCGCGGCGGGAGCCGCAGCCGGGGAGGCTGGGTACGCCGGGGCCCTGGGGTCTGGCGGGGCGGTCGTCGTCGCCGAGGAGCAGCCCCTGGTAGAGGTCGACGGAGGCGAGGTCGCAGAAGCCGGGGACGGTGACGTCGAGGAGTTCGCGGGCGGTGGTCTCCAGGTCGAGGGAGTTGCCGATGCGGTGGCCGGCCTCGTTGAGGAGGGCGAGGTTGCGGCGGACGCCGGCGGCTTCGCGGGCGGCGAGGTGGCGGCGGGTGACATCGGTGCCGAGGCCGGCGACGCCGATGGGGAGGCCGGTGCCGCCGTGGACCCGGTAGAGGTTGATGGACCAGTGGCGGTGTTCGCGGCTGCCGGGGGCGGAGCCGCTGATCTGGAGGTCGGTGACGGCTTCGCCGGTCTCCAGGACGCGCCGGAGGGCGCGGGTCATCCGGTCGGCCTCGCGCGGGGGCAGGTAGTCGTGGACGGTGCGGCCCCGGTGGTCCTCGACGGCTCCGCCGAAGACGGTGGCGAAGCGGCGGTTGGCCCGCTGCACGGTGAGGTCGGTGCCGAAGAGCAGGAAGCCGAAGGGAGATTGACCGAATATCGCCTGTGAAGCGGCGAGATCGGATTCGATCCGGCGGAGTGCGCGGACGTCGACCACCACGCAGAGTGCGGCGCGCTCGGCGGTCTCGGTCTCGGTGGGCATCACATAGATCTCGGCCACGCCGTGGGCGCCCTTCCCGCCGGGAATGCGGAAGGGGATGAGGCCGGTCCATTCCTTGCCGTCGAGGATCTCGGCCACCTTGCGGTGGCCGCCGGCCCGCAGTTCCGGGGGCATGAAGGCGTCGACCGGGTCGCGGCCCACGGCCTGGGCGGCGGTCAGCCCGAAGAGTTCCTCGGCGCGCAGGCTCCACTGGTCGATGAGCCCGTCGGGGCCGATCGAGAAGGACGCGACCTTTATGTAGTCATAGATCGAGCCAGGCGGACTGCTGTGCCACAAGGAGTCGTGCCAGGTCTCCCGGGGCACTCGGGCCTGATGTGCCTGCGCAGGTATTTCGCTCACGCGACCGTCCCCTCCAGCTCACCGCAACCGGACCGGCCATGACCGAAGTATTCAGCACCACGGGCATGGCTCGCACGGCGTTCACGATCACAGCAAGGTCTCGGTCGTTTTGAGCCAGGCTGTGCGCTCTCCCCCGGACCGCGTCCGAGGGGATCCCCTGCCGCTCTTCTTCTTGTTACTCACCAGGAAGAGCCAACTCGAACCACACTGTCTTGCCCGTCTTCCCGTGCCGGGTCCCCCAGCGCTGTGCCGAGACGGCCACCAGATGGAGTCCACGGCCGCCTTCGTCGTCGGGGGTGGCGACCCGCTCGCGGGGCGGATCCGGAAGCGGATCTGAAACCTCCACGAGCAGGGCGGGGCGGCCGGTGGGGGCCGTGGTGGCCTGATCCCGCCGGACCAGCCGGACGCCGATGGGGCCGGAGGCGTACCGCAGGGAGTTGGTGACCAGCTCGCTGACCAGCAGGACGGTCACATCGCAGACGGAATCCAGGCCCCAGTCACGGAGTTTTCCGAGCACCGCGTGACGGGCCGTGCGGACGGCACCCGGTTCGGCGGGAAAGGCCCATTCGGCGTAGTCACCGTCTGTCTCGATCACGCCGATCACTTCCCGGGCCGGCAACGGACCCCAGTGCGGTTCTTCAGGGACGAGATAGGGATATTTACGACATACCCGATATCGGGGGCATCTACCGCCCCGAACCTCGACCACCGGCGCACTGTGGCACGTACGGCCTACAGCGCGCCCCCGATGCGCCCCCCGGGCGCGGCGGCGCAGAGCCGGCGGCCGATCTCGGCGACCGCCGGGCGGTCCTGGTCGAGCCAGTCGACCGAGTCGAGTTCCGCGGGGGCGAGCCAGCGCAGTTCGTCGTGGTCCGCCAGCGCTTCGGGCTCACCGGACAGCAGCCGGGCGGTCCACACCTGGAGGACCAGGCCGGGCTTGACGGGCCATTCCCCCGGGATCCGCTCCAGCGGCTCGGTCTCCACGCCGAGCTCCTCGCGCAGTTCGCGCACCAGCGCCTCGGGGACGGTCTCTCCGGGTTCGGCCTTGCCGCCGGGCAGTTCCCAGCGGCCGGCCAGCTCCGGCGGGGTACTGCGCCGGGCGGCCAGCAGGCGCCCGTCACGACAAAGGGCTCCGCCCACGACCACGCGTACAGTCATGGGGCGGAGCCTATGTCACGGGTGGTGCGCTCCCGTTGGCGTACTCAGTTCGCGGTGGCGGTCTGTCCGATCCGCTCGACCCAGTAGAGCTGCTTGTGTCCGCGGTCGTCGAAACTGTCGACGACCTTCTGGGCCTCGGCCCGGGTGGCGTACCGGCCCACCCGGTAGCGGTTGCCGTTGTCGTCCTGCCGTATGACCAGCCACGGGAGCAGGGCACCGCTGTCGTTCATCGCGCTTCACCCTCCGCCGACGTACCTGCCCAGGAAACCGCATTGCGCATATGCCCGAGCTTACGCCCGACCTTCACTCAGCGGATACGTGTTTTCACCAAGAGGTACCTCACAGGCGTACGCATCCGGCCATGCGTACGAGTGGGCCGTGCGCGCCGGCGCACGGGGCGCGAACGACCCACCGGGAAACCGGTGTTGAGCTGCGCCGAAAGGGACGCCCCCGGACCGGTTCTAGCGGACCGGGAGGTGGTAGGAGAGGCGGTAGCGGTCCGCCGGGACGACCACGTCGGCCGTCTCGACGGCGCGGCCGGAGGCGAAGTACGTCCGGCCGATGACCAGGACCACATGGCCCGGGACCCCGCCGAGGGCGAGGAGTTCCTCGGCCAGGCCGGGGCGGGCGCCGACCTCCTCCACCACGTTGTCCACCACGAGGTCGATCGCGGCCATCCGGTCGACCACCCCGCAGCCGCCGAGCGGGCCCTCCTCGGGCAGCATCACGGGGCTGCGCCCGGTCACGGCGAGCGGCTCCCAGGAGGTCGACAGCATCATCGCCTCGCCCGCGTCCCGGTACACATACCGGGTACGCATCACCCGGTCGCCCGGCGCGATGCCGAGCCGGTCGGCGATCTCGGCCGGGGCGCCGGTCTGTTCGCTGCTGGAGTCCCAGGTGCCGCGGGCGCCGGCCTCCGCCTGCTCCTGCCGGAAGGGGGTGGAGCCGGCGGAGGAGCGGTACCCGGTACGGGAGACCCGGCGCGGCACCGGCTGCTCCCGGACGTAGGTGCCGGATCCGGACCGGCCCTCGACCAGGCCCTCGGCCATCAGGACCTTGCGGGCCTCCAGCGCGACGGTGTCGGAGACCCCGTACTCCTCCCGGATCCGCGCCTGCGAGGGCAGCCGGGTATGCGGGGGCAGGGACCCATCGACGATCTTCCGCCGAAGGTCCCCGGCGACGCGCAGATAGGCCGGCTGCTCACCGAAAGTCACTGGCCACTCCCATCAGGTTGACAGACAGCTACAGCCTGGCAACCGACGGTTGTACGCCGCAAGCAAGGGCCAGAGTTTCACTCGATGTGATGAACCGAGGTCACTCAAACCCCTTACCCAGGGTCACAGCAGTAGCGGGGGCGACCGCCGAATCGGTCGCCCCCGCCACTCACGCTCTTGTTCGTTCACGCGTCCATGGTTCGCATGTTCACGCGTTCACTGCTGGTCAGAACTCCACCGACCAGAGGTCGATCTTGCCGGTGTCGATGTTGGCGTTGTCGTTCACCCGCAGCTTCCAGGTGCCGTTGGCGACCTCGCTGGAGGCGTTGACCGTGTAGGTCTGGTTGATGTTGTCGGTGCTGCCGCCGCTGCGGTTGTGCAGGGTGTAGGCGGTGCCGTCCGGGGCGATCAGGTCGACCTTCAGGTCACCGATGTAGGTGTGCTTGATGTCCACCGCGACCTTCAGTGCGGCCGGGGCGTTGCCCGCGACCCCGCTCACGGTGACCGGGGACTCGACGGTGGTGTGGTCGTTGATCGCGAAGTCCGTGGCGTTCTCGAACTTCTTCCCGGGCGGCGGGGTGGTGCCGCCGTCGCCGACGAACAGCAGGCGGTTGGGCGAGCCGGTGCCGGGGCTGCCGACCACGTTCGGCGTGGCGGCGTCCACCAGTGCGGTGCTCACCTGGGCCGGGGTGCTCGACGGGTTCTGCGAGAGGTAGACGGCGGCGGCGCCCGCGACGTGCGGCGAGGCCATCGACGTACCGGAGATGTTGTTGGTGGCGGTGTCGCTGGTGTTCCACGCCGAGACGATGGAGGAGCCCGGCGCGAACAGGTCCAGGACGGCACCGAAGTTGGAGTAGCTGGCCTTGGCGTCCGTGTTGGTGGTGGCGCCGACCGTGATGGCCTCGGTGACGCGGGCCGGGGACTTGGTGTTGGCGTTGGTGGACTCGTTGCCCGCCGCGACCGCGTACGTGATGCCGGCGGCTATGGAGTTCCGCACGGCGGTGTCCAGCGCCGCGTCGGCGCCGCCGCCGAGCGACATGTTGGCCACGGCCGGCTTGACCGCGTTCTGGGTCACCCAGTCGATGCCCGCGACCACCTGCGCGGTGGTGCCGGAGCCCTGGTTGTTGAGCACGCGGACGCCGACGATCTTCGCCTTCTTGGCGACGCCGTACGCGTTGCCGCCGACGGTGCCGGCCACGTGCGTGCCGTGGCCGTGGCCGTCCTGGGCGACGTTGTCGTTGTCGATGGCGTCGTACCCGTTGAAGGCACGGCCGCCGAAGTCGCTGTGCGAGATCCGCACGCCGGTGTCGATGACGTACGCGGTGACGCCCTCGCCCGCCTTGTCGGGGTAGGTGTAGCTGCTGTTGAGCGGGAGGGCCCGCTGGTCGATGCGGTCCAGGCCCCAGGACGGCGGGTTGGGCTGGGTGCCGTCGACGGTGAACGTCCGGTTCTGCACCACGGACGCGACGGCCGGGTCGGCGGCGATCTTCTTGGCCTGGGACTCCGAGGCTTCGATGGAGTAGCCGTTGAGGGCCGCGCGGTAGACCTTGTCGATCTTCGCACCGTGCCGCTCGGCGACGGACTTGCCGCTCGCGAGGGTGGACCGGGCGGCGGAGTCCTTCAGGATCACGATGTAGCTGTTGGCGACCGTGCCGGCGGCGCCGGCGTTCACGATCTGGCCTTCCGCGGCGGATCCGCCGGCAGCCGAGGCCGGGAGGGCCGAGGCCGCGCCGAGCACGAGGGCGACGGCGGCCGTCGCGCTGAGGCCGGCGATCTTCCGGCGGTGATGACGCATCACGGACATGTGAGGGGTCCTCCTCATAGGTGGTGCGTTGCGGGGGGTTAAGCGACATGCCCATGACAATCCTTTGTGGCCAAGAGCCGGTCGCCTCCGAAAGGTTGACCCACCATCAGGTGGTCCCACAAGAGGAGAACGGATGCGTAACATCCGTGCCATGCAGCGGCCACGAAAGGGCAAAGCTCCGGCTCACAGCCGCCGCCCGATGCCCAGATCCGGTTCCGGCCAAGCCGGGCTCTGCTGCCCGCCGGAGCCACTCGGACACGCTCCGCGAAGCCCTCGGGGTGGCGCGCGCGGAGGCATCCGCTCCGGCACCCCGCCCCAAGGGCGGATTCCCGCCAATGCCGGGCCGGCCCGGCCGGACGGAGGCCCGGAGCCGCCGTGCCGGAGGGAGTTGTGCATTTTTCGTGAGCGGCCGGGCCACCGGGCGGGGCGGGGCGCCGCCTGTGTGCCGCTGTGTGCCGCCTCTGTGTCGGAAATCCGCCGGACGTCCAGCGGGGCCGTCTGATGAACTGCCGCCATGAACCCTCGTTCCGAACCGATCTCCCAGGCCGCGATCTTCACCGCCCTGCACGACCCGGCCGCCCCGCTCGCCCTCGCCAACGCCTGGGACGTGGCCAGTGCCCGGATCGTCGAGGCGGCCGGGGCCCCGGCCGTGGCCACCACCAGCGCCGGGGTCGCCTGGTCGCTCGGCGCACCCGACGGGGACTCCCTCGCCCGGGACCGGGTGCTGGACCTGATCGCGCGGGTGGTGGCGGCCGTGGCGGTGCCGGTGACCGCCGATATCGAGGGCGGCTTCGGCGCGGACCCGGACGCGGTCGGCGAGACCGTCACCGGAGTGCTGGCCGCGGGCGCAGCCGGGATCAACATCGAGGACGGGTCCCGCTCCCCCGCCGAGTACGCGGAACGGCTGGCGGCGGCCCGGGCCGCCGCCGAACGGGCCGGCGTCCCCCTCTACATCAACGCCCGCATCGACACCTATCTGCGGGGCGTCGGCGAGGCCGGGCCGGCCCGGCTGGACGAGACCCTGGCCCGGGCCGCCCGCTATCTGGAGGCCGGCGCCAGCGGGGTCTTCGTCCCCGGGGTGCACGATCCGGCGACGGTGGCCGAGCTCGCCCAGGGCATCCCGGCCCCGCTGAACATCCTGGCGAGCCCGGGCGCCCCGACGGTGGCCGAGCTCGGGGCGCTGGGCGTGGCCCGGGTCAGCCTGGGTTCGTGGGTGGCCGAGGCGGCGTACGCGGTGGTGCGGCGGGCGGCCGAACAGCTGGCGGCGGACGGCGGCTACGGGACGCTTGCCGGCTCCCTCGCCTACGGGGAGCTCAACGGCCTGCTCAAGGGATGAAATCCGGTTACTTGTAAGCCCCAACGAACGTAGGATCCGGCCGTGCCCACACCGAACGCTGCCGAGAGCAGCCACAAGGTCCCGCCGACCGGGACACCGGCCGGATCCGCGGCCGGATCCCGGCCCACCCGCAAGGTCGGCGGCGCGGTCTGGGCCGCGCTGGCCATCGTCTATGTCGTCTGGGGTTCCACCTACCTCGGCATCCGGATCGTCGTCGAGACCATCCCGCCGTTCCTCTCCGCGGGTGCCCGGTTCATCACCGCCGGCCTGCTGCTGACCGCCCTGGTGGCCTGGCGGCAGGGCTCGGCGGCGCTCAAGGTCAGCCGCGCGCAGCTGGGCTCGGCCGCCCTGGTCGGCCTGCTGCTGCTCCTGGGCGGCAACGGCCTGGTGGTGCTGGCCGAGACCTCGGTGCCGTCCGGTCTGGCGGCGCTGCTGATCGCGGCCGTGCCCATGTGGGTGGTGCTGCTGCGGGCGGGCTCCGGGGACCGGCCGGCCCCGCGCACCCTGGGCGGCGTACTCCTGGGCCTGATCGGGCTCGCGGTGCTGATCGTGCCCGGGATCAGCGGGACGGTGCAGTTGTCGGGGGTGCTGCTGGTCCTGGTGGCGAGCCTGCTGTGGTCGACGGGCTCGTTCTCGGCCTCGAAGCTGCCGATGCCGGCCAACCCGTTCACCGCCGGCGCGTACGAGATGCTGGCGGGCGGCGTCGGCGCGCTGCTGGTGGGCCTGGTCCGGGGCGAGCAGCGGGGGCTGGACCTGGCGGCCGTGTCGGTCCGGTCGTGGGTGGCGCTGGGCGCCCTGATCCTGTTCGGGTCGCTGCTCGCGTTCACGGCGTACTCCTGGCTGCTGGCCTCGGCGCCGCTGTCGCTGGTCGCCACGTACGCGTACGTCAATCCGGTGGTGGCGGTGCTGCTCGGTGCGCTGATCCTGGACGAGGCGCTGACCTGGCCGATCCTGGCCGGCGGCACGATCGTGGTGGCGGCGGTCGGAGTGATCGTCTCCACCGAGCGCAGGCGCTGAGGACGCGCTCGTTCGGGGCTTGTTCGGGGCTCAGCCGCGGGCGGCCCGGTCGTACAGGGCCTTGGCCCGGTCGTCGAAGAGCGCGGCCGTGGAGTCCACGTCGGTGTCGCCGCCGCTGAGCACCCCGATCAGCCGGCCCGGCTCGCCGGGGCCGGCCCGGTCGGCGACCCAGGGGCTGCCGCTGGTGCCCGTCCAGAACCCGGCGCAGCTGATGTACAGCATGTCGGGGTCGTCCTCGTCGTGGCTGGTCCGGGTGGTGCAGGAGATCGGCTTGTTCTCCGGATTGCGGTCCTCCTCCGGGTACCCGACCACGGTGACGTCCCGCTCGTACCCGGAGTGCCAGTCGGCCGCCGGCGCCTCCGTACGCCCCACCACGTCCTGGAGGCTGCGGCCGTCCCCGTCCGGCTGCACGGTCAGGAAGGCGTAGTCGGCGGTGTCCTCGCCCCACTTGGACCAGCGGTCGTCGACGTGGACCGCGGTGACCTTCCACAGGCCGAGGGGCTGCCGGCCGGAGCCCTCGCCGGAGAAGGCGGGGGCGAAGGAGAGGTCGCCGATGGCGAGGCCGTCGTGGGCGACCGTGCCCGGCTCTCCGTCCTTGCCCTCGGGGGCCACGCAGTGCGCGGCGGTGGCGACGACATTGCCCTTCGGGCTGTCCACCACGCTCGCGGTGCACCAGTGCTCGCCGTCGGCCATGAGCACGCCCACCGTGGGGAACGGCTGGGCTTCGGCCCGGCCGGGCCGGCCGGGCTGTCCGAGGTCGAAGACGGCGAGGGCGAGGACCGCCAGCGCCGCCGCGGCCACGGATATGCCCTTGGCCAGCGGGCCTATCGGGCTCATCGGGCGGCGGGGGCGGTCTCCCGGGTGGTCTCCAGGGTGCCCGCCGGGGCGGTCTTCGCGGCCGTCTCCGGGGCGGGGTCGGGGGTGGGTGCCGACAGCACCTTGCTGATCCACTCCAGCGACCCCTCCCTCATGCCTCGTACGTATGACTTGCCGTTGTGTTCACCATCCTGGATCACCTGGAGCCGAGTGTGCACGGGGCCCCGGCCGAATTCCTTCATGAACTTCTCGGCCTGGGCGCGCCCGCTCTCCGCGGTGCCGATCTGGAAGTTGATGTAGACCTCGGGGCCCTTGGTCTCGATGAGCCGGCGGGCGAGCTTCTCCGGGTTGTCGGCGTCCATCGCCTGCCGGTTCCCCTTCCACAGCGGGGAGTCGGGGACGGTGTCGACCCCGCTGGCGATGACCGCCTTGAAGCGGTCCGGATGCTTCAGGACGTGCTTGAGGGCGCCGAAGCCGCCCGAGGAGGAGCCCATGAAGGCCCAGCCGTCGCGGGCGGTGAAGGTCCGGAAATTGGCCTTCGCGAAATCCGGCACGTCTTCGGCCATCCAGGTGCCCATCTTGGGCTGGCCGGGGATGTCGGAGCCGTCGAAGTGGTTCTTGGTGTCCGCGTTGATCACCGGCATGACCAGGATGAAGGGCAGGCTCCGGCCGGCCTTGGCCCCGTCGGTCACGGCCTGCTGGAGGCCGAGGCCGGGGCCCGTCCCCCAGTAGTTGTTCGGATAGCCACGGCCGCCGGGCAGGGAGATCAGCACCGGGAAGGCACTGCGGGCGTAGGCCGGGTCGTTGTACTCCTTGGGGACCCAGACCCATACGTCGCCGGTAAAGCCGGACTTCGCGCCCTTGAGGTTGGTCTTGCCGATCTCGGTGCCGTCGGGGAGGCGGGCGGATCGGACGAACTTGGCGGCCGGGCCGGTCGGCAGCCGGGTCCCGGGCCGCGCGGCGGCCGTCGCACCGGTGCCGGCCGCGGCCTGTTCCGCCGAACCGTCGGCCCGGCCGAAGCTGATGGGCTCGCCCAGGTCGTTGAACACATCGAACTGGTACGCGGCGACGCCGCCCCCGGCGGCGAGGGCGAGCGCGAGCGCACCGCAGATCAGGAACAGGCGCCTGCGCCGCGGCCGACGGGGGGTGCGGGGGCTGCCGGGCCCGCGGGCGTCCTCGCCCTGCTGGTCTTGCTGCACGGAACATCTCCGACTCTTGACGACTGATCGCCTTTACACAGACTAGAGAGCCCAAAACGGCCGATCGGGTTGCCTGGCCGGGTCAGGCCCGCGCGTGGCGGTCGCCACGTCCCGCCGCCCGGCCCACCACCGTGTGCATCAGGTACTCCAGCGGGCCGCGGCGCAGCGGCGAGTCCCGCCAGACCAGCTGCCAGGTCCAGCACCCGGCCACCGTGACCGCGCCGAACCAGACGGTCTCCCGCCAGCCGGTGTCCTGCCAGTCGGCCAGGCCGGTCAGCGCCGTGAGGGCCAGGACGTGGCCGACGTACGCGGTCAGGGCCATCGAGCCCACCACGGTCAGCGGGGTAAGCAGCCGCGCACCGAGCCGGCTCCGGCCGGCGGCCACGGCAAGCCCGACCAGCGCGACCGCCACCCCGGCGCTGCCGAGGATCTCGGGCGGGGTCTGGCTGTACGGGTCGGAGACCAGCAGCCAGCCCCAGTCGGTGGCCGGGATCGCGCCGAGCTGGCCGGCCAGGATCTCCTGCAGCGGGTCCTCGGCGGCGGCTGCCCAGGGGTGGCTGTCCTGGATGGCGGTGAGCAGGGCCGCTCTGGCACCCCAGTTCTCCAGGGCGAGGTGGGAGACGCCGTAGCCGAGCAGGGCGACGGCGGTGCCACCGGCCGCGGTCAGCCAGGGGCCGGCGGGGCGGTGCAGGTCGACCGTACGGCCGAGGGCGAGGCCGGTCAGGACGTACGGGAAGTAGGCCAGGACCGGGTAGGCGCCGCTGACCAGCACCAGGTCCAGGGTGTGCCAGAGCCCGGCCGGGGTGGTCAGGTCGCGCAGTTCGGGGGCGCCGCCGCCCCGGCCCTCGGTGAGGTGGCCGAAGGCGGGTGCCACTCCGTACAGGAGGACCGGCCCGAGCAGCACCGAGGCAGCAGCGGAGGCGATCAGGGCGGGCGGCCGGAGCCGGGTGAAGGGCTCGGCGAGCAGGAAGTACACGGCGTAGAAGCCGAGGATGACGAAGACCGGCGGGTGCAGGGAGGCGAGGGACAGCCCCACGACGGCCAGGATCCCGCAGCGCACCAGGGTGGTGCGCAGGGTCGCCGGGGCGCGGGAGCGGGGCCGGGTGGCGCCCCGCGCCACGGCCAGCGTGAGGCCGGCGATGAGCGCGAAGGCGGCCGAGGCCCGGCCCTGCGGGGCGGTCAGCAGCAGGTCGGCGCCGCCGGCGGCCGGGCCGTCGGCGGGGTGCGGGCCAATGTGTACGACGAACATGCCGAGGACGGCCAGGCCGCGGGCGGAGTCCAGGCCGGTGAGACGTTTCGCCGGCCGGGCCCCGGCGGCGGTGCCGGCAGTGCGGCCGGTGCCGCCGTCGCCGGGCTTCGTCACCCCGCGTCCGGCTTCGGGGCCTTCATCACCTTGCTGGTCTCCTGCAGGGCGCTCTCCTTCATGCCCCGGACGTAGTCCCAGCCGTTGTGGTCGCCGCCCTTGATCTCGTGGATGGTCACCTTGACGGGGCCCTTGCCGTACTGCGTCCGGAACTTGTCCAGCCGCGCCCGGCCGCCTTCCTTGGTGCCGTACTGGAAGTTGACGTACACCTCGGGCCCCTTGGAGTCGATCAGCTTCTGGGCGAGCTTCTCGGGGTTGTTGGCGTCCATCTCCTTCTGGTGGCCCTTCCAGAGCGGGGAGTCCGGGACGATCTCGCCGCCGTTGGCGATCACGGCCTTGAACCGGTCCGGGTGCTGCATGACCTGCTTGAGGCCGACGAAGGCGCCCGAGGAGTTGCCCATGAAGGCCCAGCCGTCACGGGACTTCCAGGTGCGGAAGTTGGCCTTGGCGAAGGCGGGGATGTCCTCGGCCATCCAGGTGCCCATCTTGGGCTGGCCGGGTATGTCGGAGCCGTCGTAGTAGTACTTGGCGTCCGGGTTGAGGACCGGCATCACCAGGACGAAGGGCAGGCTGGTGCCCGCCTTGGCGCCTTCGCTGATCGCCTTTTGCAGGCCGAGGCTGCGGTCGGCCCAGTAGTTGTTCGGGTGGCCGTTGCCGCCGGGGAGGGCGATGAGCACCGGGAACCCGCTCTTGGCGTATTTCGGGTCGTCGTACTCCTTGGGCGTCCACACCCATACGTCGCCCTCGAACCCGGATTTCGCGCCCTTGAGCCGGGTCTTGGATATCCGGGTGCCGTCGTCGAGCTTGCCGGTCTGCTTGAACTGGGCGGCCGGGCCGGTCGGGAGCGAGACGTCCGGGTCGCCTCCGGGCGGCGTGGCGGTGCCGCCGTCCCCCTTGCCCTGGCCCTTCCCCTGACCCTGTCCCGCCGCCGGGACGCCATAGCTCACGGCCTCACCGTTGCCGTCGAACCAGTCGGTCTTCCAGTACGCCCACCCGGCACCACCGCCGGCCACCAGGGCCAGCACAACCGCCGACCCGATCCAGACCCCCTTCCGGGACCGCCGCACGGGCGGGGCGGGCGGCTGCGGCGGCTCTGCGTAGTGCGGGGCCTGCTGGTACTGCGGTGCCTGCTGATACTGCGGTGCCTGCTGCTGGAACTGCGGCGGCTGCTGGTACTGCGGGTACTCCCGGGTCGGCTGGTCATCAGGCCGCGGGCGCTGCGGGTACTGGTGCACGGACTTCGCTCCGAACGGTCATGACTGCCCACACGGGACAGAACGGCTGGTCATCCCCCTATTCCTGATGCACCAACGCCGCGCCGGGTTTCATATCCCGGCAAAGAGCTGACCGGATCTTCGTCACACCCGGCCCGGCGCCGCGGCGAAGCACCAGTGTGTACACATGGCACACTCGGTACACTTGAGCGCATGACGCAGCCACTGCCCATAGAGTCCATCCGCGACGTGCGCGCACACCTGGCTGAGGTCGTGGAGCGCGCCGACCGCGACGACACGCCCACTGTCATCACCCGTCGCGGCAAGCAGGTCGCCGCCGTGGTCTCCATCGAGGTGCTGCGCAAGTACCAGGAGTGGGAAGAGCGCGAGATCAACCGGATCATCGACGAGCGCATGGCCAACCCGGCCCCCGGCATCCCGATCGAGGACATCATGAGGGAGACGCTGGCGCGCGGTGAGTGAGTACCGAACCGCCTTCCGCCCCGAGGCACAGGCCGAACTTCGGAAGATCCCTCGCGACATGGCGCTGCGCATCCTGGCCAAGCTGACCGAGCTGGAGAGCGACCCCCTCGGATTCAACACCACGGCGCTCGTATCGCAGCCAGAACGCCGTCGCCTACGAGTCGGCGACTACCGCATCGTCTACACGATCGACAACGGAGAGCTCGTGGTGTGGGTCGTGCACGTCGGACACCGCTCCAGCGCCGCTCTCACTGCACCAGCGGTCAGTAGTGGTACCGGGCCGCGAGGATGACGATCTCTTTGTCCGTCACCAGGTAGACAAGGCGGTGCTCGTCGTCGATCCGCCGCGACCACGCCCCGGGCAAGTGGTATTTCAAAGGTTCGGGCTTGCCAATCCCTGAGAAGGGGTCACGCCTGAGGTCCTCGATGAGCCTGTTGATCCTGGCGAGCATCTTGCGGTCGTTCTTGAGCCAGGACGTGTAGTCCTCCCAGCCCTGATCCTCGAAGACAAGCCTCACGCGGCACCCGCACCTGCGTCCGCCGAGTCCGGATCGATCAGCTCGCGCTCCGACACGTTGATGTGGGCCAGGGCGTTCTCGTACGCCTTGAGTAGGCGGCGAGCGTTCACCGGGGAACGCAGCAGGTACGAGCCCTCGCGCAGCGCCGCATAATCCTCGGCCGAGATGAGCACGGCATTGCCGTGTTTGGAGACGATCTCAATGGCCTCGTGGTTCTCGTTGACCTTCTTGATCAGTGGAAAGAGTTCCTTGCGGGCTTCGCTCGCGGTGATGGACATGACCTGACCTCTTCCCTCAAGTGGTACCTAATAACGTACCACTCTCGACGCCTTCCGGCGGGTCCCAGCACGGGAAACGACAAGGGGCCGACTCCCGACGGAGTCGACCCCTTCTGCACTTCTCATTTGCCACGTCAGCGGCCTGCTGTTTCATCCGCTCACACGTTGAAGCGGAATGTCTGCGGACTGATCCTGACCTGCGACGGAGCCCCCTCCAGGGCTCTGACCTGGGGTTTCCTCGTTGGCGTGCGTTGGCTCCCGACGGCCGTTTACGGGTGTCCTGCGGACTGGCTGCGGACTGGCCGGGCGGGCGGAGGCCGAGAAATCCATGGTGCACCGGCGGGGCCGGCAAGGAGACTGCCCAGGTGAGCGACCGCTACCCCTCCCTGCTGCGGGCACCGCGTGCTGGATGCAGTGCCCGGTTCGTACGAGATCTGCCACGTCTGCTTCTGGGAGGACGACGGGGTCCAGTTCCGCTGGCCGACCATGGCTGGCGGGGCGAACAAGATCTCCCTGATCGAGGCCCAGCGCAACTACCAGGAGTTCGGCGCCTGCGACCAGCACGGCCGGCGGCACGTCCGCCCTCCGGCCGAGGACGAGCCGCTCGACCCCGCCTGGCGCCCCATCGACCTGACACGTGACTCCTTCAAGGACTGGGCAGCCGAGGACCGCGCCCCGTGGCCCGACGACCACTCGGTGCTCTGCTGGTGGCTCCCCACTTTCTGGCGCCGGGACCACCTGGCGTCATGACCTCCCACATCGAGACACTCGTCCGGCAGCTCGACGGCAAGGCCGACGAGTCTTACGACGCCCGCGCGGAGCTGATCTGGATCGGCGCCGACGCCATACCCGCCGTCATCAACGGCCTGCCTTCCCTCGGCAGCTTCGGTCAGCTGACCGCCATTGAGGTCTTCGAGGAGGTGGGCGATCCCCGTTGCGGCCCCGCTCTCATCGGCCTGCTGGGCCGACAACCCGACCGTCCGCGAATGGGCGGCCATGGCCCTGGCGGGCCTGGAGATCGACGGCGCCATCGAGCCCCTGCGCCGCGCCTATCGCGCCTGCCTGGAACGGGCGACGCCACCGGACTGGAGCGAGCCGGAAGGCATCCGCTGGGCCCTGACCGAACTCGGCGCCCGCACCCCCGCCGCTCACCGCGCGCCTACGAGCCGCCACTGCGGACGACGCCCCGGGCTGGCCCTCGGCCCACTTCACCGCGATCATCAACGACCTGGCCGACCACGCCCAGGTGACCCTCTGCTCCCAGTTCTGGCGAGTGGACGCCGGCCGCGCGTACAACATCTCCG
The DNA here is from genome assembly GCF_040296685.1 of Streptomyces sp. NPDC002054. NCBI lineage: Bacteria > Bacillati > Actinomycetota > Actinomycetes > Kitasatosporales > Streptomycetaceae > Streptomyces > Streptomyces sp. NPDC002054. Next base: position 115,200 of record NZ_JBEOXT010000031.1, read on the forward strand.
GCACCGTCCTGGACTGGGATCTCGACTGGACCGCTCCTTGGGAGCACCTGGTCGAGGAGTCCCGCATCTGGTCCCTGCTGGAAGCCTCCGAAGCCCCCACCGGCGACAACATCTTCGTCGCCCTCACCCGGATCGACCGTACCGACCTGCACCCGGAGAGGTGACCGATGCCGTCCCAGCACCCCGACGAAATTGGCTACGGCCATGTGGTCAAGAGCTACGTGACGAGGACGTACGGGGGCCTCCCGCGCTACCTCGTACTGAACGGCGGGCGGTTCCTCGGCCCCCGGTGGTGGCACACCACACGTTTTACCCGACACCTCATCGATGACGCCGCCGCGATCACCGACGAGGAGCTGGAAGCCCTCCTCGGGTACGAATGGCGCGCGCGCCTCACCGCCGGCTGGCTGATCGGAGTCGACCGCCGCGAACGGTTCCGGGCGCGCATCGGCGACCTGCTCCTGGCCAGCGAGGTCTGCTACTCCGGCAGCGCCTACTGCTTCGCCCTGGCCCGCTTCGGTACGCACGCCGACGCCGAGATCCTCACCACCTACCTCGACCGCTACCTCCCGCGCGCCGACCTGCACTACGACCAGGCTGCCGCCTTGGGCGCCCTTCTCCGCCTCGACGCCCACCTCGGCACCCACCACGCCGATCGCTTCACGGAGCCCGACGGCCTCTGGGATCACTGGGGCAAAGGCGTGGGACGCCTCGGCTACCCCAGCCACACCCCCGCCGAACTTCGCCGCTGGACGGACCTCCACTGCGACTTCGCCTACGGCTGGTCCCGCTCCTGACCTCCCTCACCGAAGACGACGCCCCGCCACGGCACCGCGGACACCGCTGCCGCGATTGCGTCTGCTGCGACTCAACTCCTCTGAAATAGTCGGCAGATGAAAGCCCTGGTTCGAGACCGTCAAGAAAGGAAGCACCATGTCGTACTCACTGGTCGTCGGTGAGCCGTACCCGAGGCAGGTCAACTGGCCCAAGTCCGCGGTCAACCTGGTCCTCAGCCAGAACTACGTCGAGATCATCCATTCGTTCGACGGCCTCACGTCAGACGAGCTGACCGCCTTCACGACCGGCTCAGGGACGGTCGCGGTCACTGTCGGGGACAGACACTTGATGTGGTGCTACCGCTTCGACGCCCCGGCCCGCCCCGGCGCCCCGAAGGGGGCTCTCGGTTGGGGCGACGCGCCATGGGAGGCGCACCGCCAACGCGACCGCACTGTCGGCGTACCCGGGGAGCAAGGTGAGCCCTTCACCGCGTACATGGTGCTCGTCGATGCCTCGACCGGCATCGTCGAAGGTCTACGGACGGCCGAGATAGGCACAGAGGTCGCGGACGCACTTCGGCACGGCGTCGCCCGTCAGCTCGCGTTGCCCTACGACCACGAGGCCGCATCGCGTGAGATCGACGCGGTGTACCGACGACACCCCAGCACACAGAGCCTCCTGAGGGAGGCCATCGCAGGCCAGCGGATCCCTGCCCTCGACAACTGACCGATCAGCGGAAGCCAAGAAGATCGCCGATGCGCACGTCGACGAACTTCGCGAGAAGCCAAGCCCGTTGGGAGACGTATCCTTCCACCCGGATTGAAAGTTGAGGCAGGAGTCACGAAGGTGCAACGTTCCCTGCCATGAGCATCGAGCACCGTAGGCGATAGGGGGAGACGGCATGGAGCTGCAGATCACCGTCGATACACAAGGCGACGACATGGCGGCCCACGATCTGTACTACTGGCTCCGGCAGGATCGTGAACTCCGGCGCCACGCGCAGGCCGAGCTAGCACTGCCTGCCGGCACCTCTGGCCGCATGAATGCGGGAGAGACCATCAACATGTTCGTCAGCAACGGCCTTGCCGCCGCGAGCCTGTTGGTGAGCATCGTGGTTGCCTGGCGAACAGCCCGCCCATCGTCACCCGGGCCGGTCGTCTTCTCCCGCGACGGAATGACCGTGACAGTCCACGACACATCAGAGGACACTCTGCGTCGAGTCGCGGCCCTGCTGGCATCCACTCCTCCCGAAGTAGCGCCAGGGACCACCGGCACGAGCCTGGCGTCGGCGCCCTCCGTCTCCGAAGATCGGTGATACGCCTGCCTGATCCTGACGGAACCCGTGTAGTGCTGATCGGGGTGGACGAATACCGGTACTTCCCGCCCTTGCCGGCGGTGCGCAACAACCTCTCCGAGCTGGCCAAGCTCTTCAGGTCCCCACTCGGTGGGGACCTTCCGGACAGGCATTCCACGACGGTGCTCAACCCCGCTGACGTCAACAGCGCGCTCGACCCCGTACACCGGGCGGCGAGTGAAGCGTCGGACACTCTGGTGGTGTACTTCGCCGGCCACGGTATGCGGCTGTCCGATGGCTCTCTCCGTCTCGCCGTGGGCAACTCAGAACCGGGCAGGAAGCAGTACGCGTCCGTGGCCTTCGAAGACCTCCGTTCCGAAGTGTTGGACAGCACGGCTGCCAACAAGGTCGTGATCCTGGACTGTTGCTACAGCGGTGCCGCGCTGGAGGGGTTCATGGGGGGCACCGATGCGGTCGCGGACGAGACCATCATCGAAGGCACCTACGTCATGACCGCCTCAGCGGCGACGCGAGCGGCCATGGCTCCCCCGGATGCCCCACTCACAGCGTTCACCGGCGAACTCGTCAACGCGATTACCCATGGCATAGCTGAAGTGCCGGATCCGCTGGACATGAGCTCCCTGTACAAGCACGTGCATGGCCGGCTCAAGTCGCAGGGAATGCCCCTGCCCCAGCAACGAGCCAGCGGCCTGGGGCACGACATCGCACTGTTCCGCAACAAGTGGCGCCCACCCGCAGAGAAACCGACGCTCTCGGTAAAGCGGGAGGAATGGTTCCGCGAAATTCATCGCGAACTGCTCGGGCGCTTGAGGGATGTCTCGGCACTTGCCCAGGACCAGCTCCGCCCCGAGTTCGGCGACCCGGCGCTCATCCGCTCCCTGCTGGTAGCGCGAATCGCCGTCCACCTCGCCCAGGGCAAAAGCACGACGGCCATCAGCAGAATGCTCTCCTCCAGCGGAGTCTTCACCACTCCGCGACCCAACACCGACGAACTCTACGAACTCATCACCAAGGTCCGGTTCGCATACGAAACAGATGGCCTGGCCAACAGCCTTCCGTTCCTCGGAGGTCTGGGACTCTTCCCCTGGACACCAGAGAGTACGTACATGCTGCTGATCGAACACTGGGCTGCCCAGCGAGGCCGTACGATGCCTCGTCCGCGCGTGGAACAGGAACTCAGCGAGCTTTGGGACACCGCGGACACCCGTGCCCTGAGCGCGCACTCCTCACTGCCGTCCCTCCCACTGGTCGCTTATCCCGACCCTTGGGAGAAGCTGAAGGCCGAGCCGGATCACCGAGTCGGCACCGTCACAGCATTGATGCTCGGCGAGCGCGGTGGGGGCGACCGCGCATGGGAACACTGGATGTCCACTCGCCCCTGGAGCACACTCAAGGCCCGCCACCTGGTTCAGCTCGGCGGCGATCTCGTCCGGTGCCAGGCAGCTCAGCGGACCCTCGCTCAGTACGTCGATCCGGCACCAGCGGGCCATGACTCCCATGCAGTCCTTGTACGGGCGGCCGAGATCGTCGAAGAGCAGTTGAAGGACATCGCGCTAGCCATCGAAAGCATGAGCGCCATCGAGTACGACCTGCTGCGCGAGCGCACAGCGGACGAGCACTTCCAGGACGGTTGCCTTGCCACCTTCAGCAAGCACCTCCTGAAGCGCTCTCAAGTCTTCACGCCCTTCGAAGAACACAGGATGAACCACGGCACCTGGGCTGCGATTCCCTGGTGGTCCCTAGTCGTTCGCGGTGAACAGGAACAGCGGGCGGTTGAGGGCTTCCTGAAACGCGACGGCCTCCGACTGGGCGTCGCCGCCGAAAGTCCCGACGCCGACGAGCTCGTCATCAGCTGCGAGGAACCCGACCTCGGACCTTCATGGATTGCCGCCCGGCTCGTCTTCGATCTCCGCGACGTCGTACAGGCCTGCGAGTTGCTCCTTCTGGGGCGGCGGCAATCCGTGGTCGTGGACTTCCTCACCGAGGACATCGACGAGTGGGGCGATCGGCAACTGCATCTGGCCGGAAGTCTCGACCACTCGCTCGGGCTGGAGATCGGAGCGACACTGACCGATGTCGCAACCCGCGCCCTGCGCCGACTCCTGCCCGATTCTGCCGGCCCGTCGCTTCATCACGAGGGCGTACCGGCACTTGATCGACTCCTCGGCTCGTCACGACTTCCGAGGATCGCCCGCTGCCCTCGCTAGCCGGCATCCACGCACGTTCGGACGAGGTCCATATTCTTGAACGATGATGACGGGCATGGACGTCGCGCCCTCGGAATGACAGAAGCGCATTCGACGGTCGGCGCCGACACGCACTGGTCGCCGCATCGCGCGGACTGCTGCGGACAGCTGAGGACAGCTGAGGACAGCAAGGCTCCCTGACTTGCGTCGCCGCAGGTCAGGGAGCCTCTGAAGTCTTACTCAGACGTTGAAGCGGAACTCCACCACGTCGCCGTCCTGCATCACGTAGTCCTTGCCCTCCATGCGGGCCTTGCCCTTGGCGCGGGCCTCGGTGACCGAGCCGCAGGCGACCAGGTCTGCGAAGGAGATGACCTCGGCCTTGATGAAGCCGCGCTGGAAGTCGGTGTGGATCACGCCCGCCGCCTCCGGGGCGGTGGCGCCCTTCTTGATGGTCCAGGCGCGGGTTTCCTTCGGGCCGGCCGTCAGGTAGGTCTGAAGGCCCAGGGTGTCGAAGCCGACGCGGCCCAGGGTGGCGAGGCCCGGCTCGTCCTGGCCGACCGACTGGAGGAGTTCGAGGGCCTCCTCGTCGTCGAGCTCGGCGAGGTCCGCCTCCAGCTTGGCGTTCAGGAAGATGGCCTCCGCCGGGGCGACCAGGGCCGACTGCTCGGCCTTGAAGGCGTCGTCCGTCAGCTCGTCCTCGTCGACGTTGAAGACGTAGAGGAAGGGCTTGGTGGTGAGGAGGTGCAGCTCGTGCAGGAGCTCGCCCTGCTCGGTGCCCTTGGTGATGCCCTTGGAGAACAGGGTGTCGCCCGCTTCGAGGATCTTCTTGGCCTCGATGACGGCCGCGAGGACCGCGACCTTCTCCTTCTGGAGGCGGGACTCCTTCGTCAGGCGCGGCTCCGCCTTCTCGATGGACTGGAGGTCGGCGAGGATCAGCTCGGTGTTGATCGTCTCGATGTCGTCCTTCGGCGAGACCTTGCCGTCGACGTGCACGACGTTCTCGTCCTTGAAGGCACGGATGACCTGACAGATCGCGTCCGACTCGCGGATGTTGGCGAGGAACTTGTTGCCCAGGCCCTCGCCCTCCGAGGCGCCGCGCACGATGCCCGCGATGTCGACGAAGTCCACCGTCGCCGGGAGGACCTTCGCCGAGCCGAAGATGCCGGCAAGGACCGCCAGGCGCGGGTCCGGGACGCCGACCACGCCCACGTTCGGCTCGATGGTGGCGAACGGGTAGTTGGCCGCCAGCACGTCGTTCTTGGTCAGGGCGTTGAACAGGGTCGACTTGCCGACATTCGGCAGGCCGACGATTCCGATCGTGAGCGACACGTTGGCGACTTCCCGTAGCTGCTGGAGGGTACGGCCCGGGCATGGGCCATCAGACAGTTTACGCGTGTCCCGGGCCCCCGATCCGGGGTGTGGCGCCTAGCCTCGTGGGGTGGAGCAATACAGGGTGCAGTCACATCATCACCCCGCGCAGCAGCAGCGTCCCCGGCGGCGCAGATCGCGAGCAGGGGGAGGGCGAGCGCACCCAGCAGCGCCAGGGCGCCGAGCAGGTCGAAGACCCGCTTGGCCGGGGGCGGGGTGA
>NZ_JBEOXT010000032.1:0-121018 GCF_040296685.1 Streptomyces sp. NPDC002054
GATGATCTTCGGGCGCTCGGCGAGGGCCTGCTCGCGCACCGCGTCGTAGTCGATCAGGCCGCTGTCAGCGCGCACGCCGTACTGCACGCCCCGGACCCCGTAGCCGGGCTCCGCCCGGCGCCCCCGGCCTGGGGCTCCGCCCCGGACCCCGAAGCGTGCCCGGCCCAGGCTGCGTGCATCGGCCGGCCAGGCCGGTGGTCAGCTTTCTGTGCGGTACATCAGGTCGACCTCGTGGGTGGTGAAGCCCAGGCCCTCGTATACCGCGAGTGCCGACGGGTTGTCCGCGTCCACGTACAGCATCGCCGTCGGCAGGCCCGCCGCCGCCAGGTGGCGGAGGCCGATGGCGGTCAGGGCCTTGCCCAGGCCGCCGCCCTGGGCGCCCGGGAGGACGCCGAGCACGTACACCTCGCCCAGCCGGTCCGCCGCGTGGATCTTCGTCCAGTGGAAGCCGACCAGCTCGCCCTCGCGTTCGGCGAGGAAGAAGCCCTCCGGGTCGAACCACGGCTGCGCCATCCGGTCGTCCAGGTCGCGCTGGGTCAGGGCGCCCTGCTCGGGGTGGTGGGCGAAGGCCGCCGCGTTGGCCGCGAGCCAGGCCGCGTCGTCCGCGCCCGGGATGAAAGTGCGGATCGTGACGCCCGGGGGGAGGGAGGGGATGGGGAGGGCCGTGGCGTCCGGGCCCAGCGGGCGGCGGAGCTGGCGCAGCTCGCGGAACAGGGTCAGCCCGAGGACCTGGGCGAGGTGGCGCGCGGCGGACTTGCCGCCGTGTGCCCACACCCGGATCCGCTTGCCGGTCTCCGCCAGCAGCGCCGAGCCGAGGGCCCGGCCGTGCCCGCGCCCCCGCAGCGCCGGATGGACGACGAGTTCCGCCGCCGGCGCCTCCACCGGGTCGGTGTCCTCCAGTTGCGCGTACCCGGCCAGCCGGCCGCCCTCGGTGAGGAGCAGGTGCCGGATGCCGGGGCGGCGCCCGCCGCGGAGCTGGAGCCGGCCCTGTTCCGAGACCGCGGTGGTGCCGTCCGTGCGCGCCGCATCCTCGATCAGGCCGAGTACCGCTTCGGCCTGCTCCTCCGTCAGTTCGTCGAGCGTCACAATCTGCCGTCCCGGCTCCACGGCCGCTGCTGCGTCAGTCATGCCACGAGCCTACGACCGTGGCCGGGCCGCCCGTCCGAACCTGCGCGTAACCAGCTCGCAACCCGCTACCCCCTGTCGCGCTACGCGCGTTGACCATAGGCTCGGGCACCTCCCATGTCGTTTCGCTGTCCGCAAAGGGGAACTGATGTCAGCGACACCACAACGGCGCCGCCGAGCCCGCCGGTTGGCCATTGCCGTCCTCGCCGTCTCGGCCGGGGCCGGCTCACTGGTCGCCGCCGCACTGCCGGCCGGTGCCGCCAGTGGTGGCGGTCAGGACAGCAGCCGTACGGTCGACGTGCAGCTGCTGTCCTTCAATGACCTCCACGGCACCCTGGAGCCCCCGCAGGGGTCCTCCGGCACCGTGACCGAGCGTCAGGCCGACGGAACCACCAAGGCGATACCCGCCGGTGGCGTCGAGTACCTGGCGACCAGCCTGCGTGAGGCCCGCAAGGGCAAGCAGTACACCGTCACCGCTGCTGCCGGTGACATGATCGGTGGCAGCCCGATGCTGTCCGGGCTCTTCCACGACGAGCCGTCCATCGAGGCCATGAACAAGATGGGCCTCGACGTCACCAGCGTCGGCAACCACGAGTTCGACGAGGGCCGCAACGAGCTGCGCCGCATGCAGTACGGCGGCTGCCACCCCGTCGAGGGCTGCTACGAGTTCGGGAAGACCTTCGAGGGGTCCTCCTTCAAGTACCTTGCCGCCAACGTCACGGACGACAAGACCAAGCGTCCGCTCCTTTCGCCCACCTTCGTGTGGAAGAAGGGGGACGTGAAGATCGGCTTCATCGGTGTGACCCTCGAGGGCACCCCGGACGTGGTCACCGCCGAGGGCGTCAAGGGCCTCAAGTTCGGTGACGAGGTCGAGACGATCAACAAGTACGCCGCCGAACTGAACCGGCAGGGCGTCAAGTCGATCGTCGCGCTGATCCACGAGGGCGGCCTGCCCGCCAGCGGCGCGTACAACTACGACTGCAACGTCCCGGGTGCGGGCGCCGGCGTCTCCGGTGCCATCGTCGACATCGCCAAGAATGTGGACCCGAAGGTCGACGCGCTGGTGACCGGCCACACCCACCAGGCGTACGCCTGCAACATCCCGGACCCGGCGGGCAACCCGCGTACGGTCACCTCGGCCGCCTCCATCGGCCGGCTGTACACCGAGACCACGCTGACCTACGACCGCAAGACCAAGGACGTCGTCCGTACGGCGGTCAAGTCGCCGGTGGCGGCCAACCACGTGGTGCACCGGGACCAGCCCAAGGCTCCGGACATGACCGAGCTGATCGGCCGCTGGAACGCGCTGGCCGCGCCGATCGCGAACCGTCCGCAGGGCTTCATCTCGGCGGACATCCAGGGCCGCGGCTCGGCGGAGTACGAGAAGCCGCTCGGCAGCCTGATCGCCGACGCGCAGCTGGAGGCGCTCGCCCCGGCCGACAAGGGCGGCGCGCAGCTGGCCCTGATGAACCCGGGCGGCATCCGCTCGGACCTGGCGTACAAGGCGGCCGGGGCCGAGGGCGACGGCGTGGTGACCTACGGCGAGGCCTTCACGGTGCAGCCGTTCACCAACATGATGAACGTGGTCGACCTGACCGGCGCCCAGCTGATCACCACGCTTCAGCAGCAGGTCAGCGGCCCGGTGAACGGGGTCAACCCGAAGATCCTCCAGGTCTCGAAGGGCTTCACCTACACCCTCGACACGACGAAGGCCGGCGCGGACCGGATCGTGGTCGACTCGGTGAAGCTGAACGGCCAGGCGATCGACCCGGCGAAGACCTACCGGGTGGCGATGAACGAGTTCCTGGCGGGCGGCGGTGACGGCTTCACCGTCCTGAAGGAGCACAAGAACAAGCTGGTGGGCGCGTCCGACCTGGACGTCTTCAACACCTACCTGGGCAAGCACTCCTCGGAGACGAACCCGATCGCGCCGCCGGCGGCCGGTCGGATCACCGTCATCAAGTAGGGCGGACCTGCAGATAAGCGTTTCCAAGGGGCGGCAGACCGGTTGGTCTGCCGCCCCTTCGGCGTCCGGTCCTGGCTCGGCTGTGGCTGATATACGCTGCGCTCACTTGTCTGGTTTTCGATTTTTTCAGCCCGGGGGGGGCACCCCGTATGACCAAGCAGTCCCGCACGCTCCTCGGCGGTGCGCTCCTTTCCGTGCTCGCCCTCGCGGTCGCCGTTCCCGGCGCCGGCGCCGTGCCGGGGGCCGCCCCTGCCGCTGCCGCCGCCGTCCCGGTCGGCCTGGGCCCGTGGGGGGCGCCCGCGCCGCTGGCCGGGGTCACCGCCGTCCTGGACCTGAAGTCGACCTCCGACGGCACCGCCGTCGGCGTCTTCCGGCAGGGTGGCCAGACCGTGGTCCGGATCCGTCCGGCGGGCGCCGGCACCTGGCAGCAGGCGGCGGGAGTGGCCCCCGGGCAGCTCCACCGCACGGACGACGGCGCGCTGACCCTGCTGTGGTCGGAGCCGGCCGCGGCCGGGAGCGGGCAGTCGACGGTGAAGCTGGCCCGGCTGGCCGCCGGCGCCACCGCCTTCGGTGCCGCCACGGAGGTCGTCACGACCACGATCGGCGGCGGCCTGACCTTCGCGGGCAATGCGGCGGGCCGTCAGGTCCTCGCGTGGATGGACGCGGACCGCCGGCTGACCGTCGTCGAGCGGTCCGCCCCGCAGGGCGCCTGGACGGCCCCGGTGCAGCTCGACCGGCTGCCGGAGCCGATCGTCCGGCCCGACAACGTCTACGACTACCGGCTCACCGAGCTGCGGGTCGCGGTGGCCGCCGACGGCGCCACGGCGCTGCTCTGGGGCGGCAACAGCCACTACACGGGCGACGGGGTCGACCCCGACGAGACCGCCTACCAGTGGCACTTCAAGGCGCTGGACAAGCCCGCCGGCGCCGGCGCGTGGAGCGCTCCGCGCGATCTCGCCGCCCAACTCGGCGACAAGCCCTCGAAGGTCACCCTCACGGCCCACCCGCAGGGCGGGTTCCAGCTGCTCTCCGGCCACGGTGGCTACTCCCGCAAGCCGGCCGGCGGCGACTGGGGCGCGGTGCAGGCCGTCGGCATCGGGGCGGCGGAACTGCTGACCGCTCCGGGCGGGGAGGTCACCGCCGTGGGCTGGATGTCCTCCGGGACCCTGGCGGTCTCGACCCTGGCCGCCTCCGGCGGTGCCTGGTCCGCTCCCCTGGTCCTCACCCAGAACGCGGTGGCGGACTCGCTGAGCGCCGTACGGTCGGCCGCCACCGGTCAGGTGGTCGTCACCTACGCGGAGAAGCGCTACGAGAGCAGCAAGCTCGTCCGCCAGGACCTCGTCACACGGACCCTGGGACGTGGCACCGCCTCCAAGCCCCGCACTCTCAACACCATGGCCGCGTCCACGGACAGCGCGGGCCGGGTGACCACCGACGCCAAGGGCGCCCCGGTGGCCGTGTGGACGGAGACCGCGCGGGCCGTGGAGGCCGGCGGGGCGGCTTCGGCGTACACCGCGACCACGGGCGCCCGGGCGCTGCCGAAGTGGCACGACTACGCCGACGACACCCGGGCGGACATCCTGGGCCTGGCCAAGAGCGGTGCCATGAACCTGGTCACCCAGGACGCGGCGAACGCGCCGCGCACCTACCAGGTGGGGACCTGGCCGGACGGCACCCGGGTCGTTCCGTTCGGCGACTTCGACGGGGACCGCTGCAACGACCTGATCGTGCGGCTGGCCACCGGCGAGGCCCGCCTCTACACGCCCGTCTGCGGCGGTGTGCCGAGGCCCGACTCGGCGTACAAGCGGCTGGCCACCGACTGGCGCAAGTACGACGTCCTGATCTCCTCCGGGGACCTCACCGGCGACAAGCGGCCGGACTTCCTGGCCCGCGACGCCGCGTCCGGCGACCTCTACCTGTACGCGCACGACGGCGCGTCGGGCTTCAAGGCCCGGGTGAAGATTGCCTCCGGTCTGACCGGCTACAAGCGGCTGATCGGCGCGGGCGACCTCAACGGCGACGGCATCGGCGACGTCCTCGCCATCGACACGTCGAACGAGCTCTGGCGGCTGAACGGCACGGGCACGGGCAAGCTCAAGGACCGGGTGCTGGTCTTCAAGGACTGGGGGACCTCCTACAAGGAGGTCATCGGCGCCGGGGACGTCAACGGCGACGGCAAGCAGGACCTGGTCTCCCTGGACACCTCCAACCGGGTCTGGCTGAACGCGGGGAACGGCACCGGCGGCTTCGCCAACCGGGTCGACACCCTGCAGGCGGCTGCCCTCTGGCAGGCCTGGGCGTCCCTCGGCTGATCTCTGCCACCACCTGGAGTCCCCCACCTTCCCTGGCCGGGAGGGTGGGGGACTTTCTGTGTTTCGGCGCGTTTTCGGCGCGTCTCAGAGGGTCTTCAGGAAGTCGCCGACCGCCGCGGCCAGGCCCGCCGGATCCTCGACCGGGACCACATGGCCGGTGTCGAGACCGGCGTACGAGGTCTTCGGGCGCGCGGCCGTCATCGCGTCGGCCAGCTCCTGGGGGAGGGCCTCGCTCCGCCGGCCGTGGACGAGGAGGGCCGGGCAGGAGCTGCCCAGCCAGGTCTGCCAGTGGTCGCCGCGGGCCGCTTCGACGGTGTCCAGGGTGTCCTGCGGGTGGAACGGCAGCCGCCAGCCGGTGTCCCCGGGCAGCGGGCGCAGTGCCGGGGCGACCACCGGGCCCCAGGTGCCGCAGGCGGTGATGAGCTCCTCCCGGGTGGGGGCCGTGTAGGGGACGCCGGCGAGGAAGCCCACCGGGTTCGGCGCGTCCTCCGGGAAGACGACCCCGGAGTCGATGACCACCAGGGCGGAGACCAGGTCGGGGCGCTCGGCGGCGAGGTGGAAGGCGTTGAGGCCGCCGAGGGAGTGCCCGATGACCGGGAGCGGGCTGAAGCCGAGGTATTCGAGCAGGGCCACGAGGTCGGCGAGGTAGCCGGCCCGGTCGTAGGCGGTGGCCCGGTCGGATTCGCCGTGGCCGCGCTGGTCGGGGGCGATGACCCGCCATCCGTCGCCGAGCCGGGCGGCGAGGTCGGCGTAGAGCAGGCCTTCGGAGAGGCCGCCGTGGAGGGCGAGCAGCGGGCGGCCGGCGCCGCCGAAGTCCAGGTAGGAGAGGGCGCGGCCGTCGATGGTGAGGGTGTGGCGGAGGTGGGCGGAGGCGGCGGCTGCCGCGACGGCCGCGTCGCGGACCTGGTCGGTACCGGTCATGACGGTGATCTCCCCTCGGTCGGCCGACGGGCGGAGTGCCTCGGCGGCTCTTCCTTCACCGTAGGAGATCTTGCTCGCTTGCACAAGACTGCCGTATAGATCGGCCGATCTATACGGCCGTATGGATCTGTGGGGTGGGGCATACGATCCCCGCATGGGAAATCGCGAGGATCTGCTGGCCGGGGCGCGTCGCTGCCTGGAGGAGAAGGGGTATCTGCGGACGACCGTCCGGGACATCGCCGCCGCGGCCGGCGTCAGCAGTGCTGCCATCGGCTACCACTTCGGGTCCCGCGAGGCGCTGCTCAACCAGGCGCTGTTCGCTGCGCTCGACGAGTGGGGTGCGGAGGTCGGCAGCCTGAGCGGGGTGGGGGACAGCGCGGAGGAGCGGTACGCCGACGTGTGGACCCGTAAGATCCGCTCCTTCTCGGAGCAGCGCTGGCTCTGGACGGCCTCGGTGGAGGGGTTCCTGCACGCACAGACCTCGCCGGAGATGCTGGCGATCCTGGCGGCCGGGCAGCGGGCCAGCCGCCGGCAGATCGCGGCCAAGCTGCGCGGGGTGCCGGAGGCGGAGGTGGCCGAGGCCGATGTGCGCGGGCTCGGATCGGTGCAGATGGCGCTGCTGACCGGGGTGATGACGCAGTGGCTCACCGATCCGGAGCAGGCCCCGGACGGGCGGGAGCTGGTCGCCGGGCTGCGCGGGCTGGCCGATCTGCTGGAGGATCCTGCGGGGCGGCCCGGGCCCCAACTCGGCTCTACCGATGGGTAGTTATTTCTGACCTGTGCACGCCATAATCCGGCTGACGCGGCAGCCGGCGAAGGGGCGGGCACGGGCATGGCACTGGACAGGCGGACCTTTCTGGTCGGCGCACTGACGGCGGGCGCTGCCATCACCGGGCTCGGGGCGGCCACCGCCCCGGCGACCGCGGCGGCCCTCGGCACCCGGGACTGGATGGCGGCACTCCCCGACGGCACCGCCCTGCAGCGGATGACCATCCCGGGCACTCACGATTCCGGCGCGCTCCACGGCGGCCTGTACGTGGCCTGCCAGAACATCGGCATCGGCCCGCAGCTCGACGCCGGGATCCGCTTCCTGGACGTCCGCTGCCGGGTGACCGGCGGCTCCTTCGCCATCCACCACGGGTCCTTCTACCAGCACCTGATGTTCGGCGACGTGCTCGTCTCCTGCGCCAACTTCCTGGCCGCCCACCCCACCGAGACCATCCTGATGCGGGTCAAGCAGGAGTACTCGGGCGAGAGCGACGCGACCTTCCGGGCCGTCTTCGACGACTACCTGGACCACCGCGGCTGGCGCCCGCTCTTCCACATCGGCTCCGCCCTGCCGGCCCTCGGCCAGGCCCGGGGCAAGGTGGTCCTGCTCGCCGACAACGGCGGACTGCCGGGCATCCGGTACGGCGACGGCACGCACTTCGACATCCAGGACGACTGGAACGCCGAGCCCTTCGCCAAGCGGGGCCGGATCGAGGGCCACTTCCGCAAGGCCGTCCAGCAGCCCGGCAAGCTGTTCGTCAACTACGTCTCCACGTCCGCCTACATGCCGCCGCGCTGGAACGCCGACCGCCTCAACCCGCAGATCCACTCCTTCGTGGCCGGCGCGGAGATGGCCGGCCGGACCGGTCTCGGGGTCGTCCCCATGGACTTCCCCAACACCCGCGGCGGGTTCATCGAGTCACTGCTCGCGCACAACCCCGTCTGAGGGAGCCCCGGGCGGCGGAGTCGGCGCGCCCGGGATGCGGAGCACCGCCTCCGTGCCCGGACCGCCGTCGGCCGCCGCCCGCAGCTCGGCCGTGCCGCCCGCCCGGCGCACCGTACGGTCCACGATCGACAGGCCCAGCCCGCTGCCGGGCAGGGCCCGGGCGGTGGGCGAACGCCAGAACCGCTCGAACACATGCGGAAGTTCCTCGGCCGGGATCCCCGGACCGTGATCGCGTACGGTCAGCTCGCCGGCCCGCAGCGCCACCTGGACCGAGCCGCCCGGCGGGCTGAACTTCACCGCGTTGTCGAGCACGTTCATCACCGCCCGCTCCAGCGCGGCGGCCTCGCCCCGGACGTACCAGGGCCGGATCTCGGAGCCGAAGCTCAGCTCCGGCCCGCGCAGCCGGGCCCGGGACAGCGCGGTCTCGGCGATCTCGTGCAGCGCCACCACCTGGAGCGGCCCGGGAAGGGCCGCATCCGGCCGGGACAGCTCCTGGAGATCCCCGATGAGCGAGGCCAGTTCGGTCATCTGCGCCTTCACCGAGGCCAGCAGCTCCCGCCGGTCCTGGGGCGGGATGGCCCGGCCGGTCTCCTCGCTGCGGGCGAGCAGTTCGATGTTCGTCCGCAGCGAGGTCAGCGGGGTGCGGAGCTCGTGCCCGGCGTCGGCGATCAGCTGGGCCTGCCGGTCCCGGGAGGAGGCGAGGGCCGCGGTCATCGAGTTGAAGGAGCGGGAGAGCCGGGCGATCTCGTCGTCACCCTCGTCGGGGATCCGTACGGTCAGGTCCTCGGTCCGGGCGATGTGCTCCACGGCGCCGGTCAGCTCGTCGACGGGCTGCAGGCCGGTCCGCGCGACCACGAGCCCGGCGGCCCCGGCGCCGACCGCGCCGATGCCGCTGACCAGGAGGAGCACCCAGGCCAGGGTGGAGAGCGGCTTGTCGATGTCGGCCAGCGGCTTGGCCACGGCGAGGGCCACCCGCTGGGTGTCGACGAGCGCCGGCTGGCTGTAGACCCGCACCCGGTCCCCGTCGACGGTCGTGGAGTCGTACAGCGTCGCGCCGCGTTCCCCGCTCGCGATCTCCTTCTCGATCCGGGTCACCGGGAGGGTCTCCCGGCCGTCCAGCCAGCAGTGGTTGCCGTCGGCCAGGTTGATCTGCACGATCGCGTTGAGGTTGCTGACGAACTGGCCGCTCCCGACCGGCGGGCTGGGCAGGCAGCCCAGCCGGAGCACCTTGGCCTGCTCCCGGGCGTCGGTGGAGCGCAGCGAGGCGTCGAGCTGGTCGCGGAGCTGGGTGCGGACCATGAACCAGGCGACGGTCGCCACGGCCGCCACGGCCACCGCCACGGCCACCGCCACCAGCAGCGCGAGCCGGCCGCGCAGCGGCAGCGCGCGGAATCTGGCGCGGATTCCGGCCGCCGGGCTCACTCGGGGGTCCCGCTCTCGCCGGCCCGCAGGACGTAGCCCACCCCGCGCACGGTGTGGACCAGGCGCGGCTCGCCGCCCGCCTCGGTCTTCCGGCGCAGGTACATCACGTACACGTCGAGGGAGTTGGAGCTGGGCTCGAAGTCGAAGCCCCAGACGGTCTTGAGGATCTGCTCGCGGGTCAGGACCTGGCGGGGGTGCGCGAGGAACATCTCCAGCAGGGTGAACTCGGTGCGGGTCAGCTCCACCGGGCGGCCGTTGCGGGTGACCTCGCGGGTGGCGAGGTCCATCCGGAGGTCGCCGAAGGCCATGCTGTCCTCGGCGGCCTCCGCGGCGGCTGCGGTACGGGCGGCGTAGGCGCTGCGCCGCAGCAGGGCGCGGACCCGGGCGAAGAGCTCGTCCAGCTCGAAGGGCTTGACCAGGTAGTCGTCGGCGCCGGCGTCGAGGCCGGTGACGCGGTCGCCGACGGTGTCGCGGGCGGTCAGCATCAGGACCGGGGTGACCGAACCGGCGGCGCGCAGCCGGCGGGCGGCGGTCAGGCCGTCCATGCGGGGCATCTGGATGTCGAGCACGATCAGGTCCGGTTCGTACGCGGCTGCCTTGTCGAGGGCGTCGAGGCCGTCGACGGCGGTTTCGGTGCCGTACCCCTCGAAGGCGAGGCTGCGGCGCAGGGCCTCCCGGACGGCGGGTTCGTCGTCGACGATGAGGACCCGCTGCGGGTCGCCTTCGGCGGGATTCACGGTGGCCCCCTGTGTGTGGCGTGGTCGGTCGGCTGTGCGGACGTACGACGGGGCGGCGGCTGCCGTCCGGGGCCGCCGCCGTCGTCCGTTCCAGCGTCGCACGCCACCGGGGCGGGGCGGGGCCCCGGGCGCCCCGGCGCCTAGAAGCCGGTGCCCCAGCCGGTCGACCCGGAGCCGGAGCTCGAGCCCGAGCCCGAGTCCGAGCCGGTGCCCGCTCCGCCCGCTCCGCCTGCTCGGAGCGAGTCCAGGTCGGCCTTGATCGTGTTGACCGGGATCGCGAAGCCGAGGCCGACGCTGCCGGCCTTGGAGCTGTCGCCGGCCGGCGAGTAGATGGCCGAGGGCATCCCCACGATCTCGCCGTTCAGGTTGACCAGCGCGCCGCCCGAGTTGCCCGGGTTGAGGGCGGCGTCGGTCTGGATCGCCTTGTACGAGGTGGTGTCGCTGCCGGTGTTGCCGTTGAACTGCTGCCCCTCGAAGGAGAACGGCCAGCCGCCTCGCGGCTGCTGCTGCGGGGTCTGTGACTTGGGCACGTTCACCTCGCGGTCCAGGGCCGAGACGATGCCGCTGGTGACGGTGCCGGTCAGCTGGTCGGGGGAGCCGATGGCGACCACCTGCTCGCCGACCTTGAGCCGGCCGGAGTCGCCCAGCTTGGCCGGCTTGAGGCCGCTCGCACCCTCCAGCTTGATCAGCGCCAGATCCTTGTCCGGATCGGTGCCGACGGTCTTCGCCTTGTACTTCTTGCCGTCGCTGGTCGTCACCTGGATCTCGGAGGCCCCGTTGATCACGTGGTTGTTGGTGGCGATCTCGCCGTCGGCGGTGAGGATGAAGCCGGAGCCAGTGCCCTGGCCGCTTCCGGTGCGGGTGTCGATCCGTACGACGGAGGGGCTGACCTGTTCGGCGACGCCCGAGACGGTGCCGTTCGAGGACTGGGAGATGGGGCTGCCGGCGAAGCCGCTGCCGGGGCCGGAGGTGCCGCCCGTCAGCTGCTGCACGGCCGCGGCAGTGCCGCCGCCGACCAGCGCGGCGACGATGGCCACCGCGGCCAGCAGGGCGACCGGCTTCTTGGCGCGGGCGGCGTGCGCGGGGGCCGCGGGCGCGGCCGGCGGCTGGTGTGCCTCGTGCCAGCCGGGGGCGGCGGGCGGCGGCCCGACGGGCGGCGGCGGGTACCAGCCGCCGGGCTGGGACGGGCGGTTCTCCTCGGGGTACCCGCCTTCGCGGCGGTGGCTCTCGGTCATGACCACGACTCTGGCCGCCGATGATGAGAGCTTCCTGAGCGCAGGCTGAGAAGCCCGACAGAACCGCGTATGCCCCATATAAGGCCGTCAGCGGAAGGGCGCGGCCCACCGGGGTCCGGGGCGCAGCCCCAATGCGGGGTCCGGGGCGGAGCCCCGGTTTCGGGAAGGGGCGGGGTGGGGGAAAGCGCCGCGCAGCGGGCCCGGCCCCCGGGCAGGCCCCTGGGCCCCGGGCCGGGCCCTGGGCAGCGGGCCGGCCGGCCGCCGGGCCTGGCCCGCTTCGGATTGGCCCGGCTCCGCGGAGCGTTACGCGCAGCCGCAGCTGCGGCGGATGACCAGGGCCGAGGGGAACTGCTTCAGGCGTTCGCGGCGCGAGCCCGCCACCCGCAGCGCATCGTCCAGCACCAGGTCCACCGCGGCCCGCGCCATCGCCGGCCGGTCCGAGGCGATCGTCGTCAGCGGCGGGTCGGTCAGCGCCGCTTCCTTCACGTCGTCGAAGCCCGCCACCGCCAGCTCCGTCGGCACGTCGATACGGAGCTCCCGCGCCGCCCGCAGCACCCCGATCGCCTGGTCGTCCGTAGCGCAGAAGATGGCCGGCGGCCGGTCCGGGCCCGCCAGGACCTCCAGTGCCACCCGGTACGCGTCGTAGCGGTTGTACGGGGCCTCGAACAGCCGGCCCTCGACGGACCGGCCGGATTCCAGCATGGCCCGCCGCCAGCCCTCCACGTGGTCGGCGACCGGGTCGCCCACCGACGGGGTGTTCTCGATGCCGCCGATACAGGCGACGTACGCGTGCCCGTGCTCCAGCAGGTGCCGGGTGGCGAGCTGAGCGCCGCCGATGTCGTCCGTCACCACCGCGACGTCGTCGATCGCCTCCGGGCGCTCGTGCAGCAGCACCACCCGCGCGTCCCACGCCTCGATCTCGCTGGCCGCCTGCTCGCTCATGCCCTGGCTGACCAGGATCAGTCCGGAGACCCGCATGCCGAGGAAGGCCCGCAGGTAGTGGACCTCGCGCTCGGTGCGGTAGTCGGAGTTGCCGACCAGGACCATCTTTCCGCGCTCGGCGGCGGCCTGCTCGACCGCGTGCGCCATCTCCGCGAAGAACGGCTGCCGCGCATCGGGGACGATCATGCCTATGAGGTCCGTGCGGCGCGAGGCCATGGCCTGGGCGACCCGGTCGGGCCGGTACCCCAGGTCCTTGATCGCGGCGAGGACACGCTCGCGCGTGGCCGGGGCAACCGGCCTGGGTCCGTTGTTGATGACATACGAAACGACGGCGGTGGAAGTACCCGCCAGTCGTGCTACGTCATCCCGCGTCACCTTGGCCACGCGCGGCAGTCTACGCGGGGTGACCTACCTCTGGGCAGGGCGTCCTGCGGACTGTGCCCCCACCGTCCCGTCCAGTGCGGTGTCCGCCATCCGGGGGACGGCGGCCGATCCCTCCGCCGCGGCTGTCTTACGGGCCTCCTCGGCGGCCCGCTCCACCTTCTCCGGCGTGACGAAGCGGTAGCCGACGTTCCGGACGGTGCCGATCAGCGACTCGTGCTCGGGGCCGAGTTTCGCTCGCAGCCGCCGTACGTGGACGTCCACCGTCCGGGTGCCGCCGAAGTAGTCGTAGCCCCAGACCTCCTGCAGGAGCTGGGCCCGGGTGAAGACCCGGCCCGGGTGCTGCGCCAGGTACTTCAGCAGCTCGAACTCCTTGAAGGTCAGGTCCAGCACCCGGCCCTTGAGCTTCGCCGAGTACGTCGCCTCGTCGACCGACAGGTCGCCGTTGCGGATCTCCATCGGGGAGTCGTCCGAGCCGAGCTGCTGCCGCCCGGTCGCCAGCCGCAGCCGTGCCTCCACCTCCGCGGGACCCGCAGTGTCCAGCAGTACGTCGTCGATGCCCCAGTCGGCGGTGACGGCCGCCAGGCCGCCCTCCGTCACCACGAGGATCAGCGGGCAGCCCGGCCCGGTGGAGCGGAGCAGCTGGCAGAGGGAGCGCACCTGCGGAAGGTCGCGCCGGCCGTCGACGAGGATCACGTCGGCGCCGGGGGTGTCCACCAGGGCCGGGCCCTCCGCGGGCGCGACGCGCACGCTGTGGAGCAGCAGTCCGAGGGCGGGCAGCACCTCGGTGGACGGCTGCAGGGCGTTGGTCAGCAGCAGCAGGGAGCTCATCGCGACGACCTCCCGGCGGGGGTGGTCGTGCGTTCGTGCAGGAATGGCTGGCCCATCACGTCGGTTCCTCCTCGGTCCCGTCGAGGACGTGCTCTGTACGGGTTGCGGACCCCGCGCCCTGAGGCCCGCATCGATTCCACTGTTCGCACTGTGTTCAACGTGCAGAAAGCACAAAAGGACCCGGGGGGCTACGTTGCCCGGATCCTCTTCCCCGCCAGAATAGCCCGCCGGGCCATTCCGGGCCGAGGGCGCCTGACACACGAGTTCTGTGGTTCGTACCACCACGCGCCGCAGGCCGGGTGTGGGGTATGCCCGGTTTCACCGGATCGGTGGACCCCCACTCGGTATCCGAAGGCGCACAGGGGGCGCGCAAAGGCACGCCGTGGCGGGCGACCCGAGGCGTCATCATGGAGGCCGACGGTACGGAGCCGACGAAAGGAGCTGCAGTGGCAGCGGGAACCATCCGCTACTGGGCGGCGGCGAAGGCCGCGGCCGGGACGGCGGAGGAGCCGTACGCGGCGGAAACACTGGCAGAGGCGCTCGACGCGGTGCGCTCCGCGCACCCCGGGGAGCTGACCCGGGTGCTGCAGCGCTGCTCCTTCCTGGTGGACGAGCAGCCGGTGGGCACGCGCAGTCATGACGGCGTCCGGCTGACCGAGGGCGGCACCGTCGAGGTCCTGCCGCCGTTCGCGGGCGGGTGACCGGCACCCCATGAGCACTCCCGAGAACCAGCACCAGCAGCACCCGCAGCATCCCCAGGACCCGCAGGCCGGGCCGTATCCGCAGCAGCACGCGCAGCCTCCGCTGCCGCAGGATCCGTACGCCACCCAGACCTGGCAGACGGACACCTGGGACACCACCTACCAGCCCTCGCTGGGCGCGGTGCCCGGCCAGGGCAGCCAGCCGCTCGCGGCCCCGGACAACTGGTTCCGGGAGGAGCAGGACCCGATGGCGCAGCACGCGCAGCCCTCCTGGGCGGAGCCGCAGCCGCAGCCGCAGCCGCCGGTGGCCGAGCAGGCGTACCACCAGCCGTACCCCGCGCAGCCCGAGCCGCAGCCGTACGCCTCGCAGCCGTACCCGGCCGACGGCCCGGTGCAGCCCGGGCCGGCCGGAGCCTGGGACCCGGGGCCGGTGGCCCCCGAGGGCTGGTTCCGGGACGAGGCACCCGCACAGCTGCCGCAGCAGGCAGCGCCCGCGGCGGAGACGGCCTATCTGCCCCCGTACCCGGGCCCGGCCGCGCCGGCCGCGGCCGACCCCGCCGAGACCGCGTACCTCCCGCCGTACCCGGGCCCGAGCGCCGAGCCGGCCGCCCGCGCCGCCCACGCCCGCCCTGCCGACCCCGCCGAGACCGCATACCTCCCGCCGTACCCGGGTCCGGCCGCCGAGCCGGCCGGCCCTGCCCGCCACGCCCGCCCTGCCGACCCGGCCGAGACCGCGTACCTGCCGCCGTACCCGGGTCCGGCCGCCGAGCCGGCCGATCCTGCCCGCCACGCCCGCCCTGCCGACCCCGCCGAGACTGCGTACCTCCCGCCCTACCCGGGCCCGGGCGCCGGGGTCGCCCCCGCGCAGCCGGCCGCCGAGGCCTCCCCCGAGGCGTACTCCAGCCCCACCCTCGCCGGCACCACCCGCATAAGGGACCCGCGGCAGGCCCGCGCCGAGGGGCGGTCGCCGATCATCGACCCCGGCCCGCAGGCCGCCCTCGTCACCGCCGCCCTCGGCGCCCTCCTGGCCGGCGCCGCCGCCATCGCGGACCTCGCCCTGCTGGTGCCGCTCATCGCCCTGCAGGCCCTCACCGCGGCCGGCTGGTTCCGGCTCAACGGCATGTGGCCGGCCCGCCAGGGCATCGCCCTCGCCTTCGCCGGGGCCGTCACGGCGGACATCGCCGTGCTCGCCGTCGACGAGACGTACCGCCCGGGCGCGATCATCGGCACGCTCGGCGCCTGGGTGCTGCTCACCCTGGTCCTCCAGCTGCGCAGCCACGCCGAGCCCGACGAGCGCATGTACGGCCTGATGGCCTCCGTAGCCTCCGCCGCCCTCGCCATCGTCTGCGCCGGCTACCTGGCCGCCGATTCCGCCGCCGTGACGGTCGGCGCGGCTGCCGTCGCGGTGGCCGTGTTCACCCGCGCGCTGCCGCTGCCGGCCGCCCCTTCCGTGGCCGTCTCGCTGGCCGCGGCGGCCGGGGCCGGCATCGCGGTCGGCGGTCTGACCGCGATCGGCGCCGGCGGGGCCCTGGTCGGGCTGGGCGCCGGGGTGTGCGCGCTGATCGGGCTGCGGGTGGCGGCGTACGACTACCCCTCCCGGTTCGTCCACATGACCGCCGGAGTGGCGCTGCCGCTGGCCGCCGCCGCCCCCGCGATCTATCTCATGGGACGCGTGGTGAACTAGCCGTCCGTACACAGAAGATCGTCTGAAAGCTCACTTGGGGGAACGGGACATGCGTCTGCGTCTCATACGCGTGCTGTTGATCATCGGGCTGGTGCTCGCCGGCCTGCTGGTCGCCGCCGACCGGATCGCCGTCGGCTATGCCGAGGACAAGATGGCCGACAAGGTGCGGACCCACCGCGCCGCGATCGACGGCGCCGAAGTCGACATCAGCGGCTTCCCGTTCCTCACCCAGGCGATGGGCCACCGCCTGGACCGGGTCGACGTCCACCTCAAGGGCATGGAGGCCACCGCCGACGGCCGCCGGATGCGGATCTCCCGGCTCGATTCCCGCTTCCACGACGTGAAGCTGAACGACAACTACTCGGGCGGCACCGCGGAGCGGGCCGACGGCTCGGCGCTGATCACGTACGAGGACCTGACCAAGGCCTCGACCAGCGGCGCGACCGTCGCCTACGGCGGGTCGCCGGGCAAGGTGAAGGTGACCGCCACGGTGGACCTCCTGGGCCGCTCCATCACCCGCAGCGTGATCTCCACCATCACCCTGGTCGACGGCTCCACGGTCCGGGTGCGGGCCGACGAGGTGCCCGGCGGGGGGATCCCCGGCATCGAGGAGCTGGTCCGCAGCGAGACCGACTTCGACCGGCGGCTGGACGGCGGTCTGCCGGCCGGTCTGAAGCTGTCGGCGCTCACCTCCGACCAGGAGGGTGTGCACCTCACGGTGGACGGTACGAAGGTGGACCTCGCGGGCTGAACCCCGTGAACACCGGGAAGCCCGTGAATACCGCCCGCGGACGGCAACTTTCCGCATACTGAGACGGCTCGGTCCGATCCGCAGATGAACGGGGTCCCGGCCTGGCCGGGGCCGGGCTCCGGAGGGTGCGCGAGGGTCATCGCATCCCGACATGTGGACGATCCTGTCTCGATATATGACACACCGGTGACAGGGCCGCCGATTCGTCCCTACGATCCATGCCCATGAAGCGAATGCAGGCGGACCTCACGAAGCGACGGGCAGTAGACCTGTGTCGCGTCGCCGCCATGCTCTGTCGCTGACCGAGCGCGACGTTCCACGTCGCTCCCGTCGGCCGTACGACCGTACGACGGCCTTTCCCGCGTGACCGCAGCTGCCTCCCGCCCTACGCCTCCCCGCGCAGGAACCACGAGCGCACCCGGAATCACGTACCTGCACGCAGCACCCGCCGCACCCGCACCCGCACCGCCCCGCCGCACACTGCCCCGGAGGAGAACACCATGAGCCGCAGCGACGTCCTCGTAGACGCCGACTGGGTCGAGGCCCACCTGGACGACCCGAAGGTCGTCGTCGTCGAGGTGGACGAGGACACGTCCGCGTACGACAAGAACCACATCCGCAACGCCGTCCGGATCGACTGGAAGCAGGACCTCCAGGACCCGGTCCGCCGCGACTTCGTGGACCAGGAGGGCTTCGAGAAGCTCCTCTCCGCCAAGGGCATCGGCAACGACGACACCGTCGTCCTCTACGGCGGCAACAACAACTGGTTCGCGTCCTACGCCTACTGGTACTTCAAGCTCTACGGCCACCAGGACGTCAAGCTCCTCGACGGCGGCCGTAAGAAGTGGGAGCTCGACTCCCGCGACCTGGTCGACGGCACCGAGGTCCCCAAGCGCCCGGCCACCGCGTACCAGGCCCAGGCCCAGGACACCTCGATCCGCGCCTTCCGCGACGACGTCGTGGCCGCGATCAACAACCTGAACCTGGTCGACGTCCGCTCGCCCGACGAGTTCTCCGGCAAGCTGCTCGCCCCGGCCCACCTCCCGCAGGAGCAGTCGCAGCGCCCCGGCCACGTGCCGAGCGCCCGCAACATCCCGTGGTCGAAGAACGCCAACGACGACGGCACCTTCAAGTCGGACGACGAGCTCAAGGCCCTCTACGAGCAGGAGCAGGTCGACCTGGCGAAGGACACCATCGCCTACTGCCGCATCGGTGAGCGCTCCGCGCTGACCTGGTTCGTGCTGCACGAGCTGCTGGGCCAGGAGAACGTCAAGAACTACGACGGCTCCTGGACCGAGTACGGCTCCCTGGTCGGCGTGCCGATCGAGCTCGGCGCCAACAAGTAATTCCCCGGGCGGCACGGGCGCGCGACGCCCTGCGGTAGGCAAGACCTCTCTAGGACAGGACAGAGAACATGTGTGGAGCACAGATCGGCGGGCCCGACCTCTCGACCCTCAAGCCGGGCGAGACGGCCATCCAGGGCCAGGTGACCCAGAACGGCGAGCCCGTCACCGGCTACGTCCGGCTGCTGGACTCGACCGGTGAGTTCACCGCCGAGGTCCCGACCTCGGCCACCGGCCAGTTCCGTTTCTACGCCGCCACCGGCAGCTGGACGCTGCGGGCGCTCGTGCCCGGCGGCCAGGCGGACCGCGCCGTGGTCGTCGCCGAGTCCGGCGGCGTGACGGACGTCGCGATCGCCGTCTGAACGACGATCACGACAGCTTGACCGGCCGAAGGGCCGCACCCTCCCCCAGACTCCGTCCGGGGGGACCCCCAGGGGGTTGGACGCCACTGTACCGGGGTGCGGCCCTTCGTGCCGTCCGCGGCCGGCCCGCCTACCCTGGAGGCATGTACGCCCGGCGCCGACGCGTCTACTTCCTGCTCATGGGCGGATGTCTCTTCCTCTTCGTCTCCGCCTGGAGCTTCGTGCGGCTGTGGTCGGTGGAGGCGGCCGTGGCCCTGTGCGTGGTGGCGATGGTCATCCCGCCGGTCGCCGCGATGATCGCGAACCGGCGCGGCCCGGACGACCGCTGGTGGGACGACCCCTCGGGCGATCCGACCTCGGACGAATGGTGGGACGAACTGGACGGCAAGCCGCGGCGCCACGGGGATGCCGAACCGTAATACCGGCGCGTACAACTGCTTTCCCTCGGCACGGGTCTTGCGTGTGCACAGGTGACGGAACCTGTGGCTCATGTCCTGTGGGGGGACTTTCTTGGAATCCGAACAGATCGGCCCCGGACCCGGCCGCGCCACGCGCCGCGTCGGCCGTACGGTCGCCCTGATCGCGGCGGCAGCCGCGCTCGGCATCCTGGCCGGCACGGCCACCGGATACGCCGTCCAGAGCGGCCGGGCGCCCACCCCGCTGCCGCCGCTGGCCCAGCAGCACCTCCCGGCCCCGAAGCCGGTGGCCGCGGACGATGCGACCACCGAGCAGACCATCAACGCCAACCGCCGCCACCGGTCCGACGAGGACCTGACGAAGGCGCTGCTCCCGGCACCCGGCGGAATGCAGGACGCGTGGTCCGGCTACGAGCCGCTGGAGCAGTTCGTGACCGACTTCTTCGAGCGGCCCGCCGGGATGTCCGGCCGGCTGGCCTCGGACGGGCTGCGGCGGGTCGCGCTGAGCCGGTGGTCGGAGAACGAGGACCGGCGCGTCGAGCTCCGGCTGATCCAGTTCCAGGACCGGGCGGGAGCCGAGGACTACCGGGTGAGCCAGTCGAAGTACCAGCCGGACGACGAGTACGCCGGACACGACGGAGTGGTGGTTCCGGGCGTCTCGCGCGACCACGGCAGGGTCTGGATCTACCCGGTCAAGACGAAGCCGGGATACCACCCGCTGAGCCGGGCCCGGGCCATCGTCCGGCGCGGCGACACCGTGCTCGACCTCTGGTACGCCGACCAGCGCGGCAAGCCCATCACCGAGAAGACCGTCATGAGCCTCGTCGAGCGCCAGCTGGAGCGACTGTGATCGAACTGCAGGACGACGTCACGCCCGCCCCGGATGCGCCGGAGCAGAGCCGGCCGAACCGCCGCCGGCAGGGCGCCATGCTCGTCGGCGGTCTCGCCGCCCTCGGCGTGCTGGGCGCCTGCGTCGTGAGCGCCCAGAAGTTCACCGAGGCCGAGCACGCCTCCCCGACCCGCTACTGGACGCCTGCGGACGCCCCGGCGGCGGACCTGTCCGCGACGGCGGAGGAGCAGCCGACCGCCCCCCGGCACCCGCTGGCCGCCAAGCTGCTGCCGATGCCGCAGCAGTTCCGGCCCGGCCCGGACTTCGGCGCGGAGGGCAACGACTTCTTCGTCCCCGGCGCGAAGGCGGTCGAGCGTCTGAAGGAGCAGCGGACCGGCCTGTCCGGCACCGAACGCAAGGAGCGGGACAAGGCTCTCGCCCAGCTCAAACTCAAGGGGATCGCGGGACGCAGCTACCGGGACGGATACGGCATGGTCAGCGAGATCCACCTGATGCAGGCGGACCCGAAGGCGCTGGGCGAATTCGCCGCGCTGACCGGGAAACTGCTCGGCCTGGCGGCCGACAAGGGCAGCAAGCCGCCCACGGTGGACGGCTTCCCCCAGGCCAAGTGCTGGCTGATGAGCATCGATCCCAAGGACCAGGACAAGGACAAGGACCTGGTCGAGTCCCTGGAGTGCGTGGCGGTCGAAGGCGACCACCTGGTCATCTTCCGCGCGTACGAGGGCAAGCCGCTCCGCGTCTCCGACGCGATCAAGGTCCTCAAGAACCAGCTGACCCACCTGCAGTCCCCCGGGGAGTCCGCATGACCGCCCAGCAGCCCGAAGCCGCGGAACCGGCCCCGGCCCAGGAAACCGCCCCGGAGGCCACCCTGGGCCCCGCAGCCCCGGCGCGGTCCGCCCGGCGCCGGCGGCTCGCCTTCGGTGTGCTGCGCTGGACCGCCGCCCTGCTGGTCTTCGCCGGCGCCGGCACGGCCGTCACGTACGAGATCACCGGGCGCGAGCGCACCGACGTCCCCGGCCTCGCCACCGAGCCCGACGGCCGCTGGGACTATCCGGAGATCCGCAAGCCGGAGCTGCCGAAGGGCGCCCCGCTGCCGTTTGCCGCGGACAACCGGGACGGGGTGCACTACGCGGCCCTGACCGGGCTGCTGCTGCCCGCCCCCGCCGGGGCCCGGCCGGACGACGGGCTGAAGCCGGGGCAGGACGGCACCGTCACCCCGGACAGCTTCCTGGCGGAGTACGTTCCGGACTCCCGGCCCGGCCTGAAGGAGCAGCTGCGGGACGAGGGCCTGCGGCAGATCGCGGTCCGCGGCTGGACCACGCCCGACGGCACCCGCACCCGCATCTACCTGCTGCGTTTCCACACCTCGGCGTTCACGGACGCGTTCAGCGGCTGCACCTCCCACCTGGCGCCGGTCGGAGGTGCCGCGCTGGCGGACGACGACACCTGGAGCGCGGCGAAGCGGGAGGAGGGCAGGACCCGGGGCTACGACACGCAGAGCGTCGACGTGGACAACCACGTCACGGTCATGCGGGAGGCCCCGCCCGCCGGCGACGAGGCCGTCCGGCTCGCCTGCATCCAGTCCGGCGACCTCCAGGCCGTGGTCCTCCAGACCCGCAAGGGCGCCGAGCCAGCCGCCGTCCCCTTCCACCAGACGGTGATCCTGCAGAACCAGCTGCTGGGCTGACCGGCCCAACGGCAGACCTCACAGAGTGGCCAGGTCCCCGGGCCAGTAGGCTTGGGGACCGGCCCCGTAGCCACCCGAACCGACCCCTCCGAGGAGCACCCCGTGCTTGAGGCAGTCTTCACCTCCCTGCTGGTCCTGGTCGCCGTCGGCGTCCTCGCCTTCACCGCGCTGGCCGTCGCGAAGCTCTACCAGGGCCAGCGCTGACCTCCGGTTCACCGACCCCTCCCACAGATCGCCTGAGCAGCCATTCATGATCCAGATCCCGTCCGACCTGAACCCGGGCCTCGTCCCCCTCGCCTTCCTCCTCGGCACCTGGGAGGGCGCGGGCGTCTTCGACTTCCCCGGTGAAGAGAAGTGCAACTTCGGCCAGGAGGTCGTCTTCAGCCACGACGGCAGGGACTTCCTGGAGTACGTCTCGCACACGTGGGTGCTCGACGCCGAGGGCAAGAAGGTCCGCCCGCTGGAGTCCGAGACCGGCTACTGGCGTATCGACTCCGACCGCAAGGTCGAGACCGTCATGGTCCGCGACCAGGGCGTCGTCGAGGTCTGGTACGGCGAGCTCGCCGACCGGAAGCCGCAGATCGACCTGGTCACCGACGCGATCGCCCGCACCGCCGCGTCCGGCCCGTACAGCGGTGGCAAGCGCCTCTACGGCTATGTGAAGGGCGACCTGATGTGGGTCGGGGAGAAGGCCACCCCGGACGTCGAGCTGCGCCCGTACATGTCGGCCCAGCTGAAGAAGGTCGTCACCCCGGAGGAGGTCGCCGAGATGGCGCGCAACCTCCCCGACATGCCGGACGACGGCATCGCCTTCTTCCGCTGACCGGCAACCGCCCGGTTGCGCCACCCGCCCGTACACTGGGCGGGTGGCGAGCACCGACTGGAAGAGCGATCTGCGGCAGCGCGGCTACCGGCTGACCCCGCAGCGCCAGCTTGTGCTGGAGGCCGTGGACACCCTGGAGCACGCCACCCCGGACGAGATCCTCGTCGAGGTGCGGAAGACCGCCTCCGGGGTGAACATCTCCACCGTGTACCGGACCCTTGAGCTCCTCGAGGAGCTCAAGCTGGTCTCGCACGCCCATCTCGGGCACGGTGCACCGACGTACCACCTCGCCGACCGCCATCACCACATCCATCTGGTGTGCCGGGACTGCGGGGACGTCATCGAGGCCGAGCAGGGCATCGCCTCCGAGTTCATCGCCAAACTGCACGCCACCTTCGGCTTCGAGACCGACATGAAGCACTTCGCGATCTTCGGCCGCTGCCGGAAGTGCGCCGCCAAGCAGCGGGACGAGCAGTCGTAGGCTTGGCCTATGACCAGCCCTTTGCTTAATCTGCCCGGTGCCGTACCGGCCGAAGGCCGTGACGAAGGCGTCGCCGCCCACTACGGAGAGCTGTACGGCGAACAGCGCGCGCTCGCGGACGGCCGCGGTTTCGTCGACCTTTCGCACCGCGGAGTCCTCACCGTCACCGGACCGGAGCGGCTGAGCTGGCTGCACCTGCTGCTCACCCAGCACCTGACCGAACTGCCGCCCGGGCAGGCCACCGAGGCGCTGATCCTCTCCGCCAACGGCCACATCGAGCACGCGCTCTACCTCGTCGACGACGGCGAGACGGTCTGGGCGCACGTGGAACCGGACACCGTGCCGGCGCTGATCGCCTACCTGGAGTCGATGAAGTTCTTCTACCGGGTGGAAGTCGCCGACCGGACCGCCGACTTCGCGGTCGTGCACCTGCCCGCCGGCTCCATCACCGAACTCGCCGAGAAGTACGTCGTACGGGAGACCCCGGCCGGCCGCGACGTGTTCCTGCCGCGCGCCGAGCTGACCGCCTTCGCCGCCGACCACGGCCCCGCCGCCGGCCTCCTGGCGTACGAGGCGCTGCGCGTGGAGGCGCACCGCCCGCGGCTGGGCCTGGAGACCGACCACCGCACCATCCCGCACGAGCTGGGCTGGATCGGCACCGCGGTGCACCTGCAGAAGGGCTGCTACCGCGGCCAGGAGACGGTCGCCCGCGTCCACAACCTGGGGAAGCCGCCGCGCCGCTTGGTCTTCCTGCACCTGGACGGCTCCGAGGTGCTGCTGCCGCCGCACGGGACGCCGGTACGGCTCGCCGCCGACGGCCCCGAGGGCCGCCAGCTGGGCTTTGTCACCACCTCGGTGCGCCACCACGAGCTCGGCCCGATCGCCCTCGCGCTGGTCAAGCGGAACGTCCCGGTGGACGCGGCGCTGCTGGCCGGCTCGACCGCGGCGGCCCAGGAGGTCGTCGTCGCCCCCTGAGTCCCTGAGTCCTACAGGTCGAGGAGCACGGTGAACGGGCCGTGGTTGGTGAGCGAGACCCGCATGTCCGCACCGAACCGGCCCGTCTCCACCGTCGCGCCCAGCTTCCGCAGCTGCGCCACCACCTCGTCCACCAGCGGCTCCGCAAGGTCCCCGGGCGCCGCCGCGTTCCAGGTGGGGCGGCGGCCCTTGCGGGCGTCCCCGTAGAGCGTGAACTGGGAGACGACCAGCAGCGGCGCACCGTTGTCGCTGCAGGACTTCTCGCCCTCCAGGATCCGCAGCGACCACAGCTTGCGCGCCAGCTGCGCCGCCTTCTCCGGGGTGTCCTCGTGGGTCACCCCCACCAGCACACACAGCCCCTCGCCGACGATCTCGCCCACGGTCTCACCGGCCACGACCACGCTCGCGCCGTCCACCCTCTGCACCACTGCTCGCATACCACCTGTGTACCAGGCGTGCACCCGTCCGGGGCCGATCGGGTGCACTGAGACTGCGCCTGCCCCACCGTCAGTGGCACGATGCACGGAGGCGGTGCATCCCCCGGGCCCTGGGGGCCCGGGGAGACCCCGGATGCACCGGTCGAGGGGACGGACACGTTCGTATGAATACTTCTGGTACCTCTGCAGCCGCAGGCCCGGTGTCGGCGGTGCGCCCGCCCGCGCAGCGCAACGCGGACGCGCAGCCCTCCGGCGTCCCCGGGCTCGGACTGCCCGAACTGCGGGCCCTGCGCCGGGACGCCCAGCGCGACGAGGCCGACCTGAGCTACATCCGCAGAATCCTGCAGGGCCGGATCGACATCCTGCGCGCCGAACTGGCCCGGCGGACCGACCAGGCGGGGCCGGCGGGCCGGGAGATCCCGGCGGTGGTCGTGGACCGGCTGTCCGAGATCCTCGCCGACGCCCCCTCCAGCCGCAGCGCCTCCGCCCGCCACGTCACCCTCGGCACCCCGCAGAGCGAGGAGTTCCGGCTGCTGGCCGCCGAGATGCTGGCCGATGTGGAACTCTCCGACCTGGCCGCCCGTACCGACGCCGAACTGCACGACGCCATGGGCCGGCTGGTCCGGTACGAGCAGCAGGTGTCCCGGCGCCGGCAGCAGCTCCAGCGCACCGCCGACGACTGCAGCGCCGAGATCACCCGCCGGTACCGGGAGGGCGAGGCGCAGGTGGACGATCTGCTGGCGTAATTCGGGCGACGGGCCGCGGACCGGCGGCTAGCGTGCCTGCCATGAGCGCCGACATCCGTCCCGTCACAGAATCCGAGCTGGCCGCATGGCTGCGCACGGTACAGACCGCCTTCCTGTCCTCACCCCTGGTCACGGACGGAGACGTCGCCCAGCGGATCAAGTACAACGACCTCAACCGGATGGTGGGGGCCTTCGACTCCGACACCGGCGGCTGCGTGGCCACGTTCCGGACGTTCGCGCAGGAACTCACCGTGCCCGGCGGCGCGGTGCTCCCCGCGAACGCGGTCTCCGCCGTCTCGGTGCTGCCCACGCACCGGCGCCGCGGCCTGCTCACCCGGATGATGACGGCGGACCTCGCGGCGGCCAAGGAGCGCGGCGACGTGCTGGCCACGCTGATAGCCGCCGAGTACCCGATCTACGGCCGGTACGGGTTCGGGCCCGCCACCTCGACGGCGGAATGGGAGATCGACGTCGCGCGCACCGGCCTGGACCGCAGCCGGCCGGTGCCCGACGACGGCGGCCGGATCGACCTGGTGGACGCAGCCGCGGCCCGCCGGACCGGCCCGGAACTGCACGAGCGGCTGCGCGCGGCCACCCCAGGCGTGGTCGACCGCGACGAGCGGTGGTGGAGCCTGGCCACCGGTCTGGAAGCGCTCGACTCCCGCCCGTACAAGGAGAAGTACTTCGCCGTGTACCGGTCGGCCGACGGTGAGGCACAGGGCTACGCCGCCTACCGGGCCGACGACCACTGGACGGACGCGAAGGTCCCGCTGAACACCGTGCACGTCACGGACCTGCTGGCGGTGACCCCGCAGGCGGAGCGCGCCCTGTGGCACTTCCTCTGCTCCATCGACTGGGTGCTGAAGGTCCGCACCGGGTACCGGCCGCCGGACGATCTCCTCCCGCAGTTCCTCCCGGACCCGCGCGCGGCTCGCACGGTGACCGCGGTGGACATGCTGTGGGTGCGGCTGCTGGACGTGGTACGGGCGCTCGGCGCGCGGACGTACGAGGTGCCGGGCCGGCTGGTGCTGGAGGTCGAGGACCCGCAGGGCCTGGCGGCAGGCCGCTACCTGCTGGACGCGGGCGCCGGGACCTGTGGGACCACCGACGCCGATCCGGACCTGGTGCTCGGCATCGGCGCGCTGGGCGCCCTCTACCTGGGCGACGGCTCGGCGGCCCGGCTGGCGGCGCTCGGCCTGGTGCGGGAGCTGCGGCCGGGAGCGGTGGCGCTGGCGGACGCGGTGTTCCGCACGGCCCGGCGGCCGTGGTGCCCGGACGTCTTCTGACGGGCTCCGGGCGGCTGACGGGTTCCGGGCGGCTGACGGGCTCCGGGCGGCGGGGGCGGTCACATCCGCTGCTGCGGCTGCGTCAGAAGGGCATGACCTACGAACACAGCGAAGTCCGTGACGACCGGGCCTTCCTGGCGGCCCGCTTCGAGGAGCGGCGGACGCATCTCCAGGCGGTCGCCTACCGGATGCTCGGCTCGCTCAGCGAGGCGGAGGACGCCGTCCAGGAGGCCTGGTTCCGGCTCGACCGCAGCTCGACCCGCGAAGTGGAGAACCTGGGCGGCTGGCTGACCACGGTGGTCGCCCGGGTCTGCCTGGACCAGCTGCGCATCCGCCGCGCCCGGCGCGAGGAACCCCTCGGGGTGCGGGTGCCGGAACCGATCCTGAGCCCGCCCGAGGGGCTCGACCCGGAGCAGGAGGTGCTGCTGGCCGACTCGGTGGGGCTGGCGCTGCTGGTCGTACTGGAGCAGCTCGCGCCCGCCGAACGGCTGTCGTTCGTCCTGCACGATATGTTCGGAGTGCCCTTCGAGGAGATCGCGCCCATCGTGGAGCGGACCCCGGCGGCGGCCCGCCAGCTGGCCAGCCGGGCCCGCCGGCGGGTGCAGGGGGCGGCGCCGGTGCCGGACACGGACCTGACCCGGCAGCGGGAGGTGATGGGCGCCTTCCTGTCGGCCTCCCGGAACGGCAACTTCGAGGAACTGCTGGCGGTTCTGGACCCGGAGGTGGTGCTCCGGGTCGACCTGGGGGAGGCCGGCGGCGGCGCTTCGCGGCTGGTGCGCGGCGCGGCGGCGGTGGCCCGGCAGGCGCTCACCTTCCAGCGGCTGTCGCCGTCCGCGCGCCCGGCGCTGGTGAACGGGTCGCCGGGGGTGGTGAGCATGCGGGAGGGCAAGCCGGTGGCGCTGATGGGCTTCACCGTGAGCGGGGGCAGGATTGTCGCGATCGACGTCCTGGCCGACCCGGCACGACTGGAACGACTCGATGTGACGGTCTTGGAGGACTGAGTGACGGCAGACACGGCAAAGGCACAGTGGGTGGTGGACACGCTCCGCGCGGCGGGCTGCGTGTTCGCGGAGGAGGAGGCGGAACTGCTGCTGGGCGCGGCGGCGGAGGGCGCGGACCTCGCGCGGATGGTGGAACTCCGGGCGGTCGGCCACCCCTTGGAGCATGTCGTGGGCTGGGCGGAGTTCTGCGGACTGCGGATGGCGGTCGGGGAGGGCGCCTTCGTGCCGCGCCGGCGCACCGAGTTCCTGGTGCAGCAGGCGGCGGCGCTGGCCCGCCCGGGTGCGGTGGTCGTGGACCTGTGCTGCGGGGTGGGGGCGGTCGGCGCGGCGGTGGCCGCGGCCGTGCCCGGCGCGGAGCTGCATGCGGCGGACATCGACCCGGTGGCGCTCGGCTACGCCCGGCGCAACGTCGCCCCGTACGGCGGCCAGGTCCACGAGGGCGACCTCTACGATGCCCTTCCGGCCGGTCTGCGCGGCCGGATCACCCTGCTGGTGGTGAACGCCCCGTACGTCCCCACGGACTCCATCGCGCTGCTCCCGCCGGAGGCCCGCGACCACGAACCCCACACGGCCCTGGACGGCGGCCCGGACGGCCTGTCGATCCAGCGCCGGGTGGCCGAGGGGGCCCTGCCCTGGCTGGCCGAGGGCGGGCACCTGCTGATCGAGACGAGCACCCGGCAGTCCCCGGCGACGGCCTCGGCGATGACCTCGGCGGGCCTCGCGGTCCACGCGGCCACGTCGGAGGAATGGTCGGCCACGGTGGTCACGGGCCGGCGTCCGCTGGCCTGAGTTCGCGGTTCGGCCGCCAGGTTGTTGATCTTCCGGCTACAACTGGGGGGTGGACGAGACGGCGATATCGGCGGAACGGGCAGAACAGGCAGAGCGGGCAGCACGGTTCGAGGAGCACCGGGCGCACCTGCGGTCCGTGGCCTACCGGATGCTCGGGTCCCTCAGTGAGGCCGAGGACGCGGTGCAGGAGGGCTGGCTGCGGTTCGACCGGACCGACACCAGCGGGGTCGAGAACCTGGGCGGCTGGCTGACCACGGTGGTGGCGCGGGTGTGCCTGAACCTGCTGCGCACGCGCGAGCAGCGGCGCGAGGATCCGCTGGAGACGGGGCTGTTGGG
The DNA here is from genome assembly GCF_040296685.1 of Streptomyces sp. NPDC002054. NCBI lineage: Bacteria > Bacillati > Actinomycetota > Actinomycetes > Kitasatosporales > Streptomycetaceae > Streptomyces > Streptomyces sp. NPDC002054. The sequence goes on from NZ_JBEOXT010000032.1 coordinate 28,255, forward strand.
GGCGGGACTGTTGGGGGCGGGGATGCCCGACCCGGTCCTCGGCCGGGAGCACACCGTCGACCCGGAGCAGGAGGTGCTGCTCGCCGACTCGGTCGGGCTGGCGCTGATGGTCGTACTCGAATCGCTCACGCCGGGCGAGCGGCTGGCCTTCGTCCTGCACGACATGTTCGCCGTGCCGTTCGACGAGATCGCCCCGCTGATCGAGCGGACCCCGGCCGCCGCCCGGCAGCTCGCGAGCCGGGCCCGCCGCCGGGTCCAGGGCCAGGCCCCGGCTCCGGACCCGGACCTCGCCACGCAGCGTGCGGTGGTGGACGCCTTCTTCGCCGCGGCGCGCGACGGGGACTTCGAGGCGCTGGTCGCCGTACTCGACCCCGATGTGGTGCTGCGCTCCGACGGCGGCGTGGTCCGCGCCCGCCTGACGGTCGTCCACCGCGGCGCCGAGACGGTCGCCGGCCAGGCGGTCACCTTCGGCGGCCTCTCGCCGTTCGCCCGGCCGGCCCTGATCAACGGCACGGCGGGCGTGACGGTCGCCGCGAACGGCACAGCGCTGTCCGTCATGGCCTTCCTCGTCAGGGGCGGCCGGATCCTCGCCATCGACGTGGTGGCCGACCCCGAGCGCCTGTCCGCCCTGGAGGTGGCCGCTTTCCACGCCTGACCGGGCCGCGCCGAGCGGGTGGGAGATGTTGCAAGCAGTTGCTTGCAAAAGTTAGCAAGATGCGGGAGGATCAGGACATGGCATCCCTCAATGTCGGGAATCTCGGCGAGTACCTGCGCGAGCAGCGCCGCCAGGCGCAGCTCTCGTTGCGGCAGCTCGCCGATGCGGCAGGGGTGTCGAATCCGTATCTCAGTCAGATCGAGCGCGGGCTGCGCAAGCCGAGCGCGGACATCCTGCAGCAGCTGGCCAAGGCGCTGCGGATCTCCGCGGAGACGCTGTACGTGCAGGCCGGGATCCTCGACGAGCGGGACCGGGACGAGGTGGAGACACGGGCCGTCATTCTGGGCGACCCGTCCATCAACGAGCGGCAGAAGCAGGTACTGCTGCAGATCTACGAATCGTTCCGCAAGGAGAACGCGCTCAGCGAGGGCGAGCCCCCCGCTGACGAGGTGCCGTCCACGAAGTGAAATGCGATCCGGGAGGACCGGCAAGATGGCCATCGCCGATGACCTGAAGAAGACCCTGACCGACCCGACTCCGCTCTACTTCGCCGCCGGCACGGCCGACTACGCCGTGCAGCAGGCCAAGAAGGTGCCGGGACTGATCGACCAGCTGCGGGCCGAGGCGCCGGCGCGGATCGAGGCGGTGCGCAACACCGACCCCAAGGCCGTGCAGGAGCGGGCCAAGGAGGACCTGGAGGCGGTTGCCGCCAAGGTCGTCGGGGTGGTCGGGGCGCTCGGGTCGATCGACCCGAAGAAGATCGACGCCAAGAAGCTCGGGGAGAGCGCCCAGGATCTCGCGCTGCGCGGGGTCGGGGTGGCCGCCGAGTACGCGGTGCGCGCCAAGGAGACGTACGACCGGGTCGCCGAGCACGGCGAGCAGGCCGTGCGGCAGTGGCGCGGCGAGGTCGCCGAGGACATCATCGATGTCGCCGCGGTGGTCGAGCCGGCGTCCGCGCCCGAGTCGGAGTCGGCGGCGGCCCAGTCCGACGCCGACGCGGAGAAGCCGGCCGCGAAGCGGACCGCCACGCGCAAGAGCGCCGCGAAGAAGGCAGCACCCGTCGAGTGACGAAGTGACGGAGTGACGGAGTGACGACGGGGCGGACCGGGCACCTTCACGGTGTCCGGTCCGTTCTGTCTGTAGCGTGGACGGAACAGAGGCCAAGCGCGTCGTGAGGCGGTAGAGGGGCATGTTGATTCAGGGATTCAATTCCGTCGTGGCGCTGCTCGGGCTCGCCATGCTGGTGCTCGCCGTCGTGGCCTTCGTGTTCGCGCTGGTGGCGCGGGAGGATGCCTACCGGGCCGCCGACAAGCAGACCAAGACGTTCTGGCTGGTGATCCTCGGGATCACGGTGGCGGTCGACCTGTTCCTGGGCATGCTGTTCCTGCAGATCGCCGGGCTCATCGCCACGATCGTGTTCATGGTCGATGTGAAGCCCGCGCTGAAGCGGGTGTCCGGTGGCGGGCGCCGCGGCAGCAGCAGTGACGGGCCGTACGGCCCCTACAACGGCAACCGCTAGATCCCGGACAGGGCGGCCTAGCCCGCGCGGTCCAGGAGGACGACGGCGACGTCGTCGGTGAGCTCGCCGCCGTTCAGGCGGCGGGCTTCGGTGACGGCCGCCTCCAGCAGCCCCTCGCCGCGCAGGCCGCGCTCCAGGTGCCGGTTGATCATCTCGACCATGCCGTCCTGTCCGAGGCGTTCCCGGCCGGTGCCGATGCGGCCCTCGATCAGGCCGTCGGTGTAGAGCATCAGGCTCCAGGTGCCGCCCAGCTCCACCTGGCGGCGGGGCCAGCGGGCGCGCGGCAGCAGTCCGAGCGCCGGGCCACTGTCCTCGTACGGGAGGAGCGTCGCCGGGCGGCCCGGCCTGGTTATCAGCGGGGCCGGGTGGCCGGCCAGGCACAGTCCGGCGCGGCGGCTGTCGGGGGAGATGTCCACCGTGCAGAGCGTCGCGAAGATCTCCTCGCAGGGGCGCTCGACCTCGAGCACCTCCTGGAGGGTGGCCAGCAGGTCGTCCCCGCACAGGCCCGCGAGGGTCAGGGCGCGCCAGGCGATGCGCAGCTCGACGCCGAGGGCGGCCTCGTCCGGGCCGTGCCCGCAGACGTCGCCGATCATTGCGTGCACCGTGCCGTCGGGGGTGCGGACGGCGTCGTAGAAATCTCCGCCCAGCAGGGCGCGGCTGCGGCCGGGCCGGTAGCGGGCGGCGAACCGGAGGTCGGCGCCTTCGAGCAGCGGGGTGGGGAGCAGGCCGCGTTCGAGCCGGGCGTTCTCCTGGGCTCGGAGCCGGGATTCCGCGAGCTTGTACTGGGCTATGTCGGCCCGTTTGCGTTCCACCGCGTACCGGATGGCGCGGCTCAGCAGCCGGCCGTCCAGCTCGTCGCGGAACAGGAAGTCCTGGGCGCCGACCCGGACCGCTTCGGCGGCCCGGTCCGCGTCCGCCTCGGCGGTCAGGACGAGGACGGCGTGCCGCGGGGCGATCCGGAGCACCTGCCGGAGGGTGGCCAGCTCGTCGGTGCCGGACTCCACCGCCGTGGCGGTGCGGGCGGCGGCGGCCGGGCCCGGGTGGCCGTTGCCCACGCCGACCGTGCGGGCGGCGCTGCCGGGCAGGCTCAGGTCGAGCAGGATGCAGTGCACGTCCTGGGTGAGCAGCCGGGCGGCCTCGGTGAGGTTGCGGGCGGTGCGGATCCGGATGCGCTGGCCGTCGGCGTCGAGGATCTCGGGGACCGTGAGGCCGCCGCCGGGGTCGTCCTGGATCACCAGCAGGGTCAGCGCCTGCGGAGGTGCGCCGGGCTGACCGCTCTCCGCGGCCGGGGTGTCCCTCTGCCGCGGTACGGGTACGGTCATCGTCTCGGTTCCTTCCCTCCCCCCGAGGCTGGCGCGCGCTGCGTGCCGACCCTAGCGGGCCATGCCGGGCCGACGGAATGGCCGTGTGGGAGCGGGCCTCCGGCATATGCCCTTATCAGGGGCGAAGTCCCGGGTCGCGGGATGACAAACATCACGCCCGGGCGGCCCACCGGTCTCGGTGGCCGGGACGGGTCGGCCCACGGTCCGGACAGGACCAGGACCTACTGGGTGTCCGGGCGGACCACCGCCTTGATCGGCATCGATCCGGCGCCCGCCATAGTGATCTTCCGGCCGGGGCGGGGGGCGTGCACCATCGCACCGTCGCCCACATACATCGCCACATGGCTCGCGTCGTCGAAGTAGATGATCAGATCGCCCGGTCGCATGTCCTTGACGGCGATCTTCGGCAGCAGCCTCAGCTGCTCCTGCGAGGTGCGCGGGATGTTCGTGCCGGCCGCCAGCCACGCCTTGGAGGTCAGGCCGGAGCAGTCGAAGGAGTCCGGGCCCTCGGCGCCCCATACGTACGGCTTGCCGATCTGCGCGGTGGCGAACTGGACCGCCCGCTTCCCGGCCTCCGTCGCCGCGCCCTTGGCGTCCTTGATCGCGCCCGTGTTCAGCCAGGCCTTCTGGGCCTGGTACTGGGCCTCCTGCTCCAGCTGCAGCAGCCGGGCCTTCTCCTCGGCCTCCAGCTTGCTCTCCAGCTCCTCGGCGGCCTTGATCTTGTCCTCGATCTGCTTCTTCGCCGACTCCTGCTTGACCCGGTTGGCCTCCAGGGTCTGCCAGTGCGCCGTCGCGTCCTTGGCGTACTGCTGCAAGTCGGCCTGGGTCTCGTTCAGTTCGGAGAGGACCCCGGCGGTCGCCTTCTCGCCCTGGCGCAGCCGGTCGGCCCCGTCGAGGAACTGCCCCGGATCGCGGCTCATGGCCAGCTGGGCGCCCGGCGGCAGGCCCCCGGAGCGGTACTGGGCACGGGCGGCGGCGCCCGCGCGGTTCTTGAGGACGGTGATCCGGTCCTGCCCGGCGGCGATCTGCTTGGCGAGCGACACGATCTGGTCGGACTGCCGCTTGGTCTCGGTCTCGGCCTGGTTGTACGCATCCGTGGCCGTGCCGGCCTGCCGGTACAGCTCCTCGATGTCCTTGCGCACCTGTTCCAGGGACTTGGCGCCGGGACCGGGCTCCGGGGCGCCCGGGGCGGCGAAGGCCGTGCCGGCCAGGCCCGGGGTGGAGAGTATGGCCATCGCGCACAGCAGTGCGAGCGCGACTCCGCCACGACGCCGTCGGTTCACGGTCCCCCCAGACACATGGCAGATCTGCCTGTCGGTCAGATCTGACTATTCATCAGTAACTTCTCACTGCATTCGGGATGGTGCCACGACTCGGCGAATTCCAACAGCCTTGTGGACAACCGCCCGATCATGACCCCCGGCCCCGCCCCTCCCACCACGACTCAACGGCCCCGGCCCGCAACCGGTTCCCCGGCCGCCCGGGTTCACCCCACCGGACGCAACGCGTCCCAGCGCACCGTCAGTTCGCCCTGCCGCCACCGCCCCGGCCCGTCCGCCAGCGGCCAGTCGCCGGAGAGGGCCCGCGCGGTACGGATCCACCGCTGCCGCGCCCCGTACGAGGCGTACGGCGCAGCCGCCGCCCACGCCCGGTCGAAGTCCCGCAGGAACGCGTACACCGGCTCACCGGGCACATTGCGGTGGATCAGCGCCTTCGGCAGCCGCTCGGCCAGGTCCGAGGGGCGGTCCAGGGAGCCCAGCCGGGTCGCGAAGGTGACCGTGCGCGGCCCCTCCGGCCCCAGCGCCACCCACACATGGCGCCGCCCGATCTCGTCGCAGGTCCCCTCCACCAGCAGCCCGCCCGGCGCCAGCCGTGCACACAGCCGCGCCCACACCTCGGCGACCTGCTCCTCGTCGTACTGCCGCAGCACGTTCGCCGCCCGGATCAGCGCCGGCCGCTCCCCGCCCGCCAGCGGCACCTCGAACCCGCCGTGCCGGAAGCTGAGGCCCTCCCGCTCGTACGGCTTCGCCCCCGCCACCCGGGCCGGCTCGATCTCGATGCCCACCACCCGGACCCGCGGGGCCGCCGTCCGCAGCCGCGCCAGCAGCTCCACCGCCGTCCAGGGCGCCGCCCCGTACCCCAGGTCCACGGCCACCGGCTCCTCCGCCCGGCGCAGGGCCGGCCCGTGCACCGCCGCGATCCAGCGGTCCATCCGGCGCAGCCGGTTCGGATTGGTCGTCCCGCGGGTCACCGTGCCGACCGGACGGGCGGTACGGCTCGGCGGGGACGGGCGGGAACTCATGTGCCGAGAGTAAGCGGAACGCCCGGACCGAATAAAAATCCGGCAAACGCCCAAGCAAATCGCCCGGCGCGGAATGCCGGGCGGGGCCTCACCGGTTGCACCCCTTGAGGAGCGCCCGCGCTCCCGCCCAGCCATGCCCTGCCACACCTGCCCTGCCTGTGAGCGACTGCCGGCGACTGCCGGAGCCACCGACCGAGAGGACTGCTCCCTTGAGCCAGTACGTATCCCGGCTCGGAGGCAGGCGTGCCGCCGGCCGCATCACCCGCTACGACCCGCCCCGGCTGCGCCTGCCGGAGTTCGGCCAGCACCGCAAGCCGCGCCGGGTGGCCATGCTCAGCGTGCACACCTCCCCGCTGCACCAGCCGGGCACCGGCGACGCCGGCGGCATGAACGTGTACATCGTGGAGCTGGCCAAGCGGCTCGCCGCCATCAACATCGAGGTGGAGATCTTCACCCGGGCCACCGAGGGCGGGCTGCCGCCCGTCGTGGAGCTGTCCCCGGGCGTACTGGTGCGGCACGTCGACGCCGGCCCGTACGAAGGCCTCGCCAAGGAGGAGCTGCCCGCCCAGCTCTGCGCCTTCACCCACGGCGTGATGCAGGCCTGGGCCGGGCACCGCCCCGGCTACTACGACCTCGTCCACTCCCACTACTGGCTCTCCGGCCATGTCGGGTGGCTCGCCGCCGAGCGGTGGGGCGTCCCGCTGGTGCACGCCATGCACACCATGGCCAAGGTCAAGAACGCGGCGCTGGCGGAGGGCGACACCCCGGAGCCGGCCGCCCGGGTGATCGGCGAGACCCAGATCGTGACCGCCGCCGACCGCCTCATCGCGAACACCGCGGAGGAGGCCGAGGAACTGGTCCGCCACTACGACGCCGACCCCGCCAAGGTGGCCGTCGTCCACCCCGGGGTGAACCTGGAGCGGTTCACCGTCGGCGACGGCCGGGCCGCGGCCCGGGCCCGCCTCGGGCTCCCGCAGGACGCCCTGATCCCCCTCTTCGCGGGCCGCATCCAGCCGCTGAAGGCCCCCGACATTCTGCTGCGCGCCGTCGCCGTGATGGTCGACCGGGACCCCTCGCTGCGCGGCCGGCTCTTCGTCCCGGTGGTCGGCGGGCCGAGCGGCAGCGGGCTGGCGAAGCCGGAAGGCCTGCAGAAGCTGGCCGCCAAGCTGGGCATCGCGGACCTGGTGCACTTCCACCCGCCGGTCGGCCAGGACCGGCTCGTGGACTGGTTCCGGGCGGCATCGGTGCTGGTCATGCCCTCGTACAACGAATCCTTCGGGCTGGTCGCGATCGAGGCGCAGGCGGCCGGCACCCCGGTGCTGGCCGCGGCGGTCGGCGGACTCCCGGTCGCCGTCAACGACGGGGTGACGGGCATCCTCGTACCCGGCCACGATCCGGCGGACTGGGCGGCCCGGCTGCAGCGCTTCGCCGACCACCCCGCGCTGACCGACCGGATGGGCCGGGAAGCCGCCCGGCACGCGCAGTTCTTCGGCTGGGACACGGCGGCGAGCGGCACGGCCGACGTGTACACCGCGGCCATGCATGATCATCGCCGTCGCGTACGCTCCCACCATGGCTGATCACGCGGCGATCATCGAGCACACGCTGACCGGAGCCGAGCTGGAATGGGAGTCCCCCGAACCCGGCTCGTACGTCGTCAAACTGCCCGGCACCCGCAAGCTGTCGACCACCTGCTCCCTGCGGGTCGGCCGCCACTCGCTGTCCGTCAACGCCTTCGTCATCCGTCACCCGGACGAGAACGAGGCGGCCGTGCACCGCTGGCTGCTGGAGCGCAACCTCAAGCTGTACGGCGGCCTCTCCTACGCGGTGGACGCGCTGGGCGACATCTACCTGGCCGGCCGGCTCCCGCTGTCGGTGATCACCCCGGAGGAGCTGGACCGGATCCTGGGCACCGTGCTGGAGGCGGCCGACGGCTCCTTCAACACGCTGCTGGAGCTCGGCTTCGCGAGCGCGATCCGGCGGGAGTACGACTGGCGGGTCTCGCGCGGCGAGCCGACGTACAACCTGGACGCCTTCCGCCACCTCACGCAGCCGAAGGCGCCGTAGGGCTCGAGGCCGGGCAGGCCGCCGGGGCCTGGGCTGCCGGAGCCGCCGGGGCCGGGGCGGGGTCCGGCTCGGGTGCGGGTGCGGGCGCGGGGGCTTCGCTGGGGAGGCCGCGCATCAGGACCCAGTACCCCACCGCGGCGACCGTCCCCAGCACCCCGGTCGCCCCCCACAGCCAGCCCGCCCCGTACCTGTCGATCACGAACCCCGCCATCAGCGGCGCGACCAGCGCAGCCACCGACCAGGACATCGTGTACACCCCCTGGTAGCGCCCGCGCCCGTGCAGCGGCGAGAGCCGGACCACCAGGCCCATCTGGGTCGGCGAGTTCACGATCTCCGCCAGCGTCCAGATGCAGACCGTCAGCGCGTACACCGCGATCGACCCGGCGAAGGCCGTCATCGCGAAGCCGTACCCGGCCAGCAGCGCCGAGACCACCAGCAGCCTCTGCGGGTCGCGGTGCTCGATGAAGCGGGTCACCGGGATCTGCAGGAGCACGATCAGCAGGCCGTTGACCATGATCACCAGCCCGTAGTCGCCCGGCGTGAACCCGGCCTCGCCCATGGCCACCGGCAGCCCCACCGACCCCTGCGTGAAGATCAGCGAGATCAGGAAGGACAGCCCGACCACACCCATGTAGCGGCCGTCCCGCAGCACCGTCCCCAGCCGGACCTCCGGCTCGGCGACGGCGTCCGCCGACAGGTCCCGCTCCGGCCGCGACTCCGGCAGCTTGACGAACACCAGCACCGCGCAGACCAGCGTCAGCGCCGCCTCGCCCAGGAAACCGGCGAGGTAGTTGTACTCCGCCACGAACCCGGCCGCCACCGCACTGACCCCGAAGCCGAGGTTGATCGCCCAGTAGTTCAGCGCGAAGGCCCGGACCCGGTCCTCCGGACGGACGATGTCGGACATCATCGCCTGCACCGCCGGACGGGAGGCGTTCGAGGTCATGCCCACCAGCAGCGCCACTGCCGCGATCGCCGCCGGATGCTCCATGAAGCCGAGCAGCGCCACCGAGAAGGCGGTCGAGGCCTGCGCCGCCAGCAGCGTCGGCCGCCGCCCCAGCCGGTCCGTCATCACCCCGGCGACCAGGGAGGAGATGACCCCGCCCAGCCCGTGGAGCGCCACCACCAGTCCCGCGAAGGAGGCCGAATAGCCCCGGTCCTGGGTCAGGTACAAGGTCATGAAGGTGGCGACGAAGGCCCCGAGCCGGTTGACCAGGGTGCTCGCCCAGAGCCACCAGAACGCGCGGGGCAGACCCGACACGCTCTCGCGTGCCGCCTGTCTCATCGTGGCAACGGACATACGGAATCCCCCCGGCGATGTAAGTGGTGCGGCGCTGGGCTGGACATTACGACTGGGGGTGTTTCCGGCGCCACTCAATTGACGGGCTGTGTCAATCGACCGAGGGCCGGACGCCGGACACGCCCCCCGCGAGCGTCCATTAGGCTCGTACGCATGGCCGACGCACCGTACAAGCTGATCCTCCTCCGCCACGGCGAGAGCGAGTGGAACGCGAAGAACCTGTTCACCGGCTGGGTGGACGTCAACCTCAACGAGAAGGGCGAGAAGGAGGCGGTCCGCGGCGGTGAGCTGCTCAAGGACGCCGGCCTGCTCCCCGACGTGGTCCACACGTCCCTCCAGAAGCGCGCGATCCGCACCGCGCAGCTCGCCCTGGAGTCCGCCGACCGCCACTGGATCCCGGTCCACCGCTCCTGGCGTCTGAACGAGCGCCACTACGGTGCGCTGCAGGGCAAGGACAAGGCCCAGACCCTCGCCGAGTTCGGCGAGGAGCAGTTCATGCTGTGGCGCCGCTCCTACGACACCCCGCCGCCGGCGCTCGCGGACGGCACCGAGTTCTCGCAGTCCGAGGACCCGCGCTACGCCTCCATCCCGCCGGAGCTCCGCCCGAAGACGGAGTGCCTGAAGGACGTCGTCGTCCGCATGCTGCCGTACTGGTACGACGGCATCGTCCCGGACCTGCTGGCCGGCCGCACCGTCCTGGTCGCCGCCCACGGAAACTCGCTGCGCGCCCTGGTCAAGCACCTGGACGGCATCTCCGACGCCGACATCGCCGGCCTCAACATCCCGACCGGCATCCCGCTCGCCTACGAGCTGGACGCCGAGTTCAAGCCCCTGAACCCGGGCGGCACCTACCTCGACCCGCAGGCCGCGGCTGCCGCCATCGAGGCGGTCAAGAACCAGGGCAAGAAGTAGCCTCGGTCACAGGACGGCCCCCCACCTGCCGGTTCTCGGCGGGCGGGGGGCTTCTTGCCATTCCGGTTGCGGCCGGCCGCTGCGAATGGAGACACGCGGGCGCATACTGGGGGCAATGACAAAGCCAGCTGCATCCAAGCGCTATTTGCCTACCAGCCCCTTCAAGGCCCCGGTCGCCCCGCCTCCCAAGCAGTTCGCGGTGGGCGACCAGGTCACACACGACATGTACGGTCTCGGCCGCGTGATCGGCATCGAGGACGGAATCGCGGCACTCGTCGATTTCGGTTCGGTGCGCGAGCGGATCCTGAGCCCGTACACCAAGATGAGCAAGCTGTAGGAGACCCGTCATCGACCTGACCTCGCTGTTCTCCGCTCCGGAAGGGACGCCCGGCCATGCCGCCGCCGCGTCGCCGCCTCCGGCGACGGACCCCTTCCAGGCCCCGGACTTCGGGGAGAACGAGACCTTCCTGACCGAGCGACCCGTCAGCGACGCCGCCGGGCGTTGAGCCGGGCCGCCTGGCGCGTCAGGTGGTTGCGCTCGGCGAGGTCGGCTGCCTTCAGGGCTGCCTCCGCGTACAGCCGTGCCGCCGTCGCCAGGTCGCCGGCGCGCTCGTGCAGGTACGCCGCCACCGCCGTGTGGCGGGGCAGGGAGGCGTCCAGCGCCGCGAGTGCCGCCAGGCCGGCGCGCGGTCCGTCGGCCTCGCCGACGGCCACCGCGCGGTTGAGCCGGACGACCGGGCTGTCGGTCAGGCGCGCGAGCTCGTCGTACCACTCGACGATCTGCACCCAGTCCGTCTCCTCGGCGCTGGGCGCATCGGCGTGCAGTGCCGCGATGGCGGCCTGGGCCTGGAACTCGCCCAGGCGGTCGCGGGCGAGGGCCGCCTGCAGGATCCCGATGCCCTCGGCGATCGACGCGGTGTCCCACCGGCCGCGGTCCTGCTCGGCGAGCGGCACCAGGCTGCCGTCGGGCGCGGTCCGGGCGGCGCGCCGGGCGTGGTGGAGCAGCATCAGCGCGAGCAGCCCCGCCACCTCGGGGTGGTCGATCGAGGCCGCGAGCTGCCGGGTGAGCCGGATGGCCTCGGCGGCGAGGTCGACATCGCCGGAGTAGCCCTCGTTGAAGACCAGGTAGAGGACGCGCAGCACGGTGGCGACGTCGCCGGGCTGGTCGAACCGGACGCCGGAGACGGTCCGCTTGGCCCGGCTGATGCGCTGCGCCATGGTCGCCTCGGGCACCAGGTAGGCCTGGGCGATCTGGCGGGTGGTCAGCCCGCCGACGGCGCGCAGTGTGAGGGCGACCGCGGACGACGGAGTCAGCGACGGGTGGGCGCACAGGAAGTAGAGCCGGAGCGTGTCGTCCGCCGAGGGCGCGGGCCCGGGGGCCGGCTCCTCGCTGATGCGGTCCTCGCGCCGGCGGCGGGCGGCGTCCGACCGGGTCGAGTCCAGGAACCGGCGCCAGGCCACGGTGACCAGCCAGCCCTTCGGGTCCCGCGGAGGGTCGGCCGGCCAGACGCGGACCGCCTCGACCAGCGCGTCCTGCACGGCGTCCTCGGCCGCCGCGAAGTCGGCTCCGCGGCGGACGAGGATCGCGATCACGCTCGGCGTGAGGCTCCGGAGCAGGACATCGTTCACGGAGTTCACGGCTGAGGTCACTCCGTGATGGTGGGCGGCGCGGTCAGGAACGGGCGCAGCTCGAGCCACTCATGGATCGGCTTCCCGCCCGCCCCGGGCGCGGCCGACAGCTCCCCGGCCAGCTCGACGGCCCGCTCGTAGCTGTCGACGTCGATCACCATCCAGCCGGCGATGAGGTCCTTGGTCTCGGCGAACGGGCCGTCGGTGACCGGCGGGCGCCCCTCGCCGTCGTACCGGACGAAGGTTCCCTCCGGGGCGAGCGCCTGACCGTCGACGAACTCGCCGGTCCCCTCGAGCCGCGCCGCGAAATCGTGCATGTACTGCATGTGGGCCGAGATCTCCTCCGGCGTCCACTGGTCCATGGGTACGTCGTTGACCGCAGCCGGGGCGCCGCGGTAGTGCTTGAGCAGCAGGTACTTGGCCATCGTGTTCTCCTCGGTGCTGTGCGGCCCATTCTGGTCGCGTTCACACCGGGGACGGAGCCGGCCACGGCTTCTCGACATCGCCGGCCGGATTTTTTTCGGCCGGTTCGTCAGCGTCAGTGGTGGCGCGAGCGGGTGCGCAGCCGGTCCGCGGCGAGCAGCAGTTCGTCCGGTGAGCCGTCCGGGGTCTGCACCTGAAGTTCCGCGATCACGAGCTCCTCGTGGTGGACGAGGACCCAGCCGTCGTCGTTCGTCAGGTGCAGGGTCCGCCAGGGGTGGCTCCAGAGCTGCTCCGCCCGTTCCCAGAGCTGGAGCCCCCGGTTCGTCACGCGCAACTCGAAAGGGGTGAACTCGTAGTCCGTGAGGAAGGGACCCTCCTCGGTGAGAGGGAGGACGGCGTAGGCGGTCAGCACCATCTCGCCCGGCTCGAGTGCTTCCTCGCGAACGCCCTCCACCCGGCCCTCCCGGGCGCCGGCCCACGCCCCGCCCGCACCGAAGAGGACGGCGAGCGGCACGACGGCCCACCACGCGAACTCGGCGCTGAATGCCGCTATCGAGATCTTTGCGGCGAACACCCCGCCCATGGTGCAGGCCCCCGCGATCGCCGAGCGGCGGATGCGCCGCCGCCGTCCGGCTGTCGCTGTCGCCGTCGCATCTGCGGTGTCGGCATCCCCAGTTGTCGTCATTCGGTCCCCCCGAACCGTCCGTCACACCATTTTTGGTGTCTCCATCTGATCATTTCGAGGGGTCGGTGGCTACGCCTGGGGGCGCTCGAAGAACTGGACTACGCCTCCGATGGAGAAGCACAACGCTCCTGCGAGAGTGCCCCAGTTGGCGATGTCGATGTTGACGGGGCTTCCGGTCGCCGGGCGCGTGAAGGCGGCCAGGGCCGAAAGCATGAAGAGCACGGACCCGAGCTGATTGACCGCGACGATCCACCAGCCGAGCTCTCGGGGACGGATGCCCGGCCGGCCGTGACAGACCTCGAGCAGCGCGAGGTGCCCCGAAATCAGGAACAGGATGCATCCGACCATGTCGGGCGCCCAGACCAGCCGGTTCACCTGCTGCACGGAGAGTCCCTGCAGCAGGGAACTCAGCAGGTTGATGCCGAACACGAGCGTTCCCACGAACAGTACGAAGGTACTGAGCCAGTCGATCCGGCCGGGCTCGTAGCTCCACCACCTCCAGCGTTCCGCGGCCGGCGAACCGGCTCCGGCGTCCCGGCGGGGGGCGTTGACCGCCTGGAGGAGTGAGGCGTAGCCGCCGGTGTTGAAGAACAGGCCGCCGGCGAAGTAGATCCAGGCGCCGGTCCGGCCGGCGGAGCCGAACTGGGCGACGCCGGCTCCGAGCGCGAACAGGGCCCCACCGACGGTGAACGCACCGGCGGCAATGGCGTTCAGCCTGCGCAGCCGGCCGACGGACACGCGATCCGCCGTCCGGGAGCGGGACTCCGGCTCGCCCTCGGCGCGAACGGTCAGCAGACCGCGCTTGCGGGCCGGGCGCGATTCCCAGACCGCGGTGCCACCGTCCGCGAGGCGCCAGGTCAGCCGGGTGGTGAAGGGTCCAGCGCGCTCGGCACGCTCCTCGATCTGGCTCACCCGCCGACCGTAGCCCCCACCGGGCCCGGAACTGCGGAAACTCCGTGGGCAGCGGGGCCGTGCCTTGTTACCTTGCGCGGATGACGTTGCGCCTTGAGAAGATCACCCCCGCCAATGTCGAAGCGGGGATCGAACTCCGGATACGGCCCGAGCAGGAGAAGAATGTCGAGCCGGTCGCGCACTCGCTCGCCGAGGCCTACGCGTGGGGCGAGACCGCCTGGCCGCGGCTGATCTTCGACGGGGAGGACCTGGTCGGGTTCCTGATGGCCTTCCTCGACATCCAGTGGGATCCGGAGAAGGACCCCGAGGACCGGCGCAGCGGGCTGTGGCGGTTGAACATCGGCGCCGATGCGCAGGGCCGCGGGTACGGGCGGTACGCGGTGGAGGCGGTGGCCGCGGAGATCCGGCGGCGCGGGGGGAACCGGCTGTTCACCACCTGGGAGCCGGGGGAGGGCGGGCCGGAGCAGTTCTATCTGAAGCTGGGCTTCCGCCTCACCGGCGAGACCAGCGGCGGTCAGACGGTCGGCGTGCTCGACCTCGATGCCTGAGACCCCGATGGGCGAGGCCTCGTCGGGCGAGGAGCTGGGGCCGGAGGATTACGCCTCCGTGCACGCCGCCGCCCGGGCGGCCGGCAGTGGTTTCGGGAGTCTGAACGAGGCGCTGGCCCGCTGGCGGCTGGTGGTCGTCGACATCGAAGCCGGCTTCGACCTGGCCTTCGCCTGGGAGTACCGGGGTGAGCTCGCCTGCCGGGACTGGCTGCGCGCGGCCTGGCCGCTGCTCACCGAGCGGGTGCGGCTGACCCGGCAGCCCGAGCTCGACCGCTGGGACGACCGGTTCTTCGCCGCAACCCGCCCCATGGCCGGCCCCGGCGCCGGCATGGGCGAGCGCGGCGGCGCCTGGTGGCACCGCCGGTTCCCGGCCCGCTGCTTCCGCGGCGAGGGGCAGGAGCTGCCGCCGCACTGGTCGCCGGCCCCGGCCGTGGAGACGTACTGAAGGGCCGCCGGGGTAAGCGAAGGGCCCCGGCCGGGAGTGGACGGGGCCCTTCGACGGAAACGGTGGCGCTCAGCCGCCGCACTGGCACGGGGCGCCGGCCTGGCAGCCGCAGCCGCAGCCGGAGCCACAGCCGCAGGCGGCCAGCAGAGGGAGGCGCAGCACCTCGGTCTGCTGTGGCTGCTCCTGCTCCGGGGTGATGGGGACGGGGGAATCGGGCATGGTTCCTCCTCGCAGGCGTACGTCGTACGGCTCGGGCCGCACTCGGGTCGTGCTCGGTCGTACTGCCTTTCGCCTCATTCATGCCCGGCGCGGGCGGCGCGTCAACGGCGCATTGGGGCAGAAGCCCGGTTCAATGCCGTCCCGGAGCCGCCCCAGAGCAGCCTCAGACGCCCTCGACCACCGTCGGAGGCTGGAGCTCGTCCGCGTGCTCGCCGGTCACCAGGTAGACCACGCGCTTGGCCACCGACACCGCGTGGTCGGCGAACCGCTCGTAGTAGCGGCCCAGCAGGGTCACGTCCACGGCCGTCTCGATGCCGTGCTTCCAGCGGTCGTCCATCAGGTGCTGGAACAGCGTGCGGTGCAGCTGGTCCATCTCGTCGTCGTCCGTCTCGAGCTGGAGCGCGAGGTCCACGTCCTTGGTGATGATCACCTCGGCGGCCTTCGCCATCAGGCGCTGCGCGAGCTGGCCCATCTCCAGGATGGTGGCGTGCAGGTCCCGCGGGACGGCGGTGTCCGGGAAGCGCAGCCGCGCCAGCTTGGCCACGTGCTGCGCCAGGTCGCCGGAGCGCTCCAGGTCCGCGCTCATCCGCAGGGAGGTGACGACGATCCGGAGGTCCGTGGCGACCGGCTGCTGCCGGGCCAGCAGGGCGATGGCCCGGGCTTCCAGGTCGTGCTGGAGGTCGTCGACCTTCTGGTCGGAGGCGATGACGGTCTCGGCCAGCTTCAGGTCGGCGTCGAGCATGGCAGTGGTCGCCCGCCCGATCGCGGAACCGACCAGCCGGGCCATCTCGACCAGGCCCTCCCCGATCGAGTCCAGTTCCTCGTGGTACGCGTCCCGCATGGGTGTTCCCTCTCTCAACGTTCTGCCGGGGGAGCCGGGGGATCCGTTCGATTCCGGCCCCCACGCTCTCACGGTGCGATGCGTACGCGTCGGACTCCGGCACCACAAATGAATCAACCCCGTCGCCACGGTGAACTCTGGGCGACGACTGTTCGAGGTGCCACCCGAACGGCTGTGGAACTGTCGTCGTGCCTGCTTAACCTGGATGCATGGACGTGAACGCGGCGGTCGCCGCAGCTGCAGCGATCGCCGGTCTGTGCACCGGTGTGATCGCCATGCTGGCGTTCCGCTGGAGCGAGCGCGACCAGGCCCGCCCCACCCGGAGCTCCATGCGCCCGGACATCAATGCGGTGCTGCCGCCCGGTGTGGACACAGTCCTCTCGGTGCTCCGCTCCTCGGCCGTCGTCCTCGACGAGGGGGATGCGGTGGTCAAGGCCAGCTCGGCGGCGTACGCCCTGGGGCTGGTCCGCGGCGGGAAGCTGGCCGTGGAGCCGATGCTGCACATGGCCCGCGACACCCGGCGGGACGGGGAGATACGACAGGTCGAGCTGGACCTGCCGCGGCGCGGCACCGGCCGCGGTGAGGCCCTCGCGGTCTCGGCGCGGGTCGCCCCGCTCGGCTCCCGGCTGGTCCTGCTGCTCGTCGAGGACCTGACCGAGGCCCGGCGGATCGAGGCGGTCCGGCGGGACTTCGTGGCGAACGTGTCCCATGAGCTGAAGACGCCCACGGGCGCGCTCTCCCTGCTCTCGGAAGCGGTCATGGACGCCTCCGACGACCCCGAGGCGGTCACCCGCTTCGCCGGCCGTATGCAGATCGAGGCCACCCGGCTGACCAATCTCGTGCAGGAGCTCATCGACCTCTCCCGGGTGCAGAACGACGACCCGCTGGAGGACGCCGAGCCCGTCCGGGTGGACACGCTGGTGGCCGAGGCCGTCGACCGCTGCCGTCACACGGCGTCCAGCAAGCAGATCACCATGGCCGCAGGAGGCACCGCCGACCTGCGAGTATGGGGGAACCGGGGCCAGCTGGCGGCGGCCCTGGGCAACCTGGTGGAGAACGCCGTCAACTACAGTCCGGCCCGCACCCGGGTCGGCATAGCCGGCCGCCGGGTCGCCGCACCCGGCGGGGACTTCATCGAGATCGCCGTGACCGACCAAGGCATCGGCATTCCGGAGAAAGACCGCGAGCGGATCTTCGAGCGGTTCTACCGGGTCGACCCGGCCCGCTCCCGTGCCACCGGCGGGACCGGCCTCGGCCTCGCCATCGTCAAACACGTGGCCGCCTCGCATGGCGGGGAGGTCACCGTGTGGAGCTCAGAGGGCCAGGGCTCCACCTTCACCCTGAGACTTCCGGAGGCCGCCACCAGCCGGACGACCGTGCCCGACCGAGTACCAGCCACCACCCCTGCCCCGGAGGTCCTTCCGTGACCCGAGTGCTCGTCGTAGAGGATGAGGAATCCTTCAGCGACGCTTTGTCCTACATGCTCCGCAAGGAGGGCTTCGAGGTCGCGATCGCCGCGACCGGGCCCGACGGGCTGGATGAGTTCGAGCGCAACGGCGCCGACCTCGTCCTGCTCGACCTGATGCTGCCCGGCCTGCCCGGTACGGAGGTCTGCCGGCAGCTCCGCGGCCGGTCCAATGTGCCTGTGATCATGGTGACCGCCAAGGACAGCGAGATCGACAAGGTCGTCGGGCTGGAAATAGGAGCCGACGACTACGTCACCAAGCCCTTCTCCTCGCGGGAGCTGGTCGCCCGCATCCGCGCGGTGCTGCGCCGCCGCGGCGAGCCGGAGGAGGTCACCCCGGCCGCGCTCGAGGCCGGCCCGGTCCGGATGGACGTCGACCGGCACGTGGTCACGGTCGCCGGCGCCAAGGTCGACCTGCCGCTCAAGGAGTTCGACCTGCTGGAGATGCTGCTCCGCAACGCGGGCCGGGTGCTCACCCGGATGCAGCTGATCGACCGGGTCTGGGGCGCGGACTACGTCGGCGACACCAAGACCCTGGACGTCCACGTGAAGCGCCTGCGCGCCAAAATCGAGCCGGACCCGGGTGCCCCGCGCTTCCTGGTGACGGTCCGCGGCCTCGGCTACAAGTTCGAGCCGTAAGCCGGCAGCGGCCGTATACGACAGGGCCCCCGTCCGCACTGCGGACGGGGGCCCTGTCGGCTGTTCAGTGACCGGCGCTGTGCGACGGGGAGCCGGACGGCGAGCCCGACGGGGTGGTCGTGGCGGCGCCGGACGCCGCACCCGACGGGGTTCCGGACGGGCTGCCGGACGGCTTGGCGCCCGGGTTGCCGGTCGCGGCGCCCGACGGCGTGCCGGACGGGGTGCCCGACGGGGCGACCGACGGCTTGGAGCCGGCGGCGCCCGGAGCCTCGGACGGGCCGTAGCTCTCGAAGTAGCCCTCGGCCGGCATGACGAAGGCCCGCAGCGCGACGTCCCCGGTCTCGCTCAGCTTGAAGACGACCGCCTGCGCGTCGCCGTTCTTGATGGCCTCGCTGCCGCCCTCGATGACCGCACTGGCATTGCCCTTGCCGCCGATGACGACGGAGCCGCCGCCCGGGATGGTGAGCTTGCCGGCGCCGGTGGCGGGCTTCACCACAACCGTGCCGGTGCCACCCGGGAGGGTGATGCCGTCGAGGGTCTGCGCCGTGGTGCCGTTGTTGAAGATCGTCGCCGAGACCACGGCGGGACCCTTCGCGTCCTTCTCGGTCTTCCCGGCCTGGGTGAGCACCAGGGCGTTCTGGACCTGGATGGGGCCCTTGGTGGTCTCCGCGTTGTCCGGCTTGATCTGGAGCGTCTGCGCGTCGTTGCCCGCGGCGCAGGCGGCGAGCGATCCGATCGAGAGAGCGATGGCGGCGGCGGCGAGAACGCCGCGTCGAAGGCTGCGGCTCACGGCTGCGGCAACTCCTTGGACGTACGGACGGAGGGCGGCGGGCGGCGGAGGTAAAGCCGCCCTAAGGGTGTGTCAGCGCGCTTAGGTTACCGAGCCCCCGCTCCGCCCCCGCACCCGACCCTCCGGGCGCGCACCGGCCCGCCCGGCGGGCCACCCGCGATCTTGTATTCCGCGGCGTGTTCAGGCGGCCTGTTCAAACGGTGCCGTTCGCGCACCCGGATAACGGTCGTGATCAATTTCCGGGATTCCGCCGTGATCAATTCCGGATTGGGCCGGAACCCGCTCGGCGAGCGCGCGGCGCATCGAACGGAGTAGTTCGGTTTCACGAGTTCGAACCCGGCAAATCGGGACGTACATCACGTCGTGCAGGTCACCCCCCAGGTGTAACGTGGTCGTTTCGGCCCGTCCCCACAGCGGCTCCGACCTGCGAATACCCCCTTCCGCAAGCCCTTCGCAGCACGTCCCCGCCGCTGTTGTCAAGCCCCGAGATAGGCCCTGACCTGCGAAAACGCCATTCATAACAGTCCGTTCTCGTGTTACCCTGGATAGCCACGGAAGGGGTACCTGTCACATGACGTTCAAGGTTGGCGACACCGTGGTCTATCCCCATCACGGGGCCGCGCTGATCGAGGCCATCGAAACTCGCCAGATCAAAGGCGTGGACAAGACCTACTTGGTGCTCAAGGTCGCCCAGGGCGACCTGACGGTTCGTGTGCCTGCGGACAATGCGGAGTTCGTCGGCGTTCGCGATGTGGTCGGGCAGGACGGGCTGGACCGGGTCTTCGAGGTGCTTCGTGCACCGTACGCCGAAGAGCCGACGAACTGGTCCCGTCGCTACAAGGCAAATCTGGAGAAGCTCGCTTCTGGCGATGTCATCAAGGTCGCCGAAGTGGTGCGTGACCTGTGGCGTCGTGAGCGCGAGCGCGGACTGTCCGCGGGTGAGAAGCGCATGCTCGCGAAGGCACGGCAGATCCTGGTGAGCGAGCTCGCGCTCGCTGAGAACACCAACGAGGACAAGGCCGAGGCCCTCCTCGACGAGGTCCTCGCGTCCTGACGCGAGAGACGGACCGTCTCACACAGTGTGCCGCGGTGCCCGATGACCGTGCCTCTCAGTTTTTCTGAGAGGCCTGTTGCCGGGCGCTGCGGCATGTCTGGCTCTTCAAGCGTTTCACTTGCTAAGCGTTTCACTTGATCTTCAAGCGTTTCACTTGTGCCCATGCCTTTGGCGTGCCGGGTCCGGGCAGCCGGCTCGACCGGTCGTCACGGAAGGGGCGAGGGCATCGCACCCGGCACGCTTCAGGCCATACCCATGTCGGCCGAAGTCACAAACCTGGCCGAGTCCCGGAGCCGACCGGAGCTAGTAGATGTACGACGAACCGCGCCCCGCGCGACCCGAAAGCCCCACGCAGCGCACCGCTGCCGTGATCCCCGCCGCGGGCCGCGGCGTCCGGCTGGGCCCGGGCGCCCCCAAAGCCCTGCGCTCGCTCGGCGGCACCCCGATGCTGATCCACGCCGTCCGCGCGATGGCCCGCTCCCGCGCGGTCTCCCTCGTGGTGGTCGTCGCGCCGCCCGACGGCGCCGCCGAGGTCAGGAACCTGCTCGACGAGCACGCACTGCCCGACCGCACCGACATCCTGGTCGTGCCCGGCGGGGACACCCGCCAGGAATCCGTCCGGGCCGGCCTGGACGCCCTCCCCGCGGACATCACCGCCGTCCTCATCCACGACGCGGCCCGCCCCCTGGTCCCGGTGGACACGGTGGACGCCGTCGTCGAGGCCATCCGGGACGGCGCCCCCGCCGTGGTGCCCGCCATGCCGCTCTCCGACACCGTCAAGGAGGTCGAGCCCGGCCCGCCCGGCGCCCCCGAACCGGTCGTCGCCACCCCCGAGCGGGCCCGGCTGCGCGCCGTACAGACCCCGCAGGGCTTCGACCGGGCCACCCTGGTCAAGGCCCACGACACCATCGCCGTCAACGGCGAGGGCGCCACCGACGACGCCGGAATGGTGGAAAAGCTCGGCGTCCCCGTCGTGCTGGTCCCCGGCCACGAAGAGGCCTTCAAGGTCACCCGCCCGCTCGACCTGGTCCTCGCCGAGGCCGTACTCGCCCGCAGGAGGGCCACCGATGCGTACTGAGCCCGTCATGCCCCTCGTCGGCATCGGCACCGATGTGCACGCCTTCGAGGAGGGCCGCGAACTGTGGTGCGCCGGCCTCCTGTGGGAAGGGGAGACGCACGGCCTGGCCGGGCACTCCGACGGTGACGTCGCCGCCCACGCCGCCTGCGACGCCCTGTTCTCCGCCGCCGGCGTCGGCGACCTCGGTGCGCACTTCGGCACCTCCCGCCCCGAGTGGTCCGGCGCCTCCGGCGTCACGCTGCTGGCCGAGGCCGCCCGGATCGTCCGCGCCGAAGGCTTCGCCATCGGCAATGTGTCCGTGCAGGTCATCGGCGTACGCCCGAAGATCGGCAAGCGGCGCGACGAGGCGCAGAAGGCCCTGTCCGCGGCGGTCGGCGCCCCGGTCTCCGTCTCCGGCACCACCACCGACGGCCTCGGCCTCACCGGCCGCGCCGAGGGCCTCGCCGCCATCGCCACCGCCCTGGTCTACCGGACCGGCACCGCCTGAGCCCCGGCAGTGCCCTGCCTGCGTCCTGTCTGCGTCCTGCATACGGGTATCCACAGGAGTCGCAGGGCACTGCCCCGGGAGCACTACCCTTGATGCCGTGACTATTCGCCTGTACGACACCAGCGCCCGGCAGATCCGCGATTTCACCCCGCTCGTGCCGGGCTGTGTCTCGATCTACCTCTGTGGCGCCACCGTGCAGGCGGCTCCGCACATCGGGCACATCCGCTCCGGCCTGAACTTCGACATCCTGCGCCGCTGGTTCACGTACCGCGGCTTCGACGTCACCTTCATCCGGAACGTCACCGACATCGACGACAAGATCATCTGGAAGTCGGCCCAGCAGAACCGGCCGTGGTGGTCCATCGGATACGAGAACGAGCGCGCCTTCAACTCCGGCTACGACGCGCTCGGCTGCCTCCCGCCCACCTACGAGCCCCGCGCCACCGGCCACATCACCGAGATGGTCGAGATGATGCGCGGCCTCATCGAGCGCGGCCATGCGTACGAGGCGGACGGCAGCGTCTACTTCGACGTCCGCTCGTACCCCGACTACCTCAAGCTCTCCAACCAGGAACTGGACAACCTCCAGCAGCCCAAGGAAGAGGGCATCACCGGCAAGCGCGACCCCCGCGACTTCGCCATGTGGAAGGCCTCCAAGCCGGGCGAGCCCGACTGGGAGACCCCCTGGGGCCGTGGCCGCCCCGGCTGGCACCTGGAGTGCTCCGCCATGGCCCACAAGTACCTCGGCAGCGCCTTCGACATCCACGGCGGCGGCCTGGACCTGATCTTCCCGCACCACGAGAACGAGATCGCCCAGGCCAAGGCCTTCGGCGACGAGTTCGCCTCCTACTGGGTGCACAACGCCTGGGTCACCATGTCCGGCGAGAAGATGTCCAAGTCCCTCGGCAACTCGGTGCTGGTCGCCGAGATGGTCAAGAGCTGGCGTCCGATCGTCCTCCGCTACTACCTCGGCACCCCGCACTACCGGTCGATGATCGAGTACAGCGAGGAAGCCCTGCGCGAGGCCGAGTCCGCCTTCGCCCGCATCGAGGGCTTCGCCGAGCGCGTCACCGAGATGGCCGGCAAGACCGTCGAACCCGCCGCCGAGGTCCCGCCCGCCTTCGCCGAGGCGATGGACGACGACCTGGGCGTTCCCCAGGCCCTCGCGATCGTCCACACCACGGTCCGGCAGGGCAACAGCGCCCTGGCCGCCGACGACAAGGACGCGGCCATCGCCCGGCTGTCCGAGGTCCGCGCCATGCTCGGCGTCCTCGGCCTGGACCCGCTCGACCCGCACTGGGCCGGCGAGACCGACCGCGGCGAGGACCTGCACGGCGCGGTCGACGCCCTCGTCCGGCTCGTCCTGGAACAGCGCGAGTCCGCCCGCGCCCGCAAGGACTGGGCCACCGCCGACGCGATCCGCGACCGGCTGCAGCAGTCCGGGCTGGCCATCGAGGACAGCCCCACCGGACCCCGCTGGACGCTCGGCCCCCGCTGAGCCCGCCCAGGCAGCCGAGCTTGGTGGCCGCCCGGCGCTCCGGGCGGCACACTCTTCATACGTACATATCGCAGCACCAACGAAAACAGGTAGAGGTCATGGCCGGGAACAGCCAGCGCAGGAACCGCCGCACGTCCAACAAGAAGGGCGCCACGGTCGGTAGCGGTGGCCAGCGGCGCAAGGGCCTGGAGGGCAAGGGCCCCACCCCCAAGGCCGAGGACCGCAAGGGCCACAAGGCCTTCCGCGTCTCCAACGCCATGGCCCGGCAGGCCGCCAAGCGCCGCCCCGCCCCCCGCCGCGGCGGCCCCAAGGGCACCAGCGAGATGGTGGTCGGCCGCAACCCGGTCTTCGAGGCCCTCCGCGACGGCGTGCCCGCCACCACCCTCTACGTCCAGCAGTTCATCGACAACGACGAGCGGGTCCGCGAGGCCCTCCAGCTCGCGGCCGAGCGCGGCAACATCAACCTGATGGAGGCCCCGCGCCCCGAGCTCGACCGGATGACGAACGGCCTCAACCACCAGGGCCTCGTCCTCCAGGTCCCGCCGTACGAGTACGCGCACCCCGAGGACCTCACCGCCGAGGCCTACGACGGCGGCCAGGACCCGCTGATCGTCGCCCTCGACGGGGTCACCGACCCGCGCAACCTGGGCGCCATCGTCCGCTCCGTCTCCGCCTTCGGCGGCCACGGCGTGGTCATCCCCGAGCGCCGCGCCGCCGGAATGACGGCCGGCGCCTGGAAGACCTCGGCCGGCACCGCCGCCCGCACCCCGGTCGCCCGCGTCACCAACCTGACCCGCGCCCTCCAGGACTACAAGAAGGCCGGCATCACCGTCGTCGGCCTCGCCGCCGAAGGCACGCACGAGGTCCAGGACCTGGAGGCGCTCGGCGGCCCGGTCGTCATCGTGGTCGGCTCCGAGGGCAAGGGCCTGGGCCGCCTGGTCGGCGAGACCTGCGACTTCCTGGTCCGCATCCCGATGCCGGGCGGCGCCGAGTCGCTGAACGCCGGTGTCGCAGCCGGAGTGGTCCTCTACGAGGCGGCCCGCCGCCGCGCCTGACGCCCGGCCCGGCCACCCAGGCCACCCCGGCCGGCCCCGGCCACCCCGCCCACCACCCGGGCGAGGTGGCCGGAAAACGCCGCTTGACGGGTCTCGGACAGTTCCCTGCTGTCAAGGCAGTGTCCTAAACAATGATCACTCGGTTAGATGAGTGTGGACACAAGAACGCCGTTCGACGACCAGCCCGCGCTGAGCATGGTCAAGGTGCCGTGCGACCCCGCACAGGTCATCGTCAACCACGCCAGCTTCCGCGTGCGGCTCGCACCGAGCCCGAGCGCGCGTCCCAAGCCCGCGTCCGCCCCCGGCGGTCCGGGCCGCGTCCCCGCCCTCAGCGGCGCCGCCGTGGCCGCCGCCGGAGCAACACGCCGCCGCGCCCCCGTCGTCTGGAGCGGCAAGTCCGGTCCCGGCGGCGACGCCGCAGCCGCCACCGGCGGCCTCCTCCAGGCCGTCCGCGAAGCAGGCCGCGGTTACGAGGCCTTCGACGGCGGAGCCACCCAGGTCATCCCCCGCATCGACCTGGCCCAGGACCTCGCCGAGGACACCCTCCTCACCCCGACCGTCATCGGCCAGCGCAGCCACGCCGACGCCGACCTGACCCGCCCCATGGCCGCCGTACACCCGCTGTCGCACCGCCCCGGGCAGCCGGGACAGCCCGGGCAGTACGGGCCGTACGCGCCGGACGGCCCCGACGAGCCGGTCACCGAAATCCGGCGGGACCGCGCCGAGGCCCGCCCCGGCCACGCCTCCTACTACCCCGACCGCCGGGTGAACCTCGGCGTCGTGCTGCTCCCGCTGCGCGTCTTCCTCGGCTTCATCTCCATCTACGCCGGCATGGGCAAGCTCTGCGACCCCGTCTACTTCGACGGCGGCGAACGCGGCTCCATGGTCACCTGGCTGCACACCCTGCACCCCTGGGCCCTCGCCGAACCCCTGCGGGACTTCGCCCTCGCCCACCCCGTCGGCGCCGGCCTGAGCGTCGCCTTCCTCCAGGTCATCGTCGGCGTCCTGACCGTGTTCGGACTCTGGCAGCGGTTCGCGGCCTGCTTCGGCGCACTCCTGTCGGCCGCCCTGCTGATGACCGTCAGCTGGAAGACCGTCCCCGCCTACGACGCCCCCGACATCATCTACCTCGCCGCCTGGAGCCCGCTGATCATCGCCGGCGCCCCGGTCTACTCCCTCGACGCCCGCCTCGCCGGCGAGGCCTGGCGCACCCTCGGCCCGCGCTCCGAGATCTGGCAGCTGCGGCGCCGGGTCCTGCGACGCGGAACCGTCATGGCCACCATCGTCGTCGGCCTCACCCTGCTCATCGGCTCGCTGCTCGGCGGAGCCGTCCGCTCCAGCACCGTGGTCACCGTGCCCGGACCCGGCGAAGCCCCCACCAACTACCTGCCCGGCACCCCGCTCCCGCAGGAGCCCAGCCGCACCGGCAGCCCCGCACAGCAGGCCCCCCGGCAGGCCACCACCCCCTCGGCCAAGCCCTCCCAGCCCGCCAAGTCCTCCCGTACGACCCCGGAGGCAACCTCCCGGGCCACCGCCGGGACCGGCAGCGGCTCCGGCAGCGGCTCCGGCTCGGGCTCCGAATCGCCGACCGCGACCCGCGGCACCACCGGCAAGCAGACCCCGCGCGGCCAGAGCCCCCGCCAGTCGGCCCCGCAGCAGCCGCCCTCTTCCTCTTCCTCGGGCAGCGGCGGCAGCAGCGGCAGCCGTGGCGGTGGCGGGGACTCCGAGTCCCCGTCGCGGAAGCCGGGGCTGGTGGGCGGCCTGCTCGGCGGCTGACCCCCCCACCCGCACGGACGGACGGGAACGGGCCGGGGCCCGGTGCGCGACCAGCGCACCGGGCCCCGGCCCATTCCCGTCCCTGTCCAAGCCAGGCCGGAAGGCCTCAGCGGGCGTTCTGCGCCGCCAACTCCTTCGCGGCCTCGGTCAGGTCCTTCGCGGTGTCGATCGCCCGCCAGTAGGCCCCCTGGGGCAGCGGGAAGCCCGCCAGCCGGCGCTCGCGCGCCAGATGCGGGAACGTGGTCCGCTCGTGATCACCCAAGTCCGGCAGCAGAGCGGCGAATTCACCGGAGAACACATACACCCCGGCGTTGATCAGATAAGGCGACGGCGGCGCCTCGATGAAGTCCAGGATCTGCCCGAACTCGTTCGTCTCCACCACGCCCCACGGGATCCGCGGACGCGCCAGCGCCAGCGTCGCCGTCGCGGCCCGCTCCTCGTGGAAGGCGGCCATCTCGCGCAGCGAGAAACGCGTCCAGACATCCCCGTTGGTGGCGTACCAGGCACGGTCCGGGTGCGGCAGATGGGCCGCCGCGAACTTCAGCCCGCCACCCCGGCCCAAGGGCTCCTTCTCCACCACCGTCGTCACCCGCAGCGGCAGATCCGCATGCTCCAGCCAGTCCTGCAGCACCTCCGCGAGATGACCGCAGGACACCACCGCATCGGTGACCCCTTCCGAAGCCAGCCAGGCCAGCTGGTGCCCGATGATCGGGACACCCGTCCCCGGGATCTCCACCATGGGCTTGGGCCGGTCGTCCGTGTACGGACGCAGCCGCGAACCCTGGCCGCCCGCCAGGACGACAGCCTGGGTGGGCGTGGCCGGGTACACGGCTGCGGAGTCGGTGGAGGTGGCA
Source organism: Streptomyces sp. NPDC002054 (assembly GCF_040296685.1). Lineage (NCBI taxonomy): Bacteria > Bacillati > Actinomycetota > Actinomycetes > Kitasatosporales > Streptomycetaceae > Streptomyces > Streptomyces sp. NPDC002054. The sequence goes on from NZ_JBEOXT010000032.1 coordinate 54,730, forward strand.
CGAGCGCTCGGGGCGCCCTGTGGGGCGCCCTGCGAGGCGTTCTGCAGGCCGTCCTGCGGGGCGTCGGAAGGTTCCGTCATGACGGCAGCCTATGCAGGCGAGACCGTCTCGGGGCAGCCGCCCCGGAAGAAAGGGACCTAGCCGACGGAGGCCACGCCCGTCGCGTACGAGGTGTCGCAGACGGGACGGGCGAACGACTGCGCCTTCGTCGGACCGTAGGCGCGGACGGCAGCACGGCCCAGCGCCTCGGCGATCCCGACACAGTGCACAGCCAGCGAGGGGCGCTTGTTCACCTCCTGCTGGAGGTGCGTCAGGACGACACCCGGGGTCTGCCCCTGCTGAAGCTCACCGAGGAGCTTGTCGCGCAGGACGTCCTGCGCAGCGAGCTGCTTCTTGGGGACGGACACCTGCTCGGCGGAGGAGGCGGTCAGGATCTGGGAAGGGCTGTCGTCCGCCCAGGGAACCATGGTGACCGCGAGGGTCCCGGACAGGACCAGGACGACGGGCAGGACAAGGGCGAGGGAACGGCCGATACGGCGGGCAGTGTGGGTCACGAGGGCGAGAGTAGCGCTCGGTGAAGATTTGGCGACATTTAGTCACCCACTCGAGGGACGGTTCGAGGCGGCCTTTCGAATGTCGTGTTGACGCCGGTGCTCGAAAAGGGCGGCATCGGCGCGACATGCGCCCGATACGCCCCCAGCCCCGGCAACGGGTCCAGCGGCAGCCGCCGCCAGTCGCGCGCATACGCCGGCACCGGATGGCCCTCCGCCACCAGCACCGCCACCGGCCGCTGCCGCGCCGCCGCACGCAGCGCCCGCCCCGTCAGGCTGTGATCATGCCCGCCCACCTGCCGCGAGGAACACCCCAACCGGTACGCGACCCGGACCGCCTCATGCCCGCTGATCACACACGGCGGACGGACCCCCTCCGCACGCAACCGGTCCGCCACCCGCGTAAACGCCGCACGGGTGGCCCGGCTGCGGTCCACCGCCGCATCCAGCACGGAGTACTGCACGGCGAGATGACCCAACGCCACGCACGCCAACGCACCGAGCAGCACCGGGCCGCGGGCCGCCAGCGCCGCCACCCCGGCAGCCGCGGGCAGCGCCAGCAGAACGTACGCGGGCAGCAGGAACCGCGGCGCCGCGTAACCGATCAGGAAGAGATACGGCACGGCGAGCACCCCACCCGTGACCGCGGCCAGCACCAGCGCCTCCCGGGCCGCCGGGGCCGCCCGGCGGACGGCCACCGCCAGGCCGGCCGCCACGGCGAGCGGCACCAGGAACCACCAGAACCCGGTCGCCGGCCACCGCCACTCCGGCCCGCACGGGCGGCACAGCGTACGACCGTCCAGCGCATGCAACTGGTCCAGCAGCGCCCCCGGATACCAGCCCAGGTCCCCCTGGATCTCACTGGCCCGACGCAGCCGCGGAACCACACCCCCGTACCGCAGCTGAGCCTCCACCAACCACTCGGCGGCCCCCAGCAACGCACCCGCGGCGAGCGCAACCAGCAGCGCCGGCTGCCGCCAGCGGCGCACCACGAGCGCCGAGACCCCCAGCGCGAACACCAGCCACAGGGCATCCGGAGGCCGCATCAAAGCCACCCCGCAGACCGCAGCGGCCAGCCCGGCAAGCGCCCCCCGCGAGCCCGTCGCCGCAGCCCGCAGGAAACAGCCGACCGCGATCAGCACCCCGTACGCCACCCACAGATTCGGCATCGCCTGCGGCCCGTACAGCACCGTCACCCACAACCCGGCGAACAGCGCACCGGCCACCGTCAGCACCCGCGCGGGCAGCAGCGGGCGCCAGACGGCCAGCGACAGAAAGAGGCCCGCCCCGGACAGCACCGCCAGATAGCCGCGCAGGACAGCCGGATCGGAACTCAGCAGGACGGCCGGCGCGACCAGGTAGGTGATCCCCCGCGCCCGGGGCGCACTGAAAAAGGCAGCCGGGGCATGCGGGCTGACCTGGCTGACGTACACGGTCTCGTCCCAGCCGAGACCGGTGCCGGGAACGACGACGGCCAGCTGGACCAGCGTGTACGCGAGGGCGACGACGGCGGGGCCGCGCAGACCGCGCAGGGCGAAGGCCATGCCCCCACGCTGCGGTCGGCACGCGGGGGCGGCCACCGGGACGGTCCGTACGGCGGACCGCCCCGGTGACAGTGAAGATCAGCCGGAGAGGCGCTCACCGCTGGAGGTGGAGAACACGTGGATCTCCCCGCCGCGCGGCACCACGTGCAGGGTCGAACCCTTCTCCGGAACCTGCCGGCCGTGCACCCGGACCACCAGGTCCTGGGACTTCTCGCCGACGTGCGCGGTGCCGTACACGTAACCGTCGGCACCCAGCTCCTCGACGACGTTGACGGTGATGCTCAGCCCGCCCTCGTCGGCGATGTCGAAGTGCTCGGGGCGGACGCCCACGGTCACCGTACGGTCGCCGGCATCGGCAGCCGCCGACAGCGCCTCACGGGACACCGGCACCACGCTGTCGCCGAACTTCACGCCGCCGTCGGTGATCGGAACCTCGACCAGGTTCATGGCGGGCGAGCCGATGAACCCGGCGACGAACAGGTTCGCCGGCCGGTCGTACATATTGCGCGGGGTGTCGACCTGCTGCAGCAGACCGTCCTTCAGCACGGCCACCCGGTCGCCCATGGTCATGGCCTCGACCTGGTCGTGGGTGACGTACACGGTGGTGATGGCGAGGTCCCGCTGCAGGGCCGCGATCTGGGTACGGGTGGACACCCGGAGCTTGGCGTCGAGGTTCGACAGCGGCTCGTCCATGAGGAATACCTGCGGCTTGCGGACGATCGCCCGCCCCATCGCCACGCGCTGACGCTGACCACCGGAGAGCGCCTTCGGCTTCCGGTCCAGGTACTGGGTGAGGTCCAGCATCTTGGCCGCGTCCTCCACCTTCCGGCGGATGGTGGCCTTGTCCACACCGGCGATCTTGAGCGCGAAGCCCATGTTGTCGGCGACGGTCATGTGCGGGTACAGCGCGTAGTTCTGGAACACCATCGCGATGTCCCGGTCCTTGGGCGGCAGGTGCGTGACGTCACGGTCACCGATCCGGATGGACCCGCCATTGACGTCCTCGAGCCCGGCGAGCATCCGCAGCGAGGTGGACTTGCCACAGCCGGAGGGACCGACGAGGACGAGGAACTCGCCGTCCTCGATCTGCAGGTCGAGCTGGTCGACGGCGGGCTTGTCGCCGCCCGGGTAGAGGCGGGTCGCCTTGTCGAAGGTGACAGAAGCCATGGTGATGAATCCCTTCTACCGGCAGGAACGTGCCGGACGATCCGATTGGAAGGAGAGTGTTGGTCTAGTCCACAGAACGGACTTCCGCCCGACGCTACCCGCAGGCAGCGCTTCTGTCAGCACCCGGAGGTGAGAGATTTCTGCCGTCCGGCAGGCAGAGCACCGAACTTTTGACCACGCCAGGCAGAGCGGTGGCCTTTTGACCTGGCTTCCTGCTTCGTCGCCCACTGCCGACCGGGCGCGCCCCTTGAAGGACGCATCCGGACGGTCTGACATGAGCTCCACAGGCATTGCGGCCGACGGCCCGTCGGTCCGTACTGCTCACGGCTAGGCAGCCAGTGAATGATCCGCCAGCTCCGAAGCCCTGATCACACTCGGCGGCGCCTGGCCCGGCGGCGTCCTCATCGCCGTCAGCCAGTACAGGCGCATCCCCTCGTCCCGCAGGTTCACCGCCGCATTCTCATCGCGATCGTGTACGACACCGCACTCGGCGCAGGTCCACTCCCGAACGGAGACGTCGAGGCGAGGGCCCTTAGTACGGCACGCGGAGCAGAGCCGGGTCGACGGGAAGAACTTGTCCACGATCACCAGCGTCCGGCCGTACCACGCGCACTTGTAGTGCAGCTGCTTCAGCAGCTCACCCCACCCGGCATCTCGGATCGCCTCGTTCAGCCGCGCCTTACGCCGCCGGCCCTTGCCCACGGCCGGCCGCATCAGACCGGCGATCGACAGATCCTCCACCACGAGCACTTGGTTCTCGCGCACGAGGCGGGTCGTGAACTGATCCAGCAGATCCCGCCGGACATCACCGATCGACGCATACAGCCGGGCGATCTTCTCCCGCACCTTCTCCCGGTTCTTCGAACCCCTCCGCTTCCGATGCAGCTCCCGCTGCAGCCCGGCCAACTTCTTCTCGTACTTCTTCAACAACCGGGGATGAGCCAGCTTCTCCCCGTCGTCCAGCGTCACCAACGACGCCAGACCGAGATCCAGGCCCACCGCCTTCGGCGCCCGCGTTCCCGCGACGAATGCCTCCGGGAGCGCAGCCACCCGCTCCTCCACCAGCACCGACAGGAAGAAACGCCCCGCCCGGTCCCGCATCACCGTGAGCTTCACCGTCAGCTCGCCCGGCGGCAGCGCCCGCGACCACCGCACATCCAGCGGAGCCGACTGCTTCGCCAACGACACACTCGCCGTCCCAGGCCGCTCCGGATCCTCAACCCATCGGAATGCCGTCCGCACGTACGTCGCCGCATCCCGCGAACGGCGCTTCGTCTTCGGCTTCGGATACTTGGCCGACCCCCTGAAGAACCGGGAGAATGCCGCGTCCAGATGCCGCAGCGACTGCTGCAACACCGGCGCCGACACCTCCCGCAACCACGCCGTCTTCTTCACCTGCTTCCACCCGGTCAGCGCCCGGCAGGTCTCGGCGAAGCCCAACGACACCCGGTGCTGCTCCCAGGCCTTCACCCGGAGGGCGAGGCCTTCGTTGTAGACCCAGCGGCAGGCCCCGAATGTCTGGAGGAGCTGAGCCTCCTGGTCGGGGGTCGGATAGAAGCGGAAGCGGTAGACCCGCTGCTGAGCCCCTGCTGTCCTGATCAGGCCCTTGAGCGGGGTCGCCGTGCGGGCATGGTGTTTGACGCGCTCGCCCACCCCGAGCGCCTCGCGCTTGATCCGCTTGGCTTCCTCGCCAGTGACGCGCTCCATCACCCCTCCCCTCCGATCCGATCTTCAGAACGGCACATCAGTCCGTTCAACGAACAGGCGGATGAACGGTTACGGTCCTCGGCGGAACGTGATGGCCTCGGGAATCGGCCGCTGTGTAGAGTGATGGCGGCTCCGCGCGTGAGGGTTCACGGGCGGGTTTCAGGCCGCCTTAGCTCAGTTGGTAGAGCGCCCCACTTGTAATGGGAAGGTCGTCGGTTCGATTCCGACAGGCGGCTCCGTCCCAGGTCAGCGCAGTGCAGGCCGAGGGAATTCGTACGGAATCGAAGGCTCCGGATCGTCATCCGGGGCCTCTTTTTCGTGGGCTGGTGGTGGTGGGGCTCCGGCGGAAGGGGGGAGTCCTTGGCGGGGATCTGACAGTTCTTGTCAATTACCGGACACCGGTCTGTCGGTGCGGGGCCTAGCGTGAATCGCCTCCACCCCCTTCCGCGAAGGAGACCGGCATGTCCACCTCGAGGCGTGAGCTGCTCAAGCTCGCAGTGGCCACCGGAGGCGCGCTCACCGTCAGCGGCCTGCTCGTCCACCGGACCTCGGTGGCCGATGACGGTGGTGCCGCGGTGCCCGCGGCGGCGGCGGTCGGGCTGGCGCCCGTGGCCGCGCCGTTCCAGGTGGCGATGCCGGTTCCGCCGGTGCTGCGGCCCCAGTGGATGAGCGGCACCACGGACTACTACAGCCTGCCGGTCAAGGAGGCGTCGGTGGAGATCCTGCCCGGTCTCTCCACCCCGGTGCTGACCTACGGCGGTACGTTCCCCGGGCCGACCATCAAGGCCCGTTCCCGCCGCCGTACGGTCGTCAGCCAGCGCAACCACACCGCGGGCGGGACGTCCATGCACCTGCACGGTGCGGTGACGGACCCGGAGAACGACGGCGGGCCGATGGACCTGATCGCGACGGGTGCCGATCGCAAGTACACCTATCTCAACCCGCAGGTGGCGGCGACGCTCTGGTACCACGACCACGCCCACCACAAGGAGGCCGAGCACGTCTACCGGGGCATGGCCGGGGTCTACCAGCTGACGGATGCCAACGAGGAGTCGCTGCCGCTGCCGAGGGGCGCGTACGACGTGCCGATCGTGATCCGGGACATCGCGCTCAACGAGGACGGCAGTCTGTTCTTCAGCCATGACTTCTTCACCCGCAAGCAGATCCTGGTGAACGGCAAGCCCCAGCCGTACTTCAAGGTGGCCGCCCGCAAGTACCGGCTGCGGGTGATCAACGGGTCGAACCTGCGGCCGTTCGATCTGAAGCTGTCGGACGGCGGGGAGTTCGTGCAGATTGCCTCCGACCGGGGGCTGTTGTCCGCTCCGTACACGACGACGCGGCTGCCGCTGTCACCGGGCGAGCGGGCGGACATCATCGTCGACTTCTCCCGCTATGCGGCGGGCACCAGTGTGGTGCTGGAGAACACGCTGCTCGCCTCTCCGTCGACGAAGGAGATCATGCGGTTCGACGTGGGCCGCAAGGCGCCGGACTTCAGCTTCGTCCCGGCGCGGCTGGCGCAGCTGCCGGTGACCGAGGAGCCGGTGAACACGCGGACCTTCGAGATGAAGATGGACGCGGCCGGTACGGGCTATATGAACGGGAAGGTGTGGGACGAGAACCGGGTCGACACCACGGTGCGGTGGGGTGACACGGAGATCTGGGAGATCAAGAACCTGGATGCGCAGGTTCCGCACAACTTCCACATCCACCTGGTGGACTTCCGGGTGCTGGACATCAATGGTGTGCCGCCGGTGGCGGGCGAGGCGGGGCTGAAGGACACGGTGCGGGTGATGCCCGGTCAGACGGTGCGGATCCTGGTGTCGTTCAAGACGCCGTACGCCGGGCGGTACTACTACCACTGCCATCTGATCGACCACTCGGCGATGGGGATGATGGCCAACCTCGACATCGTCCGTTAGCGGGCGTCCGTCAGCGGGCGGCTGCCTGGGCCGTGGCGATCAGGGAGGTGAAGACCTCCCGGTTGTTCTGGTGTGCCGTGACCAGGGTGCGGGGGCGGCGGTCCAGGCCCGGCGGGGCGGGTGCGGTGGTGAGGGTGCAGGGTGCGTCGAATTCGACGTAGTGGTGGAAGTCCGTTTCGAAGCCGGTGAGGGTGACGGGGCGGGTGGCGGTGGCGAGGACGGCCTGGCCGGCGGCTTCGAGGAGGACCATGCCCGGTATGTGGTCGTGGGGGTGGTCGAAGAGGACCGGGTGGCTGGTGTCCACGCGGAGCCCGAAGTGGTTCGGGGTGTCGGTGGGGGTGAGGGTGACGTCGCGGGCCTCGCTGCGGCCGACCCGGTGTGCGGGGACGGGCTCGGCGGGGGCGGGGGCCTGGGCGAAGGCCAGGGCGGCGTCGGCGTATCTGCCGCGGAGGCGGTCGTAGATCGCGGCCGGGTGCGCGCTGTAGTGGATTTCGGCGGAGCCGGCGTACGTGTTGCCCACGGTGGCGATGACGTGGGCGGTCAGGCGGGCCGAGCCCAGGCGGCGGCGGGTGACGGCGGAGTGGGTGACGCGGAGGTCGGCCCGGACCGGGGCGCCGGTGGTGCGCAGGGCGGCGGGGTTGGCGTGGAAGCGGATGTGTTCCCAGCCCATGCGGTGGCCGACGGGTATGTCGTATGAGGTGTGGCAGACGAGCGCGAGGGCCTGGCGGATGCTCTCGGTGAGCAGCAGGGGGCTGTGGGCGCCGGGGGCCGGGGTGTAGAAGGCGTGGTGGGCGGGCCATTCGACCGTCACGGTCTGTGTGGTGGCGGTGTGGTGCTGCCAGCCGATGACGAGGGCCTCGTCCTGGTGCTTCTTACCGACATACTGCTTGGGGTCGGTCAGGGTTGCGGTGGTGCTGGTCATGGCGTTCGGCTTCCCCCCGGCGGCGCGTCTCCGGTTCCGGATCGGGCACGATCGGGTTCGGAGATCTGTTAAGAGAACATAGGCAATATTTTTTTTCCTGTCGAACGACGAAAGAGTGTGGACCGGGATGGTGCAGCGGACCGTCAAGCAGGACCGCGCTTTGCGGACGAGGGCGGCGCTCATCCAGGCGGGTGCGGAGGTCTTCGGTGAGCAGGGTTTCGCCGGCGCGAGCGTGACGAGGATTGCCGAGCGGGCCGGGATGACGTTGGGGGCGATGTATTTCCACTTCCCGTCCAAGGAGGCGTTGGCGCGGGAGATCGTGCGGTCGCAGCCGGATCTGGTGAGTCCGCCGTTGCCTTCGGAGGGGTTGCAGCATGCGGTGGATGTGACGCTGACGTGGGCTTATCAGCTTTTGACGGATGCGTTGCTGTTTGCCGGGGCGCGGTTGGTGATGGAGCAGGACCATTTCATTGCGCGGGAGGAGAACTCGCATCGGCAGTGGACGGATCTGCTGACGAACGATTTCCGGTTGGCGGTGAAGCGGCGTGAGCTGCGCAGGTCGGTGGATGTGGAGGCGCTGGCGCGGCTGATCGTCAATGCGTGTACGGGTGCGCAGATGCATTCGCATATGGAGACGGGTCGGGAGGATCTGCCGCAGCGGGTGGAGGAGACGTGGCGGTTGGTGTTGCCGGCGGTGGCGGTGCCGCGGGCGATCGAGGCGTTGCAGTTCGGGGAGGAGCGGGGGCGTCGGCTGTGAACCGCCCTTTGAGACCGGTCGTGGTGACGGGGGCCACGGGTGCGGTGGGCCGGTATGTGGCGCGGCGGCTGGGGGCGGCCGGGCGGGTGTTCGTACGGGATGCCGGGCGGGCGGCGGCGTTGGGGTTGCCGGGCCGGGTGGTGGTGGGGGATTACCGGGAGCCGGAGGGGTTGCGGGCCGCGTTCGAGGGTGCGGAGGCGGTGTTCGCGGTGACGAACAATCCGCTGCGGCCGGCGGATGACGAGAACATTCTGGCCGCGGCGCGGGCGGCGGGGGTGGGGCATGTGGTGAAGGTGTCCTGGCTGGGGGTGGCCGATCCGGGTGCGGAGGATCTGGTGGCGTCCTGGAACCGGGAGTGTGAGGAGCGGTTGCGCGGGTCGGGGTTGTCGTGGACGGTGTTGCGGCTGCGGACTCCGATGTCGAATGCGCTGGGCTGGGCGGCGGGTGTCCGTGCGGAGGGTGTGGTGCGGGCGCTGGGCGGGGATGCGGCGTCGGCTGTGGTGGATCCGCGGGATGTGGCGGAGGTGGCGGTGGCTGCGTTGCGGGATCCGGTGGCGCATGCGGGGAAGACGTACGGGTTGACGGGTCCGGTGGCGTTGTCGGCGCGGCAGCAGACGGTGGAGCTGGCGGAGGTGCTGGGGCGTCCGTTGCGGTTCGAGGAGCTGTCGGAGGAGCAGGCGCTGGCGGGGTGGCGGCGGAAGTTGCCGGAGCCGGTGGCGGAGGCGTTGCTGGCGGCGGCTCGGCGGCGGGCGGACGGGGCGGCGGCGTTGGTGCATCCGACGGTGGTGGAGGTGACGGGGCGGGCGCCGGGCACGTTCCGGGCGTGGGCGGAGCGGTACCGGGGGAGTTTCGAGTAGCTGCTGCCGGCTGTTGTCGGGTGGCTGCTGCTGGCTGGTGTTTCAGTGGCGGCCGGAGATGCGGTCGGCGAGGCGGGCGAGCGGGGTGGTGTCGGGGGTGTGGGTGGCTGCCTCGCGCCGGTCGGCTTCGCGGTAGGCGGCGTAGAGGGCGTGGACTCCGAGCCAGCGGAAGGGTTCCGGTTCCCAGCGGCGGACGCGGTGGTTGACCCAGGGGAGGCCGGTGAGTTCGGTGGGGCCGGCTTGGCCGGAGTCCTGTTGGACGAGGTCGCGGAGGGTGCGGGCGGCGAGGTTGGCGGTGGCGACGCCGGAGCCGACGTATCCGCCGGCCCAGCCGAGGCCGGTGGCGCGGTCGAGGGTGACGGTGGCGCACCAGTCGCGGGGCACGCCGAGGACGCCTGACCAGGCGTGGGTGATGTCGACGCCGGTGAGCTGGGGGAAGAAGTCGGTGAGGAGTGCGGTGAGGGCGTCGATGGTGGCGGGCTGGGTGCGGCCGTCGTTGTCGGTGCGGCTGCCGAAGCGGTAGGGGATGCCTCGGCCGCCGAGGGCGATGCGGTCGTCGGCGGTGCGCTGGGCGTACATGTAGGCGTGTGCCATGTCGCCGAGGGTGGCGCGGTCGGTCCAGCCGAGTTGCTGCCAGGTCTCCGGGGGGAGGGGGGCGGTGACGATCATCGAGGAGTTCATGGGGAGCCAGGCGCGCTTCTGGCCTTTGAGGGCGGCGGTGAATCCTTCGGTGCAGCGCAGGATGTAGGGGGCGCGGACGGTGCCGTAGGGCGTGACGGCGCGTTTCGGGGCGATCTCGGTGACCGGGGTGGACTCGTGGATGGTGACGCCGAGGCGGGTGCAGGCGTCGGCGAGGCCGGTGACGAGTTTTGCGGGGTGGATGCGGGCGCCGTGGGGGCTCCAGGAGGAGCCGACGGCGTCGGCGATGTTGATGCGGGCGCGGGTGTCGGTGGCGTCGAGCAGGATGCGGTCGGTTTCACCGAAGGCGGTTTCGGCCTCGTGGAAGGCTTTGAGGCGGGTGAGCTGGGCGGGGGTGCGGGCGACTTCGAGGACGCCGCCGTGGTGGATGTCGGCGTCGATGCCTTCTTTGGCGGCGGTGTCGATGACCTCGGTGACGGTGTCGTTCATGGCCTGCTGGAGGCGCTGGGCGGCGTCCTGGCCGTGGAGCCGGGCGTAGCGGTCGCGGCCGGCGATGCCGTTGTAGAGCCAGCCGCCGTTGCGGCCGGAGGCCCCGTACCCGCAGAACTTCTGTTCGAGGACGGTGATGCGGAGGAAGGGGGCGGCCTGCTTGAGGTAGTAGGCGGTCCAGAGGCCGGTGTAGCCGCCGCCGACGATGACGACGTCGGCGGTCGCGTCGGCGGTGAGGGGTGCGCGGGGCGGCGGGGTGCCGTCGGCTGCGTACCAGAAGGAGATGCCGCCGTTGATCGTCGTGCTCGTCATGGGGGAGTTGGTACACCGCGTTCCGTACGTGTGTCCAGGGTGTGGGCGTATCGGCCGGATGGCCGAGGTGGGGGGTGGGGGTGATCGATTAGCCTGACCCGGGCAGGTTTGTCTGCTTTTCATGTTGTCCGGGAGGATTCGGGTTGATGGTGGGCGTACGGAGGACAGGGCGCGCGGGACGCGCGGGGCGCGTGGGGCGCGTGGTGGCGGCGGTCGTGGCGGCGGCGCTGCTGGGCGGGGCGGTGGCCGGCTGCGCCGGAGGCGGCGGCAGCGGCGACCGGGCCGAGGCGGGTCCGGACACCGTACGGACCAGCCCGATCGCCGCGGAGCTGGCGAAGCTTCCGGCGCGGGTGGACGGGGCGAAGGTCGTGGTCGGGCAGCCGGACGCGCCGCACACCGCGCAGGTGCTGGTCGACCCGCGGTGCGCCGCCTGTGCGCAGTTCGAGGCGACCGGCGGCGAGGCGCTGCTGAAGCTGGCCGGCGCGGGCAAGGTGAAGATCGAGTACCTGCTGGCCTCCTTCCTGGACCAGGGCGGGGCGAGCGGTTCCGCGAAGGCGGTCAATGCGCTGCGCGCCTCGGTGGACCAGGGCAGGTTCGCCGAGTACCACGCGGCCGTGTTCGCCAGTCAGCCCAGGGGGAAGTTCACCGACGGGCACCTGCTGGCCGTTGCCGACCGGGTGCCGGGGCTGCGCGGGACGGCCTTCGACAAGGCGGTCGCGGACCAGACGTACCGGGAGTGGGTGACGGAGGCCGAGCAGGGCTTCGAGGAGACCGGCGCGCAGGGCACCCCGCTGGTGCTGGTGGACGGCCGGCCGACGGGGGCGCGGGACGGCTCGATGTTCGAGGCGGAGGGCTTCGCCGAGACGCTCAAGGGCGTGGGCGTCGCCTAGCCTCGGGTCATGGTCGAGATTCCGGGTGCCTTCGTCGAGGCGCAGCTGCTGTTCAACGGTGCGGAGGGGCGGGCCTTCATCGAGGCGCTGCCCGGGCGGGCGGCGGAGTTCCTGGAGCGGTGGGAGTTGCGCCCGTCCGGGCCGGCGATGCACGGGGTGGCCGCGCTGGTGCTGCCCGTGGACCGGGCCGACGGCACCCCGGCCGCGCTGAAACTGCAGCCGGTGGACGAGGAGACGGCGGGGGAGCCGGCCGCGCTGCGCGCCTGGGGCGGGCAGGGCTGCGTACGGCTGCTGGAGCACGACGAGGCGACCGGGACGCTGCTGCTGGAGCGGCTGGACGAGCGCAGGCACCTTTCGGCGGTCGCCGCGGCGGACCCGCGGCGGGCGGTGCAGGTGATCGCGGAGCTGCTGGCCCGGCTGACGGCGGTGCCGGCGCCGCCCGGGATGCGGGGGCTGGGCGATATGGCCGCGGGCCTGCTGGCCGCCGTACCGGAGGCGGTGGGGAAGCTGCCCGACGGACGGGAGCGGGAGCTGCTGCTCGACTGTGCGGCTGCTCTGCGGGAGGTGGCGGGCGAGCCGGGGGACCGGCTGCTGCACTGGGACCTGCACTTCGACAATGTGTTGGCCGGCGGGCGGGAGCCGTGGCTGGCGATCGATCCGAAGCCGCTGGCCGGCGATCCGGGCTTCGATCTGATGCCGGCCATCCGGAACCGGTTCGACCACGACGAGGTGCGGTGGCGCTTCGACCTGCTGACCGAGGTGCTGGGGCTGGACCGGGAGCGGGCCCGGGGGTGGACGCTCGGCCGGGTGCTGCAGAACTGCCTCTGGGACATCGCGGACGCCACGGTCGCCGACGGCGCGTACGAACTGGACGGGGAGCAACTCGCGGTGGCCGAGCTGCTGTTGAGTCTTAGGCTGCCGTCATGATTCGAAACGCCACGGTCGCCGACGTTCCCGCCCTCCACGGCCTGATCCGTGAGCTCGCGGAGTACGAGAAGGCACTGCACGAGGTCCGGTCCGACGAGGAGCAGCTGCGTACGGCCCTGTTCGGGGCGCAGCCGGCGGTGTTCGCGCATGTCGCGGAGGACGAGTCGGGCGAGATCGTGGGCTTCGCCCTGTGGTTCCTGACGTTCTCCACCTGGCGCGGGGTCCACGGCATCTACCTGGAGGACCTGTACGTCCGGCCGGAGGCGCGCGGTGGCGGTCACGGCAGGGCGCTGCTCGCCGAACTGGCGCGGACCTGTGTGGAGCGAGGGTACGAGCGGCTGGAGTGGTCGGTGCTGAACTGGAACGAGCCGACGATCGGCTTCTACGAGTCGCTGGGTGCCCGGGCGAAGGACGAGTGGACGATGTACCGGCTGACGGATGCCGGGCTGGCGGAGCTGGGGTCCTAAGCATGGGCGTGGTGAAGCGGGCCCGGCGGCCCGAGGTGCGGCTGCCCGGGCTGTCGGCGCACGGTGGCGGGCTGGAGCCGGACGGCGACTACGACGGCCTGGAGTTCGACGGGCTGGACCTGGGCGGGCAGCACGGGGGCGGGGCCCGGTTCATGGACTGCCGGCTGGCGGGTTGCGGCCTGGACGGGACGCGCCTGGTCAAGGCGCGGATCCTGGACTGCGTACTGGAGGGGCTGCGCGGGGTCGGGACGGATCTGGCGGAGGCGACGCTGCGGGACGTGGAGCTGACCGAGGCCCGGCTGGGCGGGGTGCAGCTGCACGGGGCGGCCCTGGAGCGCGTACTTGTACGGGGCGGGAAGATCGACTACCTGAACCTGCGGACGGCGCGGCTCAAGGACGTGGTGTTCGAGGGCGTGGTGCTGGTGGAGCCGGACTTCGGGGACGCCGTGCTGGAGCGGGTGGAGTTCCACGACTGCGTGATCCGCCGGGCGGACTTCAGCCGGGCCCGGCTGACGGACGTGGATCTGCGGGCGGTGGCCGAACTGGACATCGCCCGCGGCCTGGACCGGCTGGCCGGAGCGGTGATCAGCCCGGCGCAGCTGCTGGACCTGGCACCGGCCTTCGCGGCGCAGCTGGGCATCCGGGTGGAGGCGTAGCCGCGGCGCGGACAGGGCCTAGGCCGGGACGCGGGGGAAGCGGGACTGGAGGGTCCAGATGGCGGGGTTGTCGGCCAGGCCGTCGTGCATGTCGGTCAGGTCCGCGATCAGGTCGTGGAGGAAGTCCCGGGCCTCGCGGCGGAGCAGGCGGTGGCTGAAGGTCAGCGGGGCCTCCTCCGGCGGCATCCAGTCCGCCTCGATGTCCACCCAGCCGAAGCGGCGCTCGAAGAGCATGCGGTCGGTGGACTCGGTGAAGTCGAGCTCGGCGTACTGCCGGTTCGCGGAGCGGCTGCCGCGCGGGTCCTGGTCGAGCTGCTCGACGATGTCGCACAGCGCCCAGGCGAAGTCGAGGACGGGCACCCATCCCCAGGCTGTGGATACTTCCCGGTCCTCCTTGGTGTCGGCGAGGTAGACGTCCCCGCAGAACAGGTCGTGGCGCAGCGCGTGGACGTCCGCGGACCGGTAGTCGGTCTGCGGGGGGTCCGGGAAGCGCCGGGAGAGGGAGTAGCCGATGTCGAGCACGTATCCGATGGTGTCACGCCCGGGCCGGGCTCACGGCAGGAGGCGCTGTTCCTTGGCCACCGCCACCGCGCCCGCGCGGGTGTCCACGCCGAGCTTGTCGTAGATCCGGCCCAGGTGGGTCTTGACGGTGGCCTCGCTGATGAACAGGGCGCGGGCGATCTCCCGGTTGCCCAGCCCGTGCGCGAGCTGCCCCAGAATGTCCAGCTCACGTTCCGTCAGCGTCGGCCGGGAGCCGCGCATATGGGCCATCACCCGGCTGGCCACCGGCGGGGACAGGGTGGTGCGGCCCTGCGCGGCCGAGTGGATGGCGGCGAACAGCTCCTCCGGCCGTTCCGCCTTCAGCAGGTACCCGGTGGCGCCGGCCCCGATGGCCCGGGTGATGTCGGCGTCCGTGTCGTAGGTGGTGAGGACCAGGACGTGCGGGGGCCGGCCCGGCAGCGCGGTGATCCGGCGGGTGGCCTCCACCCCGTCGATGCCGTCGCCGAGCTGGAGGTCCATGAGGACCACGTCGGGGTGCAGCTTGGCGGCCAGGGCCACCGCCTCCTCGCCGCTGCCGGCCTCGCCCAGCACCTCGATGTCGGGCTCGCTGCCGAGCAGGGCGAGCAGGCCGGCCCGGACCACGACGTGGTCGTCGCAGAGAAGGATCGTGGTGGACATGGTTACGGGGTCTCCAGGGGGAGTGCGGCGGAGAGGACCGTGCCTTCGCCGGGGGCGGATTCGATGGTCAGGGTGCCACCCAGCCGCTGCACCCGGGCGCGGATGGCGGGCAGGCCGTGCCCGCGGTCCTCGGCGCGGGGGTGCCGGGCTTCTTCGGTGAAGCCGTGGCCGTCGTCGGCGATGTCCAGCACCACCTGGTCGCCGAGGAAGCTCAGGGTCAGCGCGGCGGCCCGGGCCCCGGAGTGCTCCCGTACGTTGGCCAGCGCGCCCTGGGCGATGCGGAGCAGGGCCGACTGGGTGCGGTCCGGTAGCGGCACCGGGGTGCCTTCGAGATGGAACCGGACGGTGATGCCCGGGCCGGCGTCCAGCGCGCGGAGCGCTTCGGGCAGCTGGGCGCCGTTGTCGAGCTCGCGCGGAGCCAGGTCGTGGACGAGCCGCCGGGCCTCGGCGAGCCCGCGGGCGGCGATCTCGGTGGCGGTCCGCACGTGCGCGCGGGCGGTCGCCGGATCGGCGTCCCAGGTGCGGTCGGCGGCCTGGAGCAGCATCTGCTGGCTGGACAGGTGCTGGGCCAGGGTGTCGTGGATCTCCATCGACAGCCGCTGCCGCTCGGCGAGGGTGCCTTCGCGGCGCTCGGTGGCGGCGAGCTCCCGGCGGGTGCGGATCAGGTCGTCGATCAGCGCGCGCTGGGCGGTGGCCTGCCGTTCCATGTGGACGAAGACGGCGGTGGCGAGGGCCGCGACGGCCGGCGGGGCGAGGAGGAGGTTCGGGTCGAACTGGCGGGCCAGCTGGAGCTGGGCGAACACGACGAACACGGTGAGCAGGGCGACGAGGGCGATCGCTGCGCGGGGCGGGAGGGTGCGCAGGGCGGTGTAGAAGAGGGGCACGGCGCACCAGGCGAAGCTCGGGGCGAGCAGGACGAGGACCACCCAGGTGGCCACGACCAGGCCGAGCCAGAACAGGCGGCGGGCGGTGGGGCGCGCGCCGAGGACGGGGCCGAGGACATAGAGCAGGGCCAGGGCGATGCTGAGGGCGATGACCCAGGGGGTGCGGGGCTCGCCGGGGTGGCGGAGCAGGAAGCGGGCGAGGGAGGCGCCGAGCAGGAGGAAGAACGCGGTGTGCATGACCGCGGCCAGGGCGCGCGTGCCATGGGCTGCGCCTGCGCGTGGAGGGTGCTGGCCTGTGCTCACGCCGGTCCTTTCGGGATCTGCCTCTACATCCATCGTGCCGTGCCCGCCACCGGCCGAACCGCAGCCCCACCCCCGGTCCCGACGGGCCTGCGCTCGGCCCCCCGGGGCTCCGCCCGCGGCCCTGGGGCTGCGCCCCGGACCCCGTCGGACGCTGGCCCGCGCCCCGAGGTCGCGTACGGGCTCGGAATAGGTAACTCGGCGGGGGAGCGGCTTCGCATCAGCCGATTGGATGACACCCGGGTCAGCCGGATCGTCGCGCAGGGCGAGCCGGTACGGGGACGGGTGGGGGTGCCGGGCGGCAGCAGGATCGGAGGTGCAGCAACGGAGTCCTCACCCAGCCAGGGAGCAGCAGCATGAACACCCGTACCCGTGTCCTCACCGGTGCCGCCCTCGTCGTCGCCCTCGGCGCCGGAACCTTCGGTGCCGTTACAGCCAGTGCCGCCCCGTCCGCCCCCGCCGCCACCAACGCCACCGCCAAGAAGAGTGACGAGCGGAACTTCACCACCTCCACCCACCTCACCATCGACGCCGCGACCCGCGCCGCCCAGGCCGCGCTGAACGCCGCCGAGAAGGAGAACCAGCGGGTGACGGTCGCCGTCGTCGACCGCAACGGCAACACCATCGTCACCCTGCGCGGCGACGGCGCCGGCCCGCAGTCCTACGAGTCGGCCCAGCGCAAGGCGTTCACCGCCGTGTCCTGGAACGCCCCGACCTCCGTGCTCGTCGGCCGCCTCGCCCAGGCGCCGAACCTGAAGGACATCCCCGGCACCCTCTTCCTCGGCGGCGGTACGCCGGTCCAGGCCAAGGGCGCCCCGGTCGCCGGCATCGGTGTGGCCGGTGCCCCCAGCGGTGACCTGGATGAGAAGTACGCCAAGGCCGGCGTCGAGGCCCTGGGGAACTGAGAGCCGACCTAAGAGACTGAGCGCCCCAGCAGCAGCGCGCGCCTTAGGATCGGGCCTGTGGATCACCGCACGCTCTTCCGGTTCGCCGCCCCCTCCGTCGCCGCCCTGCTCGCCCTCACCACGGCGTGTACGGGCGGCACGGTGCAGGGGCGGCCCGGTGCGTCCGGGCTGCGCGACCCGTACTTCCCCAAGGCCGGCAACGGCGGGTACGACGTCCGGCACTACGACCTGGACCTCGCCTACCGGCCCGACAGCGGCGAGCTGGACGGCACCGCCGTGATCACCGCCCGGGCGCTGCAGGGCCTGAGTTCCTTCAACCTCGATCTCGCCGGCCTCGACGTCGAGAGCGTGACCGTGCAGGGCGAAGGCGCCCGGTTCAACCGGACCGGGCAGGAGCTGACGATCCGCCCGGCCGAGGACCTGAAGAAGGGCGAGGAGTTCCGCACGGTGGTGCGGTACTCCGGGAAGCCCAAGGTCGTCACGGACCCCGACGGGTCCGAGGAGGGCTGGATCCGGACCACCGGCGGGGCCGTCGGGGTCGGCGAGCCGACCGGCTCGATGGCCTGGTTCCCCGGCAACCACCACCCCGCCGACAAGGCCGGCTACGACATCTCCCTCCGCGTCCCGAAGGGGTACGAGGCGGTCTCCAACGGGCAGTTGGTCTCGCGGGCCGACCGGAATGGGGACAGCGGCGACAGCGGCGAGACCGTGTTTCGGTGGCGGTCGGGCGAGCCGATGGCCAGCTATCTGGCCACCGCGGCCGTCGGGAAGTACAAGATCTCCACCGCCACCACCGCCTCCGGGATCCCGGTCTACAACGCGGTGGTGCCGGACCAGGCGGCGAAGAGCGCGGAGGCGCTCGGTCGGATCCCGGAAATCGTGGACTGGGGCAGCGGGCGGTTCGGGCCGTACCCGTTCTCGGCGGCGGGCGCGATCGTCGAGGAGGAGGGCGCGCTCGGGTACGCCCTGGAGACCCAGACCAGGCCGGTCTACCCGGGGGCGCCGACCGCGGATCTGGTGGTCCACGAGATGGCCCACCAGTGGTTCGGCAACTCGGTGTCGCCGAAGTCCTGGAAGGACATGTGGCTCAACGAGGGCTTCGCGACCTACGCCGAGTGGCTGTGGTCCGAGGACCACGGCGGTCCCACCGCCGAGGAGCGGTTCACCGCCTTCGACGAGGGGGACACGGAGGTCGATCCGTCCGCCGACTCCGAGTGGTGGGAGTTCCCGCCGGCCTCCCCGCCCGGCCCCGAGGACATTTCGGGGACGCCCGTGTACTACCGGGGCGCGATGGTGCTGCACCGGATCCGGCAGGAGGTGGGGGACAAGGCGTTCTTCGACCTGCTCCGCGGCTGGGCCGCCGAGCACCGGCACGGGAACGCGAGCACCGCCGATTTCACCGCGTACGCGGAGCAGAAGACCGGCCACGACCTGGACAAGGTGTGGAAGACGTGGCTGTACGGCGAGGACCGGCCCTCCGCCTGAGCCGTAGCCGTAGCCGTAGCGTACGGGCGCCCCGTCAGAGGGGTTTGTGGAGGACCGTGCAGGCGCGGTCCGCCTCGCGGTCCCGGCCGGAGCGCAGGACCGTGTACCCCTGGGCCTGCCAGAACGCCAGTCCGCCCGGATTGTTGTCGAGTACGGCCAGTCGTACGCCGGACCGGCCGGCCGCCCGGAACCGGTCCTCGAGCAGGCCGGCCAGGATGCGGCCGTACCCCTCGCGGTGGGCGGTGGCGTCGATCAGCAGCAGCCCGATCCACGGGTCGGGGTCGGCCGGGTCGGGGTGGTGGTCGAGGGTGGCCGCCAGGCCGATCAGCCGGCCGGCGGAGCGGGCCAGCAGCACCCGGGCGCCGTCGTGCGCGAGTTCGTCGGCGAGCGAGGCCGCGACCTGTTCGACGGTGATCCTGGCCGGGTTCGGGAAGTCCCCGGTCAGCTCGAAGAAGGCCCGGTTGGTGGCGTACAGGGTGGCGACCTCGGTCAGGACCGGGCCGGGCAGGGCGCCGTCCACCGGGACGAGCGGTTCGATGATCATCAACAGACCGTAGCGAAGGCCCCTCCCCGGACGGCTGGGAGGGGGCTTCGGCCAGTGGTGCACCGGTCCGCGGGCCCGGGGCCCGCGGACCGCTACCGGGGGACTCAGACGTTGACGCCGAAGTCCTGCGCAATGCCGGTCAGGCCGGAGGCGTACCCCTGGCCGACCGCACGGAACTTCCACTCCGCGCCGCTGCGGTAGAGCTCGCCGAAGACCATGGCGGTCTCGGTCGCCGCGTCCTCGGAGAGGTCGTAGCGGGCGATCTCGCCGCCGCCGGCCTGGTTGAGCACGCGGATGTACGCGTTGCGGACCTGGCCGAAGTTCTGGCTGCGGGAGTCGGCGTCGTAGATGGACACCGGGAAGACGATCTTGTCGACGTCGGCGGGCAGGCCCGCCAGGTTGACGTTGATCGCCTCGTCGTCCCCGGCACCCTCGCCCGTCCGGTTGTCGCCGGTGTGGACGATGGTCTGGTCCGGGGTGGACTTGTTGTTGAAGAAGACGAAGTGGCTGTCGGAGACGACCTTGCCCGTCGCGTTCACCGCGATGGCCGATGCGTCCAGGTCGAAGTCCACCCCGGTCGTCGTCCGGACGTCCCAGCCGAGACCGACCGTGACCGCGCTGAGGCCGGGCGCCTCCTTCGTGAGCGAGACGTTGCCGCCCTTGGACAGGCTTACCGCCATCGGATGTCCCTTTCCTCGAATTCCTCGAAACCAAGACCGTGTGGTCAAGCTATCGCTGACTGTCATAACGCGGCGAGGGGGCGCGAAGGTTCCGCCCCGCGTGCGGATGTGCGAAATGGAGGTGACGGGGCGTGCGGCCGGGCGGGACTATGGGGGGCATGCCTGGTCCCTATGTCATCCGCGGTTCGGTCGTGCTGCCCGAGGCCGAGCTCACGTGGCGCTTCTCGCGTTCCTCGGGGCCCGGCGGACAGCACGTCAACACCTCCGATTCCAAGGCGGAGCTGAGTTTCGACCTCGCCGCCAGCTCGGCGCTGCCCGAGGTGTGGAAGGCGCGGGCGCTGGAGCGGCTGGCCTCCCGGCTCGTGGACGGGGTGGTCACCGTCCGGGCGTCCGAGCACCGCTCGCAGTGGCGCAACCGCGAGATGGCCCTGGTGCGGCTGGCCTCGCTGCTGGCGGAGGCCACCGCCCCGCCGCCGAAGCCGCGCCGCGCGACGAAGATCCCCCGCGGGATCAACGAGCGCCGGCTGCGCGAGAAGAAGGCCCGTGCGGAAACCAAGCGAGGCCGCTCCGGCCGCGACTGGTAACCCGCTCCCGGCCGGCCCGGGCCGGCCTACGCGCTCAGGTGGCGGTAGCCGCCCTTGAAGTAGGTGAGCGGGCCGGCCGCCGCCGAAGGTACGGAGGCGCTGAGCACCCGCGCCACCACCAGGGTGTGGTCCCCGGCCTCGGTACGGGACTCCGTACGGCATTCCAGGGTGGCCAGCGCGTTGTCCAGCAGCGGTGCCCCGGAGACCTCGCCCCGCGACCACGGCAGGTCGGCGAAGAGCAGCCGGTCGCTGATCCGGCCCTTCATCGCGAACCGGCCGGCCACCTGGCGCTGGCCCTCGGCCAGCACCGACACCGCCCACAGCGGCTGTTCGGCCAGCAGGTCGTCCATCCGGGAGCCCTCCCGCAGGCTCACCAGCACCAGCGGCGGGTCCAGCGAGACGGACATGAAGGCGGTGGCCGTCATGCCGACGTCCTCGCCGCGCGGGCCGTCCTCGGTCAGCGGCGGTTCGTGCGCGGTCACCAGCACCACGCCCGCCGCCAGCCGGGACATGGCGGCCCGGAAGTTCTCGTTGCTCACCCCTTCAGCATGAGGGGTCGGCCGTTCTGCGAGTTCGGCGCGCTCGGCTCGTTCGGCATGTTCGGTACGGGGGGTCGTCTTCAGCACGTCCGAACGCTAGTCTCGCGTTTCCGTGCCCCGCATCGGACCTCAGTCCGAACCCGCCCCCGACGGCCTCGGGCGCCCGGCCTAGGACTAGCGACCCTCCCTCACCCCCTCCCTTATCTCCATATCATGTGACTTGAGTCACAGAGGGCAAGATTTGTTGACCCTGTGTACCTGCCGCACAGCTCACTGTGATTCAGTGGACGGGACACCGCAACGAAACGCCGATGACAAACCTGGAGTTGCTGTCGAGGTCTCGGGGAGAGCGAGCAATGGAGACCGAGTCGGAGCCGTACGTCCGTCTTGCGACCCTGCGGCAGCTGCACCAGGTGGTGGCCGAACTCAACACGGCCCGGAGCCTGGCGGACACTCTGCAGACCGTCGTGGACGGCATCGTCGTGGGCCTCGGCTATGAACTCGCCTGTGTCAACCTCGTCCGCCCCGACGGGGATCTCGTCGTCGCCGCCTTCGCCGGCGACCCCGCCGCCGAAGCCCTGATCACCGGCCGGGTCGGATCCCGCGGCTCCTGGGAACGCCGGCTCTCCATGGGCGAGTCCTGGGACGGCCTGCGCTTCATCCCGCACACCGAGGGCTGGGTCCTGCTGGAGGACGACGTGCCCCAGTGGCACACCGACGGCCCCGAGCCCCGCTTCAAGGACGAGTGGCACCCCGAAGACCGGCTGTACGCGCCGATGTACGCCTCCGGCGGCGAGCTGCTCGGGGTCATCTCGGTGGACCGGCCGCGCAACGGCCGCCGTCCCGGCGCCTGGGGGCGCGAAGCGCTCCAGATGTACGCGTTCCAGGCCGCCATTGCGATCAGCAACGCCCGGCTGCG
This sequence comes from Streptomyces sp. NPDC002054, assembly GCF_040296685.1. Taxonomy (NCBI): domain Bacteria; kingdom Bacillati; phylum Actinomycetota; class Actinomycetes; order Kitasatosporales; family Streptomycetaceae; genus Streptomyces; species Streptomyces sp. NPDC002054. The sequence continues at coordinate 76,553 of NZ_JBEOXT010000032.1, forward strand.
CGCGAACATGCAGCGCGCCCTGGTCCGGCTGGAGCGCGAGCAGCAGGCGCTCCGGGCGAGCGAGGAGTCCTTCCGGCAGGCTTTCGAGTACGCGCCCAGCGGTATGGCCATCGCCGAAATGGGCGGGGACCAGCACGGCCGGCTGCTGCGGACCAACGACGCGCTGTGCCGGCTGCTCGGCCGGCCGGCCTCCGTGCTGCGCCGCTACTCCTTCTCCGACCTGGTCCACCCCGAGGACATCGGCACCCTGCTGCGGACCTCGGCCGAGGGCGGCCGGGCGGAGCTCCGGCTCGGCCGCCGCGACGGCACCTACGTATGGGTCTCGCTCCGTAATTCGGTGGTCGCCGACGCCGCCGACGGCCCGCGGTTTCTGCTCACCCATGTCGAGGACATCGAGGAACGCAAGCGGCACGAGCTGCAGCTCGCCCACCGGGCCAGTCACGACTCGCTGACCGGCCTGCCCAACAGCGCCGAGCTGCGGGCCCGGCTGGGGGCCCGGCTGTGCCGCCGTCCGCAGTCGGTGCGGGCCACCGCGGTGGAGGTGCTGGACGCGGCCTTCGAGGAGCGGGGCCGGCCCGGCGAGCCGGCCGGCTCCGGTGAGCACGGGCACGGCTTCCGGCCGGACGGCTACGCCGACCCCTTCGAGTACGCCGGGGCGGGCGCGGGCGCGCCAGGGGCGCCCGGGGGCGTCGGCGCCCCGGCGGCGGGCGGCCCGTACGACCACCATGTGCACACCGTGGCCCCCGCCGGTGACCTCGACGACGGCAGCAAGGGCCTCGCGGTGCTCTTCTGCGATCTGGACGGCTTCAAGTCGATCAACGACCGGTTCGGTCACCACACCGGTGACGCGGTGCTCATCGAGGTCGCCCGGAGGCTGACGACGGGCGTCAGGGACGGTGACACCGTCGCTCGGCTGGGTGGTGACGAATTCGTCGTCCTCGCCGACGGACTCGGTGCCGCCGACGCCGCCGATCTTGCCGTCCGGCTGCGGAACGCGATCATCCCGCCGATCCGGGTGGACGGCCGTGCAGTGCGGGTGGGGGCCAGTTTCGGCATCGGCTGGGCCAGCTGCGGCATGTCCGCCGACGAAGTGTTGCGCTCCGCCGACCAGCGGATGTACATCGAGAAAAGAAGCCGATCCAAGGCGCACCGCCGGGCCGGCTGACGCGATCCACAGCCCGTGGGTGCACGTGTTCGGGGTAGGCTCCCGTGGGTCGAAAGGAGTGACCTGCGATGACCACGCCCGCGAACAAGCCCGAGGACGACGATCCGTTCGGCTACCTCTACGCGGACGGCCAGGCTGCCGGTGCCGCCCCGCCCCCGCCGGGCGGTGGATACGGCTACCCCGGCCCGACGGTCGGTGGTCAGCCCGGCGTCCAGCCCGGCGTGCCGCGGACCTCGTACAACCAGGTGCGTACCGTCGGTGAGCGGACGTACGGCGGGCAGCGCGGAGCCGTTCCGCCGCAGGCCCAGCCGCAGCCGCACTATGCCGCCCCGGAGGCGATCCAGGCCGGGGGGTACGGCGTGCCCCCGCAGGCCCCGCCCCCGCAGCACACCCAGCCGATCCCGTCGCGCGGCGGTCACGGCGGCGGTGGCGGCGGCTCGTCCCGCCGCGGCCTGCTGATCGCGGCGGTCGCCGTGGTCGCCGCGGTGGCGATCGGCATCGGCGCGGCCGTGACCTTCGGCAAGGACGGCAAGGACAAGAAGGACGGCACCGGCACCCAGGCCGGCGGCGGCCAGACCCAGTCGGCGCCCCCGCAGAACTCGGCCAGCCCGGAACCGAGCACCTCGAAGTCCTCGGCCCCGACCCTGCCCAAGGGCGACGCGGGCGGCCCGGGCATGGCCATCGCGGGCGGCGCCCAGCTGCAGAGCACGGTGCCGGGTGCGAAGTCCGAGGGCGGACAGTACGTCGGCAACTTCAACCAGGTCGGCGCATCCGTGACCTGGACGGTCGACGCGCCCAAGCAGGGTGAGTACACCTTCCGGGTGTTCTACGGTGTGCCCGGCAAGGACGCCAACGCGACCCTGTCGATCAATGGGGCCGCGCAGGGTCGTGCGATCAACATGAAGAATTTTTCGAAGGCCGCCGAGGGTGACTGGGCCAAGGGCTGGACCAACACCTACTCGTACATCAACCTCAAGCAGGGGACGAACACCATCAAGATCTCCTGCGAGGCCGGCAATCAGTGCGAAGCGATCATCGATCAGTTCTCGCTGTCCAGCCGTTGACCCTTGTGGCGGGCTGAGTTGTTCGCCGCCCCGGTGCGGGCGGCGAGCAATCCGTCGGCCACGGCCCGTCAGATGCGGCCCGCCTCAACGCAGTAGATGGCCACCCAGCCGATGCGGCCCCCGTAGGTGACCTTCACCCAGTCGTTGCCCGACGGTCCGCCGCTCCAACAGCTGTAGGAACCGCCGTCGTAGTTCCGATTGCAGGGCATCGCCGTGCACGCGACCTTGGTGTTGGGGTTGCTGATTGTGGCGATCTTCGCCCCGCTTGTGCTGGCGGAAGCGCGGATGTTGAACGGGTGGTTGCCGTTCATCCAGACTCCGGCTTCCTCGTCGGCGGCGCTGCTGGAGCTCGCCGCCCCCAGAACGGCCGCTGCGGCGAAGCCGGTTGCCACCAGCGCGGACCTCAACTTGTGCATCACGCGAACACCCTTCTATTGATCGAACGTCAGTTCGATTCCAGGGTACGGTCGGAACCTGCCGCGATGGCGCGAGCGGCGGCTATTTGGCCGAAATGGCTGGGTGTATGGCTAAATCGACTTAATGTGGACTGCTGGCAGGAGGCCGGCATAGTCGGCGGGGTCGAACTCTCCCGCCGCCGGGGCCCGGACCGTGGCCGCCGACAGGGCCACCGCCCGGGCGAGCCGCTCCGGCCAGTCCAGGCCCTCCGCCAGTGCCGACAGCAGGCCCGCCACCGCCGAGTCGCCCGCGCCCGTCGGATTGCCGGCCAGGGCCTGTGGCGGGGCCGCCTGCCAGGTGCCCTCCGGGGTGGCGGCCAGCAGGCCCGCCGGGCCCAGGGAGGCCACCACCGCATGGGCGCCGCGCCGGCGGGCCGCCAGGGCGGCGGGCAGCGGTTCCCGGGAGCCGGTCAGCTCGGCCAGCTCCGTGGCGTTCGGCTTGATCAGGTCGGGGCGGGCGGCCACGCCCCGGCGCAGGGCCTCGCCGCCGGTGTCCAGCAGGACCGGGACCCCGGCCGCGCGGGCCGCCCGTACCAGGACGGCGTACGCGCCGACCGGCAGGCCCGGCGGCAGGCTGCCGCACAGGGCGACCGCGCGGGCGGTGCCGAGCAGCTCCCGGTAGCGGTCCTGGAAGCGGGCCCACTCGGCCGCCGAGATGACCGGGCCGGCCTCGTTGAACTGGGTGGTGTCCCCGGTCGTCGCATCGACCACGGCGACCGTGCGGCGGGTGCTCCCGGCGCACGGCACCAGCGCGTCCTGGATGCCGTCCAGGGATCCGCGGAGCACCTCGCCCGTCGGGCCGCCCGCGAAGCCCGTGACGGTCGTCCGGTGCCCCAGCGCGGCCAGCACCCGGGCCACGTTCACGCCTTTGCCGCCCGGGCGTTCGCGTACGTCACAGACGCGGTGCGAGGCGTGCGGGAGCAGCCGCGGAACGTGGTACGTCACGTCCAGCGCGGTGTTCAGCGTGACGGTCAGGATCATGGCACCCCCCGGTCGGTCGGTGCCGGGGATCATGCCAAACGGAGGGCGCCGCGCCCAGCCCCCCGGGCCGACCCGCCTCCGAGTCCGTCGGGCCGTGCCGCTCCCGACGGGCCGGTCAGCCGAGCGGGTTGACGATCCATTCGCCGTGCCGCATGACTCCCTTGAGGTCGAAGTCCGCGTCCAGGACCACCAGGTCGGCGTACTTGCCCGGCTCCAGCGAGCCGACCCGGTCGTACAGGCCGAGCAGCCGGGCGGGGTTCGCCGAGATCGCCTCGACCACCGATTCGACCGGGAGCCGGTCGAGGGTGACGGACCGTTTGAAGGCGGTGTCCAGGGTCAGGGTGGAGCCCGCGATCGAGCCGCCCTCGACCAGCCGTGCGACGCCGTCCCTGACCTCCACCTCCAGCGGGCCGAGGTGGTAGATGCCGTCGCCGAAGCCGGCCGCGTCCATCGCGTCGGTGATCAGCGCGACCCGTCCGGCGCCCGCGTGGTGGAAGGCCAGTTCGAGCATGGCCGGGTGCAGGTGGGTGCCGTCGTTGATCAGCTCGACGGTGACCCGCTCGTCCTCCAGCAGCGCGGCGATCGGGCCGGGCGCGCGGTGCTCCATGCCGGGCATCGCGTTGTAGAGGTGGGTGGCGACGGTGGCGCCCGCGTCGATGGCCTGCCGGGTCTGGTCGTACGTCGAGTCGGTGTGCCCGATGGCGGCGATCACCCCGTGCTCGGCGAGCAGGCGTACGGAGTCCAGCCCGCCCGGGAGTTCGGTGGCCAGGGTGACCATCCGGGCGGTCCCGTGGGCGGCGTCGATCAGCTTGCGGACCTCCGCCGGGTCGGGGTCGCGCAGCAGGTCCTCCTTGTGCGCGCCCTTGCGGCAGGGGGAGATGAACGGGCCCTCGAAGTGGATGCCCGCCAGGTCGCCCTGCTGCACCAGCTCGGCCAGCAGGCCGGCCCGCCGGGCCAGTTCGTCGAGGTCGCCGGTGACGGTGGAGGCGACCAGGGTGGTGGTGCCGTGCTCGCGGTGCGTGGCCACGCCCCGGAGCACCTCCTCCGGGGTGCCGGAGGTGAAGGAGGCCCCGCCGCCGCCGTGGTTGTGCATGTCCACGAAGCCGGGGATCAGCCAGTGTCCGGACAGGTCGACGGTCTCGGCGCCCTCGGGCGCGCTGCCCGCGATGCGGTCGCCGGTGACGATGACCCGGCCGCCTCTGACGGTCCCGGTGGGCAGCACCACCCTGGCGCCGGAGAGAACGGTGCTGTGTGCGCTTCCGGACATCAGGCTGGTACCTCCGTGGCGAGTAGATCCCAGGCGAGCAGCCCTGCGCCCAGGCATCCGGCGGTGTCCCCGAGGGCGGCCGGAACGATGTGGGGCAGCCGCTGGAACGTCACGCGTTCCCGGACGGCCGTCCGTAGGGGTGTGAACAAGGTTTCCCCGGCCTCGGCGAGCCCGCCACCGATGATCAGCATGCGGGGGTCCAGCAGGGTGAGGGCGGTGACCAGGCCGTCGGCGAGGGCGCCGACGGCGGCCTGCCAGACCTGGTGCGCGCGGCTGTCGCCGGCCGCGACGGCCCGGGCGCAGTCGGCGGCGTCCGCGCCGGGGTCGCCGCAGGCGGTGGCCCAGGCGCGGCTGACGGCGGCGGCGGAGGCCAGGGTCTCCAGGCAGCCGTGCTGGCCGCAGCCGCAGGCGGGGCCGCCGGGGCGGACCACGATGTGGCCGATCTCGCCGGCGTAGCCGTGGGCGCCGGCCTCGATGCGGCCGGCGATGCCGATGGCGCCGGCGATGCCGGTGCCCAGCGGGACGAAGAGGAAGCGGTCGGCGCCGCGGCCGGCGCCGATCCGGCCTTCGGCGAGGCCGCCCGTGCGTACGTCGTGCCCGAGGGCGACGGGGATGCCGCCCAGGCGGCTGCCGGCGAGCTCGCGCAGCGGTACGTCGCGCCAGCCGAGGTTGGCCGCGTACACGGCGAGGCCGTTCTCGGCGTCGACGATGCCGGGGACGGCGATTCCGGCGGCCGAGGCGGGCCGGCCGTACCGCTGCACGCCCAGGGCGTGCAGCTCGGCGGCGAAGTCGAGGATCGACTCGACGACGGCCTCCGGGCCCCGGTCGCGGCCGGTCGCGCGGCGCGCCTCGTGCAGCAGGGAGCCGTCCTCGGCGACGAGGGCGGCCTTCATCCCGGTGCCGCCCACATCGAGGGCGATGACGTGTTTCACGGGTTTCACGGGTGACAGTCTCGCGTGGATGGAGGGGAAAGGTCTAGTCCATTGGTGGGGATTGTTGAGCAGCCATACAAATTCGGGACCTCGGCCCGGCCCCGGGTCCTGCGGCGGAGCCAAAGTGGTGTAGACCTTATGGGCATCGTACGGACAACCAGGGGTGGATCGAGAGCTGTGCAGGGCCGATACCGAAAGCTGGCCGCAACAGGCGCCGCGCTGTGTCTGACCATGACGCTGACGGGCGCGCTGACGGGCTGCGGAGCCGTCGGCCTCAGCCAGGACAACGAGGTGACCCTCCGCGTCGTGGCGGCCGACTACGGGGACAATCCGCAGAACTCCTCCGCCGGCTGGTGGAAGGAGCTCGCCACGGGCTTCGAGGCGGCCAACCCCGGGATCAAGGTCGAGGTGACCGTCCTGTCCTGGTCGGAGGTGGACGCCAAGGTCGCCGAGATGGTCGCCGCGGGCAAGGCGCCGGACATCGCACAGATCGGCGCCTACGCCGACTACGCGGCCGAGGGGAAGCTCTACACCGCCGACGAGCTGCTGTCCGTCCGCACCGAGGCGGACTTCCTCACCCCGCTGGCCGACGCCGGCACCATCGAGCGGGTCCAGTACGGCATGCCGTTCGTGGCCAGCACCCGGCTGCTCTTCTACAACCAGAAGCTCTTCGCCGACGCCGGGATCACCGGCAAGGACGGCGACAAGGACGGCGGCAAGGACAAGCCGTGGGCGCCGAAGACCTGGGACGACCTCGAAGCGGCTGCCAAGAAGCTGAAGGCGGCCGGGGTGAAGACCCCCTTCGCGGTCCCGCTGGGCCGTGAGGAGGCGCAGGCCGAGACGATGATGTGGCTGCTCGCGGGCGGTGGCGGCTACACCGACAGCGAGGACAAGTACGCCCTGGACTCCCCGGCCAACGTCAAGACCGTCGGCTGGCTCCGCGACACCCTCCAGGGGCAGGGCCTGACCGGCCCGGTCGAACCCGCGAAGCTGGACCGGCAGGCCGCGTTCGACGCGTTCTCGCGGGGCGAGGTCGGCATGCTCAACGGACACCCCACGCTGATGAAGCAGGCCGAGGCGAAGGGCGTGTCGTACGGCATGGTCCCGCTGCCCACGGTGGACGGGGAAGCGCGCTCCGCCATGGGCGTCGCCGACTGGGTGATGGCCTTCAAGAACGGGCACCGCACGGAGTCCGGCAAGTTCCTCGACCACCTGTACGCGCTGGAGAACGTCACCGGGTTCACCGGCAAGTACGGCCTGCTGCCGGTCACCACCAGCGGCTACCGCGCGATGGAGGCACGCACCGCGGGCACCGGCGGCACCGACCCGCGGCTGCGCACGTTCCTGCAGGCCCTGCCGAACTCGCGGCTCTACCCGGTGAACAAGAAGTCCTGGGCCGGTGTGAGCGAGGACATCAAGCAGCGCATCGGCACCGCCCTGCTGCCCGCCCCCGCGTCCCCGGCCAAGACCCTGGAGGACCTGGCCTCCTCGGCGCGGGCGGCCGACGCGGGCTGACCGGGGGCTCTGCGGGGGCCCGGGAGCGGTGTCGGAGCCCGGGGATATGTTGGACGGTATGACGGACGACGGGCAGCCACTCCCGGAGCTCCCGCAGCTCCCGGAGCTCTCGGAGCGCGAGGCCGCCGTGCTCGCGTACGAGGCCCGCAGCTGGCCCGGGCCCGGCGCCAAGGAGCGCGCGATACGCGAGCACCTCGGCATGACCCCGGTCCGCTACTACCAGCTGCTCAACGCCCTGATGGACGACCCCCGCGCCCTGGCCCACGCCCCGGGCACCGTCAACCGCCTCCGCCGCATCCGCGCCACCCGCCGCGCCCGGCGCTAGCCACAGCCCCGGCGGTACGCGGGAAGCCTGGGCGGGGCCTGGGGCGCGCCGGTAGGGTCGAGGGCATGGGGAGCCGTCCGCACAGCCTGCCGATGCCCGTCACCGCCGCCGGACGCGAGGGACTCGAAGCCCTGCTCCGTGCGCCCCGCCGTTCCGTGGTCGCCCTCGACTTCGACGGCACCCTCGCCGAGATCGTGCCCGACCCCGACCAGGCCCGCGCCCATCCCGGAGCCCTGCCCGCCCTGTCCGAGCTGGCCCCGAAGGTCGGCTCGGTCGCGGTGATCACCGGCCGGCCGGCCGGGGTCGCCGTCCGCTACGGCGGCTTCGCCGGGGCGCCGGGCCTGGAGCACCTGGTGGTCCTCGGCCACTACGGGGCCGAACGCTGGGACGCGATCACCGGGAACGTCCACGCCCCCGCCGAACACCCCGGCGTCGCCGCCGTCCGCGCCGAGCTGCCCGGGTTCCTGGACTCGATCGGGGCGTGGCAGGGCACCTGGATCGAGGAGAAGGGCCGCGCCCTGGCCGTCCACACCCGCCGCACCGAGGACCCCTCGGCCGCCTTCGCCGCCCTCCGCGAGCCCCTCGCCGACCTGGCCCAGCGGCACGGCCTGGTGGTCGAACCCGGCCGTGCCGTGCTGGAACTCCGCCCGCCGGGCACCGACAAGGGCGTGGCCCTCACCGAGTACCTGGCGGAGGTGGACGCGGAGGCGGTCCTGTTCGCGGGGGACGACCTGGGCGACCTCGCCGCGTACGCCGCCGTCGAGAAGCGCCGCGCGGACGGCCTGCCCGGCCTCCTGGTCTGCAGCGGCTCGGCAGAGGTCCCGGAACTGTCGGCCCGCGCGGACCTCACCCTTTCCGGCCCCGCCGAAGTAGCCGCCTTCCTCGCCACCCTGGCCCGGGCCATCCCTGCCTAGCTCGTCGTACCACCGCACCACGCCGCAATCACCTGAGACCCCAGGGGGACGTGTGTCGTTCGACGAAGAATGGGCCCGAGCAAAGTCGGCCGCGGCCCAGGGCGGGTCGCCCGCGATGCGGCTCAACCAACTGCCCGCAGACCCGGGAGGCGCCCCCGCGAACGGCGGCCTCACCGCCGACGTGGGGTCCATCAACGGGAACGCGAACCTGCTGATCGAGATCGCGGGACTGCTGCACGAGGGCCGGCCCGACGGGGACCTGGGCACCCTTTCGCGGGTGCCCAGGACGCACAAGGACGTCGCCGCGCAGGTGGAGCGCTTCGGCCGGTTCGCCGACGACCAGTACCAGGACACGGTGGCCCTCTTCGCGGCCCTCGCCACCCGCCTGAAGACCGCGGGCACCGACTTCGCCGCGGTCGACGGCGAGGCGGCCCGGCGCTTCCTCGACCAGATCCTCCGGTACGGCCAGTACGTGGCACCGGGGGCACGATGAGCGGGATCAGCCACCGCAAGGACGTCCAGTTCCTGGAAGGCTGCAACCCGGCCCTGGTCGAGCGCAACGCCGACGAGTTCAAGCGGTTACGGGACCTGCTGGTCGAGGTCGGCGGGCCCGCGCAGCGGGCGGAGAAGGACACCCGCTGGGAGAGCGACGGCAGCGGAAACTACGTGGCCCGCCTGGCCGAGGCCCGCAAACTCCTGGCCGACCTCGCCGAGGGGTACGACAAGGCGAGCAGCGCCCTGCGTGCCTACGCCGCGGCCCTGGAGACGGCCAGGATGCGCTACTCCTACGGCAAGGCGTACGAGAAGCAGCTGTCCGATCTGATCGCCACCAAGGGCGTCGCCATCACGCCCACCGCGCAGAAGGCAGAACCGATGCGCCGCTGGGAGGACATGCGGGCCAAGACCGGGATCCTCGACCGGATCGCCGAGATCGGCATGGACGTCGACGACATCAGGGCCGAGGCGAACATGCTCCACGACGCGGCCGGGGGCGAGTTCCACATCGCCAAAACGACGGAGAAGGAAGCGCGGGACATCTGTGTGCACGGCCTGAAACAGGCCCACGACCTGCTTCCCGATTTCCGGCTGGGCAGCGGTATCCACCGTGTGGACATCGCCTCCGCCATGGCCGCGATGCGGTCGGAGGCCCAGGAGGCTAGTGCGAACCCGCTGACCCACCTGCCCGGCAGCGCCCCCAAACAGGGGTACGTGGACCCGCCGGGGAAGAAGGACCCCGTCTCCCCGGCCCTCGCCGACATCCGCACCCGGACGGCCGGGCTGCCGGACGCCAAGGACACCTACTGGAACTGGCAGGTGCCGTCGAACGACGAGGAACGGCGGGCGTGGATCGCCGCGAACAAGGAGATCATCGAGGCGGCGGCGAGGAACTCCGGGCTGCCCCCGGACATGGTCGCGGGCATCGCGTGGCAGGAGATCGGCGGTCAGCCCGGGTACATGGACGACGGGGTGCAGACCATCCGGGAATCCTTCGACGTCCCGTTCAGCCCGATCATCCCGGAGAACCTGCCGGGGCGGCTGGGCGGCAGCCCCGACGAGACCTCCTTCGGCCCGATCGCCATCCAGCTGCGGCGAGGGGCCGAGGTCCTCGGCTACGACCCGGCCCATCTCACCGACCAGCAGCGCTCCGTGATCGAGTCGGCGCTCCAGGACCCGAAGCAGAACATCTTCATCGCGTCCGAGTACCTGGCGCAGCTCAAGGCGGAGAGCGAGTTCGCCGGCGTCCCGCCGGAGCAGATGACCCCGGCCCAGTACCAGGAGCTCGCCGCGCGCTACAACGGCGGGCCCTACTGGAGCTCCACCGACGCCCAGGGGTACGGCCGGGGGTTCATGAACAAGCTGGAGGACGCGAGGGGGGCCATGCGGTGACGGCGGAGCCGGGGGACGAGGGGTGCCTGCGGTGGGTGCTGGGCGGGCCGCTCGTCCTGCTGCACCTGGTGGCGGCCTGGTTCCTGTACCTGGCCCTGACCATCCGGCCGTCGGGCAGCTGGGACGACGACGCTTACGCCGCGATCGAGCTGAGCTGCCTGATCACCATCGCCGCGAGCCTGCTCGCGCTGGCGGTCACGGCCGTGCCCCCGGTCCGGAAGGCCATGGGTTCCTGGTGGCTGGCCCCGCCGCTGGTTCTCGGCGGGGCCGCGGTCCTCCGGCTGGCCCTCGGCGTGGGCCCCTAGGGCCTCAGGAGCCCCGCAGGTCCGTCAGCTGGGACGTGAACCAGGCTGCCGGGGGGAGGGCGGTGGCTGCTGTGGCCAGGCGCTTGGTGCGTTCCGCGCGTTCCGTCGCCGGCATGGACAGCGCCTCGTGCAGGGCCTCGGCCGTCTCCGACACGTCGTACGGGTTCACCGTCAGCGCGTCCTCGCGGAGCTCGTCGTACGCCCCCGCCCCCGTCGACAGCACCAGCGCGCACCCCGCCTCCGAGACCACCGGGATCTCCTTCGCCACCAGGTTCATCCCGTCCCGCACCGGGTTGATCAGCGCCACGTCCGCCAGCCGGTACGCGGCCAGCGAGCGCGCGAAGTCGTCCTTCACGGAGACCAGGACCGGCTGCCAGTCCGCCGTGCCGAACTCCGCGTTGATCTCCTCCGCGACCGCCGCCACCGTCGCCGTGTAGTCGCGGTACACGACCAGGTCCTGCCGGGATGGGTAGGCCGAGGCCAGGTGGACCACCCGGCCTCGCCACTCCGGGTGGGCGGTGAGGAGCTCGCGGTAGGCGAGCAGGCCGCGGACGATGTTCTTCGACAGCTCGGTGCGGTCGACGCGGACGATGGTCTTCCGGTCGCCGACCTCCGCGCGCAGTCCGGCCAGCCGGTCGTCCACCTCGGGGCGGTGGGCCAGCGCGCGCAGCTCGTCCGCGTCCACCCCCAGCGGGTACACGGCCACGTCCGTGCGCCGGTGCCGGATCTTGGACCAGCGGTTCTGCTGGATGTACCGCTCGGCCGGCCCCGCGGGCATCTTCGGCTCGGCCATGCCCCGCTCGTCGTCCAGGTGGGCCGCCGCCATGAAGCGGTGCGCCCAGCCCCAGGTGTGGAAGCCCAGCCGGTCGGCCCCCAGCATCCCCCACAGCAGCTCCCGCCGGACGTCGTCCGGCAGCATGTCCAGGTGCTCGTACGTCGCCCACGGGGTGTGCGTGAAGTGGGCGATCCGCAGGTCCGGGCGGAGGTCCCGGAGCATGCCCGGGGCGAGGGACAGGTGGTAGTCCTGGATCAGGACCGCCGCCCCCTCGGCGGCCTCGGCCGCCAGCGCCTCGGCGAAGGCCCGGTTGTACGTCCGGTACGAATCCCAGCAGCGCCGGAACTCCGTGTCGAAGACCGGCTCGCGCGGGATGTTGTACAGGCCGTGGTGGGTGAACCAGAGCACCGAGTTCGAGATGCCGTTGTACGCGTCGTCGTAGACCGCCGGGTCGATGTCCAGCATCCGCACGCCCGGCTCGGCGACGCCCCGGCGGACCGCCTCGCGGTCGCCCTCCGACAGGGCCGCGCAGATCCACAGGGCCCCCGGCTGCTCCGCGAGGGCCGCGGAGAGGCCGGAGACCAGACCGCCCCCGCCGCGCCGGGTGTCGAGTGTGCCGTCGGCGGCCAGCGCGTACGAGAGCGGGCCACGGTTCGCTGCGACGAGTACCTGGGAAGCCATGCGGCCAACCTAGCCCGGCCCGCCCCCGCTCAAACGTCCGTTCCCCCGGCTGCGGCGGAGGTCACGCGGCGGAGGTCACGCGGCAGGGGTCACGCCGGAGGGGTCACGCCACGCGCCGGACCGCGTACTCCTCGATCTCGCGCATCGGCGGCCGTTCCTCCGTGTCCACCGGATAGGTGTGCGGGACGAATCCGTCCGGGCCGCGCTCGAACTGGGTCAGGAGCGGCCGGACCAGGTGCCCCCGGGAGAGCCGGACCTGCGCGGTGCGGTAGATGGCGGCGGCCATCCGGCCCAGGGCCCGGCCGTCCTGGTGGCGGTGCAGCCGGACCCCGACGTCGACCTGGGCCAGGGCATCCAGGCCGACCGTGTGCAGGGCGTCGACCAGCAGGCCCAGCTCCACGCCGTAGCCGACCGGGAAGGGGAGACGTTCCAGCAGGGAGCGGCGTACGGCGTACTCGCCGCCCAGCGGCTGGACGAAGCCGGCCAGCTGGGGCCAGTGCAGGTTGAGCAGCGGGCGGGCGACCAGTTCGGTGACCCGGCCGCCCTGGCCGGGGGCGTCCCCGAGCGGGCGGTCGTACATGGCCTTGACGAAGTGGATCTCCGGGTCGGTCAGCAGCGGGCCGACGATCCCCGAGACGAAGGCGGCCGAGAAGTCGCGCAGGTCGGCGTCGACGAAGCAGACGATGTCCCCGGTGGTGACCATCAGCGAGCGCCACAGCACCTCGCCCTTTCCGGGCACCGCCGGGATGCGGGGGAGTATCTCGTCCCGGTGCACCACCCGGGCGCCGGCCTTGGCGGCGACCTCGGCGGTCCGGTCCGTGGAACCGGAATCGATTACTACAACCTCGTCAACAAGAGGATGCGGAAGCCCCTCTACCAGATCCCGCCGGACCGTCTCGACGATCGCGCCGACCGTCGCCTCCTCGTCGAGCGCCGGAAGCACGACGCTGACCGTCGTCCCAGCCGCCCGTTTCGCGGAAAGCAGCTGGTCGAGCGGCCTGTCGGCGGCTGTCCAGGACCGCCGGCCCAGCCAGCGTTCCACCTCTTCCAGCACCTGCGGCACTCCCTGAATCCGTCCGGTTTGTGATCCATCTCGCGGTTCGGACAGCTGTCTCATCGGCCCGATCCGTCAGTTACAGTCTTGAACAACGCGCAGGACCCTCGCATGCCGGGGGTGCTCGCCGACAAATGCCCGGGTGCGCCATACAGCGCGCGGCCCGGAGCCATACCGCTCATCCAGAGGGGCAGAGGGATACGGCCCGTTGAAGCCCCGGCAACCCTCCAGTCGGTTCTCGCGATGGCACGCGTCAGCGTCAGCGAGGTCCCCCGGCTAGGGAAGGTGCCAAATCCGTCTCGTGGCGAAGTGCGCCACGAGGAAGATGAGGAGAAAGGGCCTCGCCACCATGGCTGCACAGACTGTCGCCACCTCTGTCGATCTCGGACCTGCCGTCGCGCTCTCCTGTCGTGAGTGCGGCACCCGCTTCGACCTCGGTCCCATTTTCGCCTGTGCCGAGTGCTTCGGTCCGCTGGAAGTCGCGTACGACCTGCCCACCGGCGACCCGGAAGCCCTGCGCGCCGCCATCGAGGCCGGCCCCAACAACATCTGGCGCTACGCCCCGCTGCTGCCCGTCCCGGCCGACGTCGCCGCCAAGCCGAGCCTGAACCCGGGCTTCACCAAGCTCGTGGACGCCGAGAACCTGGCCAAGGAGCTCGGGGTGACCGGCAAGCTCTACGTCAAGGACGACTCCGGCAACCCGACGCACTCCTTCAAGGACCGCGTCGTCGCGATCGCCGTCGAGGCCGCCCGCGCCTTCGGTTTCACCACCCTGTCCTGCTCCTCCACCGGCAACCTGGCCGGCGCCGTCGGCGCCGCCGCCGCCCGCGCCGGCTTCCGGTCCTGCGTGTTCATCCCGCACGACCTGGAGCAGGGCAAGGTCGTCATGGCCGGTGTCTACGGCGGCGACCTGGTCGGCATCGAGGGCAACTACGACGACGTCAACCGCTTCTGCTCCGAGCTCATCGGCGACCCGCTGGGCGAGGGCTGGGGCTTCGTCAACGTCAACCTGCGCCCGTACTACGGCGAGGGCTCCAAGACCCTGGCGTACGAGATCTGCGAGCAGCTCGGCTGGCAGCTGCCCGACCAGATCGTGATCCCGATCGCCTCCGGCTCGCAGCTGACGAAGATCGACAAGGGTCTGCAGGAGCTCATCAAGCTGGGCCTGGTCGAGGACAAGCAGTACAAGATCTTCGGCGCCCAGGCCGAGGGCTGCTCCCCGGTGTCCACCGCCTTCAAGGCCGGCCACGAGGTGGTCCGCCCGCAGAAGCCGAACACCATCGCCAAGTCCCTGGCGATCGGCAACCCGGCCGACGGCCCGTACGTGCTGGACATCGCCCGCCGGACCGGCGGCTTCGTCGAGGACGTCAACGACGAGCAGGTCGTGGACGCCATCAAGCTGCTCGCGCAGACCGAGGGCATCTTCGCCGAGACGGCGGGCGGCGTGACCGTCGGAGTGACGAAGAAGCTCCTCGAGAATGGGCAGCTCGACCCCGCGCTGACCACAGTGGTCCTGAACACCGGCGACGGCCTCAAGACCCTGGAGGCGGTGGCCGCGGACAGCGGGCAGACCGCCACCATCCGGCCGAGCCTGGACGCGTTCCGCGCCGCCGGCCTGGTCTGACGGCCCGACCCTCCCCCCCTGCACACCGGAAAGGCAGTAGCGCCATGAGCGTCAACGTCCGCATCCCCACCATCCTGCGCACCTACACCGGCGGCCAGGCCGAGGTGAAGGCCGAGGGCACGACCCTCGCCGAGGTCATCGAGTCCCTGGAGAAGAACCACCCGGGCATCGCCGCGCGCGTCCTGGACGACCAGGGCAAGCTGCGCCGCTTCGTGAACGTGTACGTCAACGACGACGACGTGCGCTTCGAGGGCGGGCTGCAGGCGGCGACCCCGGACGGCGCCGGCGTCTCGATCATCCCGGCCGTCGCAGGCGGCTGCTGACCCGTCGGTAGCTGACACGCGCAAACCCTGAATTGCCCCTTCCGCTAAAGCGGAGGGGGCAATTCTGCTTGATTGGGCGCGGTAGGGTTGGGGAAGTCCCCTCCGCTGTTCTTGCCCGCCGCATATGAGCGGGCTTCTCCATGGTCGACATCGGGCCAATGTGCGTGTGCGATATGAGGCTTTGACGTGCTTCGTCAGGTCCAACTTGCCCTGGGATAAGGCGACTTTTCACTCTATTGAGAGTTATTCGCATGTCCAGATTTCTCGTCGGAATGACCTGTTGCAGACAGCGTCGGTCCAGATACATTCAGCCGCGGTCGACGCGTTCCGACGCAAGTTCTGACCCGGGACCGCGAAGTGCGGTCCTGCGCAAGGGCCAGTAATAGGGGAGTTAGGCATGGCTCAGGGCACCGTCAAGTGGTTCAACGCGGAGAAGGGCTACGGCTTCATCGCGGTCGACGGTGGTGCGGATGTGTTCGTCCACTACAGCGCCATCCAGATGGACGGGTACCGCACCCTTGAAGAGGGTCAGCGGGTCGAGTTCGAGATCTCGCAGGGCCAGAAGGGTCCGCAGGCGGACATGGTCAAGCTCGCAGTCTGACCAGGACGTCGACCACCGACACGTCACACGTACGCGCGACACGTACGCACGCGTACACGCGAGGGGCCCACATTCCGGACAGGGATGCGGGCCCCTCTCGCGTTGAGACCGCTTGCACTCGCGGGGGTCGAGTGCTAATCATTGGCGTTAGCACTCTCCCGGTGAGAGTGCTACATAGACGAGGACCGGGTCGGTGAGGCCCGCAGTGTCCGACGGGAAGGAACCGTCTGGCACGCAGGCCGTCCGTCGCGGGCGCCAGCGCGGTCCGGAGCAATCCACCCCGTCCGGGAGGACCACTTCACATGGCCAAGATCATCGCGTTCGACGAGGAGGCCCGGCGCGGTCTCGAGCGCGGCATGAACCAGCTCGCCGACGCCGTCAAGGTCACCCTTGGCCCCAAGGGTCGCAACGTCGTCCTCGAGAAGAAGTGGGGCGCGCCCACGATCACCAACGATGGTGTTTCCATCGCCAAGGAGATCGAGCTCGAGGACCCGTACGAGAAGATCGGCGCCGAGCTGGTCAAGGAAGTCGCCAAGAAGACGGACGACGTCGCCGGTGACGGTACGACCACCGCGACCGTCCTCGCCCAGGCGCTGGTCCGCGAGGGCCTGCGCAACGTGGCGGCCGGTGCCAACCCGATGGCCCTCAAGCGCGGCATCGAGAAGGCCGTCGAGGCCGTCTCCGGCGCCCTGCTGGAGCAGGCGAAGGATGTCGAGACCAAGGAGCAGATCGCTTCCACGGCCTCCATCTCCGCCGCCGACACCCAGATCGGCGAGCTCATCGCCGAGGCGATGGACAAGGTCGGCAAGGAAGGCGTCATCACCGTCGAGGAGTCCCAGACCTTCGGTCTGGAGCTTGAGCTCACCGAGGGCATGCGCTTCGACAAGGGCTACATCTCGGCGTACTTCGCCACCGACATGGAGCGTATGGAGGCGTCGCTCGACGACCCGTACATCCTGATCGTCAACTCCAAGGTCAGCAACGTGAAGGACCTCCTTCCGCTGCTGGAGAAGGTCATGCAGTCCGGCAAGCCGCTGCTGATCATCGCCGAGGACGTCGAGGGCGAGGCCCTGTCGACCCTGGTCGTCAACAAGATCCGCGGCACCTTCAAGTCCGTCGCGGTCAAGGCTCCGGGCTTCGGCGACCGCCGCAAGGCCATGCTGGGCGACATCGCCATCCTCACCGGTGGCACGGTCATCTCCGAGGAGGTCGGCCTCAAGCTCGAGAACGCGGGCCTGGACCTGCTGGGCCGCGCCCGCAAGGTCGTCATCACCAAGGACGAGACCACCATCGTCGACGGTGCCGGTGACAGCGACCAGGTTGCCGGTCGTGTGAACCAGATCCGCGCCGAGATCGACAACTCGGACAGCGACTACGACCGCGAGAAGCTGCAGGAGCGCCTGGCGAAGCTCGCCGGCGGTGTTGCGGTCATCAAGGCCGGTGCCGCGACCGAGGTCGAGCTCAAGGAGCGCAAGCACCGCATCGAGGACGCCGTTCGCAACGCGAAGGCGGCCGTCGAGGAGGGCATCGTCGCCGGCGGTGGCGTGGCCCTGCTGCAGGCCTCCTCGGTCTTCGAGAAGCTCGAGGCGGACCTCACGGGTGACGAGGCCACGGGTGCCAACATCGTGAAGCTGGCCCTCGAGGCCCCGCTGAAGCAGATCGCGATCAACGCCGGCCTCGAGGGTGGCGTCGTCGCGGAGAAGGTCCGCAACCTGCCCGTCGGCCACGGCCTGAACGCCGCGACCAACGAGTACGTCGACCTCATCGCCGAGGGCATCATCGACCCGGCGAAGGTGACCCGCTCTGCCCTGCAGAACGCGGCCTCCATCGCGGCGCTGTTCCTGACCACCGAGGCCGTCATCGCCGACAAGCCGGAGAAGGCTGCTGCCGCTCCGGGCGGCATGCCGGGCGGTGACATGGACTTCTGATCCCCTGCGGATCGGTGGCTCCAGCAGTACCCAGCACCACGCCGAGGGCGGTATCCCCAGACCGGGGATACCGCCCTCGGGCGTTCGCGAGGCCGTTCAGGCCTTCAGGCGGCCGTTTCAGGCGGCCGGGCGGGCCACGAAGCGGACCTCCTCGTGGTCCTCGTCGAGCGCGATGTTCAAGGCCGCGTCCAGGGCGGTCGCGAGGCGACGCAGCAGCGGGAGGGTCGGCACGGCGTCGGCGCCCTCGATACGGGAGATCTTCGCCTGCGTGAGCCCGGCCCGCTCGGCCAGCTGGGCCTGGGACAGCCCCAAGGCCTTGCGCCGGTCGTAGACGGCCTTGGCGAAGGCCATCGCCAGCCGGACCTCCGAGCGTTCCGCGGCTGCTTCGGCGGACTCGGCGTAATCGCCGATGGCCTTCTTCTCGCGGGCCAGTTTCCAACGCGTGTGGTTCATGATGCGTCGCCTTCCTCGCCGCGGCTGTACACCGTGTGGGCCGGGCCGTGCTTCATCTCGCACACCATACGGGCTGCCACCGCGCGGGCGACCTGGTCCGCCTCGTGCATGCGCGTCTTCCGGAAGACGGTGAGCAGCACGATCCGGCGGCCCGACGCAAACCAGTAGGTGATCCGCGTCGCGACACCGTCGAGGGTGGGCCGCAGCTCGTACACCCCGCTCCTGAGGGGGCGGGCAAACGGCATGGGAGTCCGGGTTCCGTGGACGGCCAGCAGCTCCGCGTACTCCTCGACCTTGCGGTACTGCTTGCCCGGCAGCAGTTCCAGCCAGGTGCGCACCTCGGGTTCCACCTCGATCACGTGCAGATCGTCGTCCATGCGGCGGAACGTATTATGTCGTGGACGACATGGTACGGCTGTTCCGTCCGCAGTGCCCCATCGGATGAGGAACTCCCGGGCGTTGACGCGGGGTGACCTGGTTGACTGGCCGTATGACTGACGTGTTCATCAAGATCTGCGGGCTGAAGACCGGGACGGACGTCGATGCGGCCGTGGCCGCCGGGGCCGATGCCGTCGGGTTCGTGTTCGCGCCCGGAAGCCCCCGGACCGTCGACGCCGCCACCGCCCGCCGGCTGGCCGAGCGGGTGCCGGCCGGGGTGCTCACCGTGGGGGTGTTCCGCGGGCAGTCGGTCGAGGAGGTGCGCCGGTTCGCCGAGGAGAGCGGCGTACGGGGCGTACAGCTGCACGGCGAGGAGGGGCCCGAGGACTTCGCGGCCCTGCGGGCGGAGGGCCGGACCCTGCTCCGGGCCACCGCCGAGCACGTCAAGCGGTGCGGTGAGTACAGCGAGGACCTGCTGCTCCTGGACGCCCCCGACCCAGGCTCCGGCAAGCCGTGGAACTGGGGGTCCCCGGAGTTCTCCGCGCCGGAGGGGCGCTGGCTGCTGGCGGGCGGGCTGACCCCGGCCACGGTGCGGGAGGCGGTGGCCGTGACCGGAGCCTGGGGGGTGGACGTGTCCAGCGGAGTGGAGAGCGCGCGGGGCGTGAAGTCCCCGGAGCTGATCCGCGCGTTCATCGAGGCGGCCCGCGGCTAGGCCGTGACCGCTCCGCGTGCGGGTGGACGGGCCAGCCGGTAGCGTCGAAAGCGCGCCCGGCCCGGCCCGGCCCGGCTGCGCCGCCGAGGTCGGCCGGGAACGAGGCCACATGCCACAGCACAGCATCCACGCGGTGACGGCCGTGGCCGCAGCCGCAGCCGCAGCCGCTCTGGTCGGCCTGACGGCATTCGGCCCGACACCTCTGCCCACACCCGGCAGCACCGCGTCCGCGCCACCCGCCCGGTTCGTGCCCGGCCCCTGCCCGAAGCCGCCCGAGCCCATCGAAGCGCTGAGCAGCGCACGGTGCGGCTTCCTCGAAGTTCCCGAGAACCGCTCCCGCCCCGGCAGCGGCCGGACCATCAAGCTGGCCGTGGCGGTCATCCCTGCCGTCACCCCGGCCAAGCCCGCACAGGACCCAGTGGTGTTCATGGCCGGCGGCCCCGGTGCCGACACGTTCGACGACATTCCGTTCCTCGTCGACTCCGGCCTGAACAAGGACCGCGCACTGATCGTCATGGCCCAGCGCGGCAACCTCTACGACCGTCCGAACCTTGTCTGCCCGGAGATCGACCGGTTCAACGCGCAGTCCGTGGGCCTGGGCTACGACTCAAAGCCGGCGGAACAGCTCATGCTGAAGGCGGTGAAGGAGTGCCGGGACCGCCTGACGGCCGACGGCACCGACCTGAGCGCCTACAACAGCACCGAGAACGCCGCCGACTTCGCCGACCTGCGCAAGGCGCTCGGCATCCCCCGGTGGAACGTCTACGGCTACTCGTACGGCAGCGGCCTCGCCCTTACGTACCTGCGCAGGCACCCCGAGGGAATCCGCGCGGTGGCGATCGACTCGATCGCACCTCCCCCGGTCATGACCCTGCCGTGGGGATGGAGCAGCGCCCAGGAAGGGATCCGCAACATCTTCGAGGCGTGCGCGGCGCAGCCCGCCTGCCAGAGCCGGTACCCGGACCTCCCCCGCACGCTGACCGAGCAGGTGCGCAAGCTGGAGGCACAGCCCCTGACGCTGAACGTCCCGCCGCCGAGCGGCGGAAAGCCGGTCAAGGTCGTCCTCGACGGCGGCGCGCTGCTGAACCTGATCGTCGCCTTCACCCCCCGGCCCAAGGACCTCCCGGCGGCCCTCGACGAACTCAGCCGCGGAAACCCGGAGCGCTTCGCGCAGGCCCGCGCGGCCGGATCGGTCCAGAAGGTCGGCGAGTTCGCGCACGGCCTGACGCAGTCGGTGGCGTGCAGCGAGTGGGCGCCGGGGTATTCGGAATCCGACGTGCTGAGCGCAGGGCGCAAGGCCTTCCCCGGCTGGCCGGACACGGTCCTGGCCCAGGTGCCGCAACTCCCCTTCCAGTACCCGGCGTGCCGGATCTGGAAGGTCCCGGACCGGGCGTCCGTCCAGCGGGTGGCCACGGAAAGCGCGGTGCCGGCGCTCGTCATCTCCGGCACGTTCGACGTGAAGACCGGGGCGAGTTGGGCGAAGGACGTAGCCCGCGACCTGCCGCACTCGACCTCCGTCCGGATCCCCGGAATCGGCCACTGGGTGGTCCCGCAGTCGCCCTGCGCGCAACGCGTGCTGGCCTCGTTCTTCGCTCGCCCGACCGCGCCGCCCGACACCGGTTGTGTGAACGGCCTGGAGCCCCACCCGTTCGCGATCATCCCGAACCCGAACCCGAACCCGAAATGACCGGGAGGGCAGATGACACTCCACCGAGCGACTTCGGCCGGCATCGTGACCGGCCTCCTCGTCACCTGCCTGCTCGCAGCGCCCCCCGCCCAGGCGCAGTCCCGCGCCGGCGCCGGCGCCGATACCGGCTTCGTACCGGGCCCCTGCCCGAAGACGCCGGAGCCGATCGAGGCCCTCGAAGGAGCCCGCTGCGGAACCCTCACCGTGCCCGAGAACCGCACCAAACCCGGCAGCCGGACGATCAGACTCGGTGTCGCGATCGTGCCCGCCGCGTCCGGCACACCGAAACCCGACCCCATCGTGTGGCTCGCGGGCGGACCCGGCGACGACGCCGTCGGAGAGGCGAAGATGGCGATCGACGGCGGCCTGAACCGCGACCGTGACGTCATCTTCATGTCCCAGCGCGGTACGTACTCCGCCGACCCCACGGCCCTCTGCCCCAACATCGACGAGTTCAACGCCCGCACGGTCGGCCTCGTCTCCGGCGCGCCGTCCACCGAGCGCCTGCACGTCGAGGCCACCAAGGCCTGCCGCGACCGACTGGCGGCCCGCGGGCTCGACCTCAGCGCCTACAACGACACCGAGAGCGCCGCCGACTACGAGGACCTGCGCACCGCGCTGGGCATCAAGCAGTGGAACCTGTTCGGCATCTCCTACGGCACCCACCTGGCGCTCACCTCTATGCGCCTGCACCCCGAGGGGCTCCGCTCGGTGGGCATCGACGGCATCCTGCCGCCGTCCAGGGCAGGGTCGGCGGCGACCTGGAGCAGCGCCCGGCAGGGCTTCGACGGCCTGTTCAAAGCCTGCGCGGACCAGCCGGCGTGCAATAAGCGCTACCCGAACCTGTCGGCGACCTTCGACCGGCTCGTCCGCGAACTCGAAGCCAAGCCGGTCACCACCACCGTCACGCTCCCCGGCCACGACAAGCCGGTGAAGGTCGTCCTGGACGGCGGAGCCCTGGTGAACTGGATGACCTCCGCCACCCACGTGGCGGAGCAGGTACCCGCCGCCCTCGACGAGCTGTCGAACGGCAATCCGCAGCGGATCGCTCAGCAGTGGGCGGGCGGCAAGCTCAGCCCCCAAGCCATGGGAAGGGTGGCGCACGGCCTCGTCTACGGCGTCTTCTGCAGCGAGTGGACCCCGTACGA
Source organism: Streptomyces sp. NPDC002054 (assembly GCF_040296685.1). Classification (NCBI taxonomy): domain Bacteria; kingdom Bacillati; phylum Actinomycetota; class Actinomycetes; order Kitasatosporales; family Streptomycetaceae; genus Streptomyces; species Streptomyces sp. NPDC002054. The sequence continues at coordinate 98,727 of NZ_JBEOXT010000032.1, forward strand.
GAGCCAGCAGCAGGCACTCCGGGGCGGCCAGGACGCGTTCCCGACCTTCCCCCGCTCGGTCCAGGCCCAGGCTCCGCAGCTCACCTTCCTCCGCCCGGACTGCGCCGTCTGGAACGTCCCCGCGGCGCCGCGCTCAATCCGGGACGCCACGCGCGGCGACATCCCCACCCTCGCCATCTCGGGCGGCTTCGACTCCCAGACCGGCGCGGACAACGGACCGTACGTCGCCCGCACACTGAGCCGCGCCAAGGTCGTCACGGTCCCGTACGAGCCGCACGTGGTCTTCGCCACCTCGAAGTGCGCCCAAGAGATCACCGTCTCGTTCTTCGACAACCCGGCCGCGCCAAAGACCGGCTGCCTGAACAGCCTCGAACCGCCCGAGTTCGAGATCGGTCCTACCGCGACTCAAGGAAGTGAACCTCGCGGGGCCTGACCTCCAGGTCGCTCAGGCCGTCGGGCGTCGCACCCATCTCGCGGGCAAGGCCGGCCGTCGCCCGGAAGGCATCCTCGGACTCGAACGCGCCGGTGGTGACGACGGCGGCGCCGTCCGGGGTGACCCAGACCCCGACGGACAGGAAGCCCGGCTGTTGCCGCATCGCCTCGGCAACCCGGTGGCACTCGGCGACGAACTCGTCGACGTGCTCGGGGGCCGGGTAGTGGAAGGCAACGAAACCGAATGACATGACGGTGTCCTCTCTCGCGTTATACGATGCCGTACAACGCGAGGCTAGACCTGTTGTACGGCTTCGTACAACAGGTCGGACAGGGTGAGGTGGGCCACAGATGGGCGCATTGCGCACACCGCGCGAGAAGTGGGTCGAGGAGGGACTGCGGGCGCTGGCCGCGGGCGGTGCGGAGGCCGTGCGGGTCGAGGCGCTCGCCAAGGCGTTGGGAGTGACCAAGGGCGGCTTCTACGGGTACTTCGCCGACCGCGACGCACTGCTGGCCGAGATGCTGGACACCTGGGAGCGCGAGAGCGTGGACGATGTGATCGACCAGGTCGAGCGGGAGGGCGGCGACGCGCGGGACAAGGTCCGCCTGGCAGGGCGGCTCACCTTCTCCAGCGACCGCCTGCTGCCCATCGATCTGGCCATCCGCGACTGGGCCCGCCGCGACCACACCGTCGCGGAGCGCCTGCGCCGCGTGGACAACAAGCGCATTCAGTTGGCGCGCGACGCAATCGGCACCTTCTGCGACGACCCTGACGAGGTCGAGGCCCGCGCTCTGCTCGCCTTCTGCATGGCCATCGGGAACCACTTCCTCGCTGCCGACCACCCCGGCACCACCCGCGCCCCGGTCATCGCCCGCGCTGCCGACATCATCCTCGACCTCCAGCATGGCAACCCCGGCGGATGACCGCCTCCCCAGGAAGTGCGCTGCTGATCCTCACCGTTCGGCCCGGTCGAGGGCTCGGACTCCGAGAAGGATCAGCACTCGACTTCGCCACACCCGCTTAGTCGGCGAAGTCCTTGAGGGCTTCGGTGTTGAGGGTGATGCCGACGGGCGAGGGGATGCGTACGTCGGCTCCGTACGTCGTCTTCGACGTCGAGCGGTAGGTGCCGGCCTCGGGCTCGCTGTGGACGGTCACGCTGTGGTCGTCCCGATCGATGAGCAGGTAGACCGGGATGGCCGCCGCCGCGTAGCCGTCGCGTTTGTCGATGCGGTCCCGACGGTCGGTGTCGTGGTCGTGGGAGGTGACCTCGACGGCCATCAGGACGCCGGCCGGATCGGCCCATTCCCCCTGCCCGGCGAACGTCCCGACGGGAGCAAGCGCCCCGTCCACCCGGGCCCGGCCCGCACGATAGGCCTCGACCTTCAGCCCTCGCTCCGGGTAGAGCGCCAGCTCCGGGCGGTGCTGCATGCACTGGCGCAGCACCCACATGATGATCTCGTCGTGGTCGCCGTCGGGCACGGGCTTGACCTCTAGCCTTCCCTGGATGAACTCGAGGGTCACGGTCTCGGGGGCCGCGCGGGCGATCTGCTCGAAGTCCTCGACGGTCATCTGGGGGCGTGCGGCGGGGCTGGGGGTCATGGTGTCGCCTGCTTCCTACTTGTTGCTCGTTGTTTTGAGCGTTCGGATTTTTCGCTCTCCGCACTGGCACAGGTGCCGGGTGCTGGAGTCCTGGTCCATCGGCAGTCGGGACCGTTGGCGATCAGCGCGTTCCTGCAGGATCTGTTTCACCCGCGTGTGCGCGGTGAACAGGGTGATGTCGGGGTCACTCGCTCGATGCAGGATGGTGATCGCTCCGGCGTGGTCTGCTTGCCACACGGCCCCGCACTCGGTGCAGTGAAGCCGGTCTCCTCTGCGGACACCAAGGATGTCCGTGAAGGGGATGACTTGTGACGTGTAGGCAGCGTTGACCAGCCGCACCGCAGAACCTCTGCGGTCCGACACGGCTTGCAGCGCCTTGGCGGTGATGCCCTTGGTCCAGGCAGCCAGGCGCCGGTTGGTGTTCTTCCCCAGCTTCTTGTGGCTGGAGAACGATTTGGTCAGGTCTTCGGCCACGATCACGGCAGCCTTGTCGGCGACGGCGTGGATGGCCTTGAAGGTGATGTCACGGACGCGGCACTGCCACGCGTTCGAACGGCGCTCACGCTTGATGGTGCCCAGGTTGTTGTCCCGGATCCGCTTCGCCTTGGACAGGTCGCCGCGCTGCTCCGCCTTCTCCGCGACGGAGCGGAGCTTGGCCCGGCGGGTGTTCTTGGCCTTGCGGTGGTCCGATTCGGCGGTAAGGAGTTCGCCGAGCCGATTTCCGTGATGCTGCCCATCGGAGTCGGTGACTACCTCGGTGTATCCCTTGTCGATGCCGATCTCGCGGGTGCCGCACGGGCGCTTGGAGGACTTCATGTCCGCTGCGTCGATGGCGTAGTGCACCTCAACCTTGCCGCCCCGAAGGATCAGGCGGAGGGTGCCTGTCGGGGCCGCGGTGGTGTTCAGCGGGATGCGTACGAGCTGTCGGCGTTCCAGACCAGGGATGGCGAGCCAGACGTCCTCGTCCGCGGCGAGGCTGTGGGTCGTGTACTGGTCGGCGCGCACCACAATCTGATTGGTGGTGCGGTTCCGGCCGCGGCGCCAGTGCCTGCGCATCTGCCGGGACAGGAACGGGTCAGTGGTCCACGTCTCACGCTTCAATGCGGTGAACAGCCGTTTCTGCTCCTGCTTATCGCTGGTGTGCCGGAAGATGACCCGCTTGACCTTGGCCTTGGCTGCTTCGCGGTTCGCGGTGATGTCAGCTGCGGCGTCCCGCACGGTCTCTTTCCACGCGTTCGCCAGCACGCCGAACGTCTGCGCGGTGCCGTCCGCAATCCACACGTCGCGGATCTGCCGGTCCGACCATGCAAGGCCGTTGACCGACCCGTACAACCGCCACACCAGCGAACGCACCGCACCAAGACGGCGCGCCTGCTCAGCGAGCTGCGCGTACTTGCCGGCGTTGAGGTTCTTCGAGTAGGCGATGCGGGTGACCTTCATCGGCCGTCACCGGCCAGCTCGTCCTCCTGACCCGGCGCCCAGCAACGGATCGCCTGAATCGTCATGCGCCACTCCGTTCGGTGCGGATGGCGGCACACGCTATTGACATATGCGCGCCTGCCGTGGTCGAACAGCCGTGGATTGACCCGATCGGGTGGCGGCGGGTGCCAAGGGTCCGCGGGGGGCTGCCATGCTGCGCGGCATGGGCATCTCCTTCACCACCCGGAGGGACGGGGACAGCGGTCGGTGGACCGCTGTCGGGGACGACGGCGAGCGGACGGAAATCAGAACCGCCGATACGGCGGTGGAGGCCACCGCGCAGGTGTACGAGGCCTTCGGGCTGGAAGCTTTCCGGCCGCCGCCGCCATTGCCGCCGGGGTGGCAGCGGTTCACCCTGATCCACTGCCCGGTCATGGGCCGTCCCGGATTTGATGACCCGCGCTACGCGGGTCTGAAGGCGCAACCACCACAAGGGTGCACGGTCGAGGACATCGGCGGGTACTTCGGACTGCGGTGCGAACGCCCCGGCGCGCGGCTGCTCGACGCGGTCGCCGACACCTGCCGGGAGATCAGAGCCGAGCACGGCCTGCTGATGACCGACCTCGGCATCGAGAAGCTGTGGGAGTGGTCGGCGGACGGCACGGACGGCTGGGGTGCGGAAATCGTGGGCCAGCTGCTGCTGATGGCGGCCGAGCGAGGGCCCCGGCTGGGCTACAGCGGGGATGACCTGGTGCAGTTTCTGCGGACGGTGACCCGGGGGCGGGAGCCCCGCTAGGCTGCGGCCGGGGGGATCATGGACAAGGAACTGCCGCTGTTTGCGCGGCTCATCGGGGCTGCCCGGTTCGGCCTGGCCGCGGCGTTGGCCGCCGTCACCGCGCTGTACCTCGTGCTGCTAGGGAAGTTGGCGTTCGTCGACGCGCCCTACGGCGAGTGTGGCTCCGACGACTGCCCGCGCGGCATGGGCTGGCTGATCATCTTCACCCCGCTCCTCTGGCTGGCCGCCTGGTTCGTCTGGCAGCTGGTCAAGGACCAGAAACGCATCCGCTCCTCCCGCCCGGCCCGCGCGCTCGCCGTCGCCGCCGCCCTGGCCGTGCTCTGGCCCGGGTGGCTGGCCTTCGACTGGATGCGCGGCCCGCAGATGGACGTCTCGGGCTGGCAGGAGCCCGTCCGCCCCGCGTCGGCGGAGCCGCTCGGCGTCTGGCCGTCGGAGCGCGCCGGTCTGCTCGTACGGGCCCGCACGGACGGCCTGACCGCTTACAACGGGGAAGGCCGCAAGGGCTGGCGGCTGCCCGCCGGGGCCGGGACCACCGTCTGCGCACTGAGCCGCACCACCCCCTCGGACATCGGTGTCCTCGCGTACGCAGAACTCGGCGCGGCCTGCGGAACGAAGCTCGCGGCGGTCGACCTCACCGAGGGCCGGACCCTGTGGACCAAGGAGTTCCCGGCCACCGAACGGGTCGCGCCCGCCCTCGTGTCCGACACGGCCGTCACCGTCCTGGAGGGCGCACTGGTCGGGCTCGACGCGCGCGAGGGCACAGAGCGCTGGCGGGTGGCGATACCGCCGAAGTGCTCGGTCAACGCCGTGGACGGCGCGCGGGAGCGGGTCCTGTACGTGGAGTGGTGCGGGGACGCCATGCGGTTGACGGCCGTCGACGCGCGCACCGGCGCGCAGGCCTGGCAGAGCCCGCTGCCCCCGACGGCCACCATGCTGGAGGACATCCGGGTGCTCTCCGCCGACCCGATCGCGATCCTGCTCAAGGAATCGGTGGTGCTGTTCGACAAGGCCGGGCGGCAGCGCGGTGCCGTGCCGGTGTCGGGACCGGAGGAGGACCTGCGGCCGGAGCCGGCACCGTGGGTGCGGGGCGATCTGCTGATCACCCCGGTCCAGCGGGGCAAGAAGCAGTCGGTGTCCGCGTACTCCCTCACGGACGGCCGCCGCCTCTGGAACCGCTCGCTGGACGGCGAGAACATCCTCGGCCTGGGGCCGGGGCGGGGGAACGAGGTCACGGTCGTGACCTCGAAGCTTCCCTGGACGTACCTGTGGCGCCTGGACACGGGCACGGGCCGGCCCCGGCAGGAGTCCACGGTCCTGCGGGATGTGCCGCTCGGGCGGCGGTTCGAGGTGTACCCGGGGCCGCCCGGCAGCTACGTGTTCGTGAACCTGGACGGGGAGGGCGAGCTGCCGCCCACGTTTGAGGTGGACCCGGTCAGAGGCTGGTGACGAACGCGGTCCAGGCTGTGGCCTGGAAGGTGAGGTGCGGTCCGTCGGGGCGCTTGGAGTCCCGGACGGGGACGAGGTTGGGGTACCCGTCGGCGACTTCGACGCAGTCCCCGCCGGTTCCGTCGCTGTAGGTGGACTTCCGCCAGGTGGCCATCTCGACGCAGCTGCCGCCGTCGCCGCCGCTGTAGGAAGACTTGTGCCACGTTGCCGTCGAGAGGTCGTACTCAGGCTTGCTGGTCATGTTCGTAATCCTCCGCCACCGACTCGATCAGGGCCAGCGACTTCCGCGGTGACAGCGCGTTGGCCATGAGGAGATCGTAGGTCAGGGCATGGCGAGTGACCGTGGCCGGATCGTCGAACAGCTGGCCTGTTCCTGTGCCTTGGACGTACGCCAGTGGGGGAGCATCGTCGAAGGACATCAGCTGGAGGAAGCCCAGCAGACCTGCGTGGAAGCCCGCGCTGAACGGCAGTACCTGCACGATGATCCGGCGGGACCGGATCAGGGAGGCGATGTGCCGCAGGGCTTCGGCCAGCACCGCCTTGCTGTCGCCCACTCGCCGAAGCACCGCCTCGTCAAGGACACACCAAAACAACGGCGTTGTTGGGTCTGCCAGCAGCTTGGTCCGCTCGAGCCGGTTTTTGACCAGCTCATCGATCTCCGACTCCGGCGCTGTCGGTTGGTACGCCCGGAACACTTCCCTTGCGTACGCCTCTGTCTGGAGCAACCCGGGGATCAGCTGAGGCGCGTACTCGCGAATGGCCACGGCCGTGGCTTCCGCCTCTGCCGCCTCCGCGAAGTGGTCCGGGTATTTGGACTTGGCGGCAGCGCCGCAGTTGCGCTCGAAGAAGCCGTCTGTGCCGAGGACCCCGTCTATCTGGCGGGCGAGATCGAGGTGCATGCGCCGGGTCCCCGCTTCCAGCTGGCCGATGAACGAGCCGCTGACGAAGAGCGGTTCGCCGAGTTCGGCCTGGCTGAGGCCCGCCCGCTCGCGGGCGACGCGCAGTTCTGCGCCGAGCAGGGCGCGGGGTGAGGAGGACGGATCGAGGTTCTTGCTTGCCATGGGAACTCCCCGGCCAACATGTCTGGTTGTTGAGTGGCCGTACTTGAAGGCTAGCGAGCTCGTCGCCACGCTGTGTGCAGAAGTCGGATACGCAGAGTGGAAAGGTGGTTCGTCGTGGTGCTCACGCCGAAGGAGCGGGTCCAGGCGGCCGAGGAAGCCGTGGTGCAGCTGAAGACGGCGCTGGACGGGGTCGGGGTGCTGTTTCCGTCGTTGGGGGTGGACCAGGTGTCGGCCGCCGGTACGTACGGGCTGCCGCTGGTCGATCTCGGCCGCTGCAACCTGGACACCGCGCTCCGGCTGGCCGCCGTCCTGCACGAGCGGGCCCATGCGTGAGCGGGCCGGGAGGCACCCCAGCCGGTATCCTGGCATATGGATCGACCGGTTCTGTATGCCTGGAGGGCCCAATGTCACGCACCATGGTGGACCTGGACGATGCACTACTCGCCGAGGCAGCGGAGATACTGGGGACGACGACCAAGCGGGCGACGATCAACGGAGCGCTGGCGGAGTTCGTGGCCGCGGCCAGGCGCCGGCGCTTCGTGGAGTTGCTGGACGAGGGTGTCTTCGATGACCTGCGAGACGCGGAAGTGATGCGGGGCGCATGGCGGTGAAGTACCTGGTGGACAAGAGCGCGTGGGCGCGTATGCATGTGCCGGCCGTTCGCGGCAAGCTGATGCCCCTTCTGGAGCGGGGCTTGCTTGCCACATGCGCCGTTGTCGACCTGGAGATCCTGTACAGCGCGCGCAATGCGGAAGACCACGCGCGAGGCCGCTCCGTACGCCGAGGTTTCGAATGGCTTCCCCTCACGGATGAGATCGGGGAACGGGCCATCGAAGTGCAAGGGTTGCTTGCGCAGAGTGGTGATCACCGGCGGGCCTCACTGGGCGACCTGCTGATCGCTGCGACCGCCGAGCGCCATGGGGCGGTCGTCCTCCACTACGACGCTGACTATGACGGGATCGCCAAGGTCACCGGGCAGCCAGTGGAGTGGGTCGTGGAGCCGGGGTCCGTGCCGTAGCGGTGGTGGCTTCGGCGGGGAGCTGCTGGGTGCGGGTATCCCGGCCGGTCCGGATTCCGGACCGGCCGGGAGCCGCCATGGGGCCCGTTACGGGGCCAGCAGGTATGCGTTCGTGATGGTTTCGCTGGTGGTGTTGCCCGCCTTGTCCTTCAGGTCCACCTGGAAGGAGACGGCCTTGGCCGTCGCCGGGTGGGCCGGGCTGACCGAGCGTGCCCCCGTGGCGTCCGTGGTGACCGGCAGCGGGGTCCAGGTGGCGCCGTTGTCGTACGAGGCCTTGACGGTCAGCGAGGCGAGCGCGCCGGGCTCGGCCGCGGGGCCGGCGAGGACCAGGGGCACCGTCAGCGTGGCGCCCGCCTTGGCGGTGCTCGACGGGGAGAGGAAGGGCGAGAGGCGCACGGTGGACAGCGGGAGGGCTGCCGGCCGGTCCTCGGGGGCCTGGGCCGAGGTGAAGGTCCAGGCCGCGGACACCTTCGTACTGGTGGCGGTGTCCTTCGTGGAGCGGGTCGCCGTCATGGTCAGCCGGTACGCCGCCGAGGCCGCCGGTACGTCGGCGGTCAGCCAGCCCACCGGGCCCTCGCCGACCTTGACCCCGTTGCGGTCCAGCCGGCTGGAGCCGGCGGTGGTCGCGGAGTCGCCCGAGTGGCCCCAGCCGTCGTTGAACAGCTTCATCGAGGCGTTGATGCTGTTGCCGTAGCGGGTTGCGCCCTGCTCGGGGTCGGCCGCCAGGTCGGGGCCGGCCACCCCGGTGTTGAACCGCTGGGTGGAGCTCTTGCCCGCGGTGTGGGTCTTCGGGGTGGTGGTGTGGCTGATGCGGGGTTCACCCGCGGCGTTCAGCTGTTGCGTGCTCCAGATCCAGCGCAGGCCGGCCGTGTTGACGTACTGCGTGGTGGTCCGGGGCAGGGGGCTGACCGGGGTGGGTTCCGGGGTGCCGATGGAGAAGCCGTCCTGGTCGAGGGGGATGCCGGTGAGCGTGCCCTTGGCGCCGGTGACCGAGGCCGCGATGCCGATCTTGACCTCGGCGGTTTCGGCCTTGGTGACGCGGGGGGCCAGGCCGGTGAACCAGCTGCCCCTGCTGTTGAACGCGAGGCGGTACTGGGTGTCCTTGGGGGCCTGCCACACGCCGCTGAACTGGGCCTTCAGGTCCGGGCCGGCGGGGCCGAGGTGGGCGGTGCGCAGGATCGTCTCCGGCGTGCCGTGCACGGTGCCGCTGAGCCCGACGGACGGGGCCTCGTACCCCATGGTGAATCCGGTGAGGCGCGCGGCCGGGTCGGGCGGGCTGACCGCGACCGGCTTGGCCACCCGGGCGTCGAGGGCGATGGTGGTGTTCTTGGTGAGGTTCACGACCGGCTGGACGAAGGAGTAGATGTCGCCCACGGTCCCGTAGACCGAACTCTCCACCGCGTAGGTGCCCTTGGGCAGACGCAGGACGGCGGTGCTGTCGGCCGTCAGCTTGACCTCGTGGCGGATCCCCGCGGCGGGGTCGCTCACGGCCGTCGTGTAGTACGACGCGGCCTCGCCCTTGGTGTCCAGGTGCTTGAGGGTGAGGTCGTACGACTCGACCTCGCGGACCACGACGAGCCCGGTTCGTACGGCCTGGCCGTCGCCGGAGGCGAGGATCGTGCCGCCGAAGGTGCCGTCGGCCGTGCCGGCCTTGGTGTCGGCGGTGACGCTGGTCTGCGCGGTGCCGCCGGCCGGGACCGTCAGCTTGGTGTCCTTCAGCTTGAACATGCCGGCCGGGGCCGGGCGGCCCTGCTCGTCGACCGTGGCGGCGGACAGGGTGAGGGTGACCGGCTTGGTGCCGTGGTTGCGGTAGGTGAGGGTCTTGGTCACCGGCTTGTCGTCGCCGTGCGGCCAGGCCTGGGTGCCGAAGCCGAGCGAGCCGGGCTCCGAGACCACGTTGGCCGTGATGGCGCGGGCGACGTCGAGGCGGCCGGAGCCCTGTTGGTAGGCGTGGAGCGCCGGGTTGGGCTTGGTGGAGGCGGTCAGCGCCTGCTTGACCTGCTGGCCGGTCCAGGCCGGGTGCTGCTGCATCAGCATCGCCGCGGCGCCGGCCGCGTGCGGGGCGGCCATCGAGGTGCCGGAGTACGACATGTAGCCGTTGCCCGGGCCGTCCGACAGGGCGGTGCTGCGGGCGGCGGTGATGTCCGTACCGGGGGCGGTGAGGTCGGGCTTGACGTTGCCGGCGACGGACGGGCCCCGGCTGGAGTCCTCCGAGAGGACGTCCTGCTTGTCGACGTTGCCGACGGTCAGGGCCTGGGGAGCGCCGGCCGGAGAGGTGAGGGTCTTCGCGTTCGAGCCGTGGTTGCCCGCGCTCACCACGAAAAGGGCCTTGCCGGAGAGCCGGGCCACGGCCTCGTCCATCGGCCGGTAGTCGGGCTCCGGGGCGCCGAGGCTCATGTTGACGATGTCGGCGCCCTGGTCGACGGCCCACTGCATGCCCTCGAGGATCCACGACTCCTCTCCCGGTCCGTCGTCGCCGAGGACCTTGGCGTCGATGATCCGCGCGTCGGGGGCCACGCCCTTGTACTTGCCCGCGGACTTGGCACCGGAGCCGGCGGCTATGGAGGCGACGTGGGTGCCGTGGCCGTAGCGGTCCTTGGCGTCGGGGTAGGAGGTGAAGTTCTTCTCCGCAATCTCGACGCCCTTGAGGTCCGGGTGCGCCTGGTCGACGCCGGTGTCGAGGATCGCGATCTTGACGCCCTTGCCCGTGTAGCCGGCCTTTATGGCGGCGGGCGCGCCGATCTGGGCGGTGCTCTTGTCGAGCGTGGGGTAGACCTTGCCGTCCAGCCAGATGTGGGCGACGGCGGGGGCGGTGGCCGCGAAGGGCTGCTTGCCGGGGCCGTTGCCCGGGCCGGCGGTACGGGGTGTGGTGACGGCCGACCACAAGTGCGCCGTACCGGACTTCGCCGCGCTGAACGCCTCGCCGCCGATGGCGGGGAGGGGGCGGCGCTGCCGGGCGGTGCCGCCCAGGCTGTCGAGGACGCCGCCGCCCGAGGCGTGCGGGGCGGGCGAGCCGGGGGCCGGCTGCCGGTAGCCGACGATCAGGGGGAGCGAGTCGCGGTGCGCGTCGTCGTACTTGTCCTTGACCAGCTGGGTGACGTCGAAGAGGCGCCGGTCCAGGGTCCCTTCGGAGATCATCCGCTGGGCGTCCTGCGGCACCACGTGGGTGTGGCCCGCCCGCCGTTGCACCGAGAAGGGCACGTCCTCGCGGCCCTTGGCGCGGATCAGCCGTATGACGCCGCCGTCGGAGCCGAGGACCACCCGGTCGCCGGTGATGAGGGTGACGGTCGCGGACGGGGTGGCGGCGCCGGCGCCGGTGCGGTGGGGCTGCGCGGCGGGCGCCGTGCGTATGTTCTCGGGCGACGTGCCTGCGGCGGTGGCCGGCGGTCCGGCTGTTGCGGTGACGAGCACCGCAACACCGGCCGCCCATACGGCCTTTGCTGCCATTCGGGACTCCCTGAACTCCTTGTCGGGGCTTGGTGAACGGCACAGTCTGACACCGGGCCCCGAGGAGTCAGCGGGTCAGCGCCGGTGTGTCGGCGGGCTGTTGGCGAACCGGTTCCCGCCCGGTGGCCACTGCCGTTTCGTCGTCCGTGTTGAGTTCGGCCAGCATCGGCTTGGTGAAGCCGAAGAAGTAGGTGGTCGCGAAGCCGACCAGGTAGCCGGTCAGCAGCCCGCCCGCGTAGATGGCGACGGTCGCGCCCATGCCTGAGCGGCCGTCCAGGAGGGGGAAGAGGGCCCAGCCGGAGGGGCCGATGGCGGTGGAGCCGAAAGTGGTGCCCAGCTGGTTGAAGAGGCCGACGAACGCGCCGCCCGCCGCGCCGCCGACGCAGGCCGTGACAAAGGGGCGGCCCAGGGGGAGCGAGACGCCGTAGATGAGGGGTTCGCCGATGCCCAGGAAGCCTGCCGGGAGGGCCGACTTGATGGTGGTGCGGATCGATCCGTTGCGGGGGAGGCGGTAGTAGACCGCGATGGCCGCGCCCACCTGGCCGGCGCCTGCCATCGCGAGGATGGGCAGGAGGACGGTGTAGCCGGACTGCTCGATCAGGGTGGTGTGGATGGGGATGAGCGCCTGGTGCAGGCCGAGCATCACCAGGGGGAGGAACAGGCCGCCGAGGACCAGGCCGGCGAAGGCGCCGCCGGCGGCGAGCAGCCAGTCGGCGCAGCGGCCGATGGCGGTGGAGACCTCGCCCGCGAGGAACATCAGGCCGAAGAGGGTGACCAGGCCGGAGAGGAGCACGGTGAGGGTGGGGGTCACCAGGACGTCGAGGGCCTCCGGAACCCAGCGGCGGCACCACTTCTCGACCTGGACGGCGAGGAAGGCCGCGCAGAGCGCGCCGAGGACGCCGCCCTGGCCGGGGGCGAGGGCCAGGCCGAAGGCGGTGACCTTTGCGACGCCGGGGAAGACGATGATCGAGGCGACCGCGCCGCCGAGGATCGGGGTGCCGCCGAATTCCTTCGCCGTGTTGTAGCCGACGAACACCGCGATCAGGGACATGAATCCGGAGGCCATGGCGGCGAGTGCGGGGACGACGGTGGGCAGCCAGCCGAAGTTGGCGAGCAGGCCGTTGAGCCCGGCGATGATGCCGCAGCCGATCAGGGCGGGGATCAGCGGGACGAAGATGTTCGCGATCCGGCGGAGGAACAGCTTGACGGGGGTGGCGTTCCGCTCCTTCTGGGCCGCCTTCAACGCGGCGCCGCGGTCGGCCAGTTCGTCGGCGGTCACCGGGTGGGGGGCGGGGGCCGCGGCCGGGGTGGCTGCGCGTTCCTGGGCGACGAGGGCCTCGAACTCGGGGGTGACGCGGGCGACGGCGCCGGGGCCGAGGACGATCTGGTACGTGTCGTCCTCGACCACGCCCAGCACGCCGGGCACCGCCTTGAGGGCCTCGTCCTGCACCAGGGCGCGGTCGCGCAGGCCGATGCGCAGGCGGGTCATGCAGTGCGCGATCGAGGTGATGTTGTCCGGGCCGCCGACGAGAGGGAGGATCGCGGCGGCGGTGGCGCGGTTCTTGTCTGTAGCCATGGGGGGAGTCGCCTTGCTCGGGGGTGTGCGGGCAGGTCAGGCGTTGCGGCGAGTGAGGCTGAGGGCCTCGCGGAGGTGGCCGCGGGATTCCGTGAGCAGGCGGGCGGCGGTCGGGCCGTCGACGCCGCCGAGGAGGACGAGGATGGCGTCCTTGACCTCGCCGTCGGTGGCGGTCAGCGCGGCCTCGATCTCCTCGTCCGGGGCGCCGGTCGCGAGCGCGACGATGCGGCGGGAGCGGGCGCGTAGTTTCTCGTTGGAGGCGCGGACGTCGACCATCAGGTTTCCGTAGGTCTTGCCCAGGCGGATCATCGTGATGGTCGAGAGCATGTTGAGGACGAGCTTCTGGGCGGTGCCGGCTTTCAACCGGGTGGATCCAGTGAGGAGTTCCGGGCCGACGACGACCTCGATGCCGTGGTGCGCGGCTGCGGCGAGCGCGGAGCCGGCGTTGCAGGACAGGCCGACGGTCAGCGCGCCGCGGGTACGGGCGGACTCGACGGCACCGATCGCGTACGGGGTGCGGCCGGAGGCGGAGATGCCGACGACGGTGTCGGCTTCGGTGAGCCCGAGCGCGGTGAGGTCGGCCTCCGCCAGCTCCTTGGAGTCCTCGGCGCCCTCGACGGCCTTGACCATGGCGGTCGGGCCGCCCGCGATCAGGCCGAGCACCTGGGCGGGGTCGGTGTTGAAGGTGGGCGGGCATTCGCTGGCGTCGAGCACACCGAGCCGGCCGGCGGTGCCGGCGCCCGCGTAGACCAGCCGGCCGCCCCGGGCCATGCGGGCGGCGATGGCGTCGATGGCGGCGGCGATCTGCGGCAGCTGCGCGGCCACGGCGGCCGGGACGGTGCCGTCCTCGGCGTTCATGGTGCGGGCGATGTCGAGGGTGGGAAGCCGGTCGATCTCGGCGAGCTCGGGGCGGAACGCCTCAGTGGTGAGCGTGTCGAGCTGGGCGCGGAGGGCGGCGTACGAGGTCATGGGCGGCGGAAGCTCCTAGCGGGTGGCTGCGCTTGTGCTGGTGCCGGCGGCTGCGCCCGGGCCGGTGCTGGCGCCGGGGCCGGGGGCCGGGCCCGGGCCCGCGCCGGGAGCGTCGGCCGGGCGCCGGGCCGGCCGGCTGGGTGCGGGGCGTCGACTAGGTGAACCCGCCCTGGCCTGCCGGGCGGGTGCGGGCGTGGCCGCGGCAGCCTGTGTGCCGGTGCTGGGAGCGCCGTCCGGGGAACCCGCCTTGGCCTGCCGAGCCGGCCGGCCGGGTGCGGGCGCAGCCGCGACGGCTTCTGTGCCGGTGGCCGGGCCGGGGCCCGCGCCGGCAGCGCCGGCCGGGCGCCGGGCCGGGAGGCCGGGCGTGGCCCCGCCCGCAGCGGCGCTGAAGGGTTCCTTCTTCGGGCTGCTCACGCGTGGAAGGTATTTTCAGGCCCCGCCGGGGTCAAGGCGCCATCCGCACTGTTCGAAAAGGACCTTCGCCACATGGGGGACCCGGGGCCACAATGGGCCCATGGACCACGCGACCCCTCTGGAACAGGCGCTTCATGCCGCCCGCGCTCTTGTACTCGCCGATCTCGTCGCGGGCGAGGTCGCCGAGGCCGATGTCGTCTCCCTGGTCGAGGATTCGGTCGTGCACCGCCGCTGGTGGGTGGAGCAGTGGCCGGAGGGAGTCGACTACCTCCCCGGACTCGTCGCACAGGACGTGCAGGACGCCCTGCTGGAGAAGTACGGCCGCTGGCCGCTCTGCCCGGTCTGTTCGCACGGCGACCCGCACGCCCTCGACGTGGAACCCGAGTTGGGCCCGGACCCGCACTGGGTGTGCGGCAAGGCGGGCGTGAAGGTGGCGTCCGTCGGCGCGCTCGGGCCGGTCCTGCGCGGGTTCGCCGAGTGACGGTCTACATCGACCCGCCCACCTGGCCCGGGCACGGCCGGATGTGGTCGCACCTGGTCAGCGACGTCTCGTATGAGGAACTGCACGCCTTCGCCGCAGCCATCGGCTGCCCGCCGCGAGCCTTCGAGCGGGACCACTACGACGTGCCCTCGTCCCGGTACGCCGATGCGGTGGCGGCCGGCGCGGTCGAGATCGGCAGCAAGGAACTGGTCCGCCGCCTGACCGCAGCAGGCCTCCGCCGCCCGAAACACCGGCCGTCCGCCTGATCGTCTGCGCGGCGCTACGACAGAGCCGTGCGCCAGGCTGCGACCGCCGTGGACGAGACCGGGTGGGACCAGCCGTGGGGGCGGGCTGCGCTGCCGATGTGGAAGGCGTCGATGCCCGCCGCGCGCAGGATCGGGAGGTGGCCGAGGGTGAGGCCGCCGCCGACCAGGAGCTGGGCCCGGTAGCCGGGCTCGCCGCGGCGGGCGGCCTCCGCGAGCAGGATTGGCAGGCCGGCGTCCACGCCGCCCGCCGCGCCCGCGGTCAGGTAGGTGTCCAGGCCGGGCAGGTCCGCCAGGGCCTTGCGGAGCTGGTCGCGGTCGGCGGCCCGGTCGATGGCCCGGTGGAAGGTCCACCGGCAGCCCGCCAGCTCGGCGACGACCGCCTCGACGGCGGCCAGGTCGGGGCTGCCGTCCGGCAGCAGGAAGCCGAGGACGAACTCCTCCGCGCCCTCCGCGCGCAGCGCCCGGGCCTCCGCGACCAGGGCGGACACATCGCCGGCGGCGAAGCCGTCCGTCTTGCGGAGCATGACGCGCAGCGGGATGTCCACGGCCGCGCGGATCGCCGCGAAGGTCTCCCGCGGTGGGGTCAGCCCGTCCGCCGCCATGTCGGTGACCAGTTCCAGGCGGTCCGCTCCACCGGCCTGGGCGGCGATCGCGTCCTCGGCGCTGAGGGCGATCACCTCCAGGACTGCACGGTTGCTCATGAGACTCCATCCTCGATCCTCGTCTGACAGGTCTAGTCCAATGTCCAGGGTACGGGTCTCCGGCAGCGGTTCACCAGCACAATCACGCCACCCCCACATCCGCCCCGCATCCGGCCCACACCGCCACAGCACAATGACCGCATGGACACCGACATCGCGCAGCGCGAGCAGAGGCTGGCGGACGCCTGGCACACCACCGCCACCGCCGCGGGAGCCCGGCAGGACCCCGCGCCCTATGCCGCCCGCCTCCTGGCCGCCTGGGCGGAACCGCAGCGCCGGTACCACACCACCGCGCACCTGGACGCCGTACTCCGGCACGTCGACACCCTCGCGGACCACGCCGCCGACCCGGCCGCGGTCCGGCTGGCCGCCTGGTTCCACGATGCCGTGTACCGGCCCGACCGCTCCGAGAACGAGGAGCGCAGCGCCGCACTGGCCGAGCGGGCCCTGCCCGAGCTCGGCATCGACCCCGCCCGCACCGCCGAGGTGGCCCGGCTGGTCCGGCTCACCGTCACCCACCACCCGGCCCCCGGCGACACCAACGGCGAGGTGCTGTGCGACGCGGACCTCGCGGTGCTGGCCGGCGGGGTCGATGCGTACGCGGCGTACGTCGCAGCCGTCCGCGAGGAGTACCGCTTCGTGCCGGAGGACGCCTTCCGGGCCGGGCGGGCCGCGGTGCTCCGGCAGCTGCTGGACCTGCCCCGGCTCTTCCATACGCCGTACGGCACCGCCCACTGGGAGGGCCCGGCCCGGCGCAACCTCGCCGCCGAGCTGGCCACCCTGGTCGAGCCGGCAGGGGAGCCCCACGCGGAGTCTGCGGGAATGTGATCGCTCCGGGCGCGGTTGGTGCAGTTCATGCCCGCTGCTGCCGAACGCCCCCGTATGCCCGTGGCCGTCTACATCCTCGGCCTGTCCGTCTTCGCACTCGGCACCAGCGAGTTCATGCTGTCCGGACTGCTGCCGCCTATCGCCGAAGACATGGACGTCACCATTCCGCAGGCGGGCCTGCTCATATCCGCCTTCGCGATCGGCATGGTGGTGGGCGCCCCGTTGCTGGCCGTGGCCACCCTCCGGCTGCCTCGCCGCACCACCCTGATCTCCCTGATCAGCCTCTTCGGGCTCGGCCAGATCGCGGGCGCGCTGGCCCCGTCGTACGAGCTGCTCTTCGCCTCCCGGGTGGTCTCGGCACTCGCCTGCGCCGGCTTCTGGGCGGTCGGCGCGGCCGTGGCCATCGCGATGGTCCCGGCCGACGCCCGGGCCCGGGCCATGGCCGTGATGATCGGCGGACTGTCGATCGCCAACGTGCTGGGCGTGCCGCTCGGCGCCTTCCTCGGCGAGCACCTCGGCTGGCGGTCCGCGTTCTGGGCGGTCGGGGCCGCCTCCGCGATCGCCCTGGTGGGGATCCTGGCCCGGGTTCCGCGGATTCCGCTGCCCGCCGAGCGGCCCAGCCTCGCCCGCGAGCTGCGCATCTACCGCGACCGGCAGGTCTGGCTGGCCATCGGCATCACCGCGCTCGCGGCCGGCGGCGTCTTCTGCGCGTTCAGCTACCTTGCGCCGCTGCTGACGGATGTGGCCGGACTGGAGTCCGGCTGGGTGCCGTGGGTGCTTGGGCTGTTCGGGGTCGGGGCGCTGGTCGGCACCACCATTGGGGGGCGGGTTGCCGACGCCCATCTGTTCGGGGTGATGATCTGGGGGATCGTCGGCTCCACGGTGTTCCTGGCGGCGCTTGCCCTGTTGGGTTCTGTTGCTGTGGCGGCGGTCGGGCTGTCCTTCCTGCTCGGGGTCTCGGCGTTCTTCACGGCGCCGGCCCTCAATGCACGGATGTTCAATGTGGCGGGTGCCGCTCCGACGCTGGCCGGGGCGACCACCACGGCTGCGTTCAATTTGGGCAATACCGGGGGGCCGTGGCTGGGCGGCACGGTGATCGACGCGGGCCTCGGCTTCACCGCGACAGCCTGGGCCGGCGCGGCGATGACCGTGACGGCGATCGCCCTGGCCGTCACGGCGCTACGGCTGCACCGCCGCGACCGGGGTGTGGCCTCCAGGGTCGTCGCCAGGTCCGGGGACACGCTGCCTGCCGAGGGCGTGCGCGTCTGAGCCATCGGCTCCGCCGAGTGGGGTCCTGTCAGGGGCGCGGGGAACTGCGCGACCAGCCACAGCCGCGCGGCGGGAGCCCGCTCAGCCGGCCAGCGCCTCCGGCAGCGCCGCCGAGTGCACCGCCGTCAGCCCGGACACCGCGCGGGTGAGGCAGACGTACAGGCGGCGGAGGCCGGTGCGCTCGTCCGGCTCGCCGTCGACGATGGCGGCCGGCTCGTCCAGGACCACGTAGTCGTACTCCAGGCCCTTGGCGAGCGAGGCCGGGACCAGGGTCAGCCGGGACTCGGCGGTGGTCTCCTCGCCCGGCGAGAGGTAGGGCAGGCCCGACGCGAGGAGGGCCTCGGCCAGCACCGGGATACGGGCGTCCGCGGCGATCAGGCCGATCGAGCCTTCGTGGCCCAGAGAGTTCCGGCAGGCTGTCAGCACGGCCTCGGTGAGTTCCGCGGCCTCCGCGACCGGCTCCACCAGCAGCGACCCCGGCGTCTCGCGGACGGAGGAGACCGCCGCCAGGCCCGGTGAGATCGCCGGGAGCAGCCGGGAGGCGTACGCGATGACCTCGCGCGGCACCCGGAAGCCGGCCGTGAGCTCCTCCAGCACCGCCTCCGGCTTGCCCAGGTGGCCGAGGGCCTCGGACCAGCTGCGGGTGGCCCACGGGGTGGTGCCCTGGGCCAGGTCGCCGAGGACGGTGGCCGAGCCGGTGGTGCAGCGGCGGCCGACCGCGCGGTACTGCATCGGGGACAGGTCTTGCGCCTCATCGAGGACCACATGGCCCAGCGAGGGGGTGCGCTCGACCAGGTCGGCGGCCTCGTCGATGAGGACCAGGTCGGCCGGCGACCACTTCGCCGACTTCACGCTGCGGAAGGGCTTCGGCCACAGCAGCAGCTTCTGTTCGTCGGCGCTGAGGACCCCTTCCGCGTGCTCGGCCAGGAACTCCGGGTCGGCGAGCAGCCGCAGCACCAGCTTGGCGGGCTCCACGGCCGGCCAGATCTCCTTGACCGCCGCCTTCACGGCCGCATTGCGGGCCACCGCGTCCTGGACCCGGTCGTCGGGAGCCTCGCCCGCCTGTTCCATCCGGACCAGCACGGCGTGCGCGATGCGCTGCGGGAGCGCCTCGCGGGCGGCGCCGTAGCGGATGTCGCGGTTCTGCAGCTCCTCCACGATCTCGGTGAGCTCATACGCCGGGATCCGCCAGCGGCGGGAGCCGCGCACCACCATCAGCGCCTCGGTGGGGAGGGTGACGTGCGAGCGGACGGCGCGGTGCAGCACCTCGGCCATCCGGGCATCGCCCTTGACGACGGCGGTCTCGGCGGCGTCGGCGGCCCGCACTTCCAGGCCCCCGCGGGCGACGAGGTCGTCGACGGTGGCCTGCTTGACCTCCAGCTCGCCCAGGGCCGGCAGCACCTGCTCGATGTAGTGCAGGAAGGACCGGTTCGGCCCGATGACCAGGGTGCCGGTGCGGGCCAGCCGCTCCCGGTGCGCGTACAGCAGGTACGCGACCCGGTGCAGGCCGACGGCGGTCTTCCCGGTGCCGGGGCCGCCCTGGACGCAGACGGAGCCGGAAAGCCCGGAACGGACGATTTCGTCCTGCTCGGGCTGGATCGTGGCGACGATGTCCCGCATGGGGCCCACACGGGGGCGCTCGATCTCCTGCTGGAGCAGCTTGCTGACGGCGGCAGCCTCTGCGGGGTCGGAGAGGTGCTCGTCCTCGTACGCGGTGAGCTCGCCGCCGGTGTAGCCGAAGCGGCGGCGCAGCCCGATGTCCTGGGGGTCGGCCTTGGAGGCGCGGTAGAAGGGCTGGGAGACCGGGGCGCGCCAGTCGATCACCATGGGGTCGCCGTCGGCGTCGTGGACGTGCCGGCGGCCGATGTAGAACTGCTCGCCCTCGGCGCCTTCGGCGGCCTCCGCGCCGGGCGCGTGCAGGTAGTCGAGCCGGCCGAAGAAGAGCGGGGTGTGGGCGAGGTCCGCGAGGGCCTTGATCCGGTCGTCGATCTGGGCCTGGAGGACGATGGCGTTGACCCAGTTCGCGGTGACGTCGCGGATGTCGAGGGACTCGACGTCGGCGCGCATCGCGCGGAGCGCAGCGCGGGAGGCGGCGAGATGCGCGCGTTCCCGGCCGAGCGGGCCGACGGCTGTGTCTTGCGTTTCCGGGGTGTCCTGGGTGTCGGGGGCGTACGCGGGCACGGGACTGCCTCCTGCTCGTGAACCGGAACTGAACCAGCTGGT
Organism: Streptomyces sp. NPDC002054; assembly: GCF_040296685.1. Taxonomy (NCBI): domain Bacteria; kingdom Bacillati; phylum Actinomycetota; class Actinomycetes; order Kitasatosporales; family Streptomycetaceae; genus Streptomyces; species Streptomyces sp. NPDC002054. Next base: position 118,673 of record NZ_JBEOXT010000032.1, read on the forward strand.
CCGTCCGGTTCCGACCGGACGGTGGCACTCCCCGGTGATCGCGGAGGCGGCAAGAGCGGAGATTGTAGCCAGTGCGGTGGTAGGGCGCGAACGGATTTTCCGGCCGTCCCCTAGGGGACCGGACGGGTGTCATACCGGGGAGTGTCAGACCTGGGACAGAGGAACCGGGGTCCGGCATGGGCCGTGAGTCGTACACGGCGGGGCCCGGGATTCGGCCGCGGGGGCGATGCGCGGGGCGGGCGGGAGGCGGACCATGGATTCATGAGCACCGCAACCTTCACCCCGATTCAGGGCGGCCGGCCCAGCGGAGCCACCGCCACCACCGACACCCACCCCCGCCACCGCATGGGCAGCCTGCTGCGCGCGGCGAAGGTCTTCGCCACGACCACCGTCAGCGTGGTCCTCCTGGGCGAATACGCCGAGGACGCCGGCGTCATACGCCGCTGAACGCGGGCGGTCCGGCCGCCCGGCCCGGCCCGGCCCGGAGCCGGGTCCGGAGCCCGGCGCCGCAGGGAGCCGGGCCGCGGCCCGCAGTAGCCGAAGCCGGCGCCCTGCCCCGGGGCAGGGCGCCCTCGCCTTCGGTCAGCTCTCCTTGAGCAGTTCGTCGGCGTCCATGATTCGGTAGGCGTAGCCCTGTTCCGCGAGGAAACGCTGGCGGTGGGCCGCGAAGTCCTGGTCGATGGTGTCGCGGGCGACCACCGAGTAGAAGCGCGCCTCGTGGCCGTCCGCCTTCGGGCGGAGGACCCGCCCCAGCCGCTGGGCTTCCTCCTGGCGGGAGCCGAAGGTGCCGGAGACCTGGATGGCGACCGTCGCCTCCGGCAGGTCGATCGAGAAGTTCGCGACCTTGGATACGACCAGCACGCTGATCTCGCCCTCGCGGAACGCGCCGAAGAGCTTCTCGCGCTGCGCATTGGAGGTCTCGCCCTTGATCACGGGCGCGTCCAGGTGCTCGCCGAGTTCGTCGAGCTGGTCGATGTACTGCCCGATGACCAGCGTCTGCTCGCCCCGGTGCTTCCTGACCAGTGCCTCCGTCACCTTCCGCTTGGTCGCGGTGGTCGCGCAGAAGCGGTACTTCTCCTCCGTCTCGGCGGTCGCGTACGCCAGCCGCTCGCTCTCGGTCAGGTTCACCCGCACCTCGACGCAGTCCGCCGGCGCGATGTAGCCCTGCGCCTCGATCTCCTTCCAGGGCGCGTCGAACCGCTTCGGCCCGATCAGGGAGAACACGTCCGACTCCCGGCCGTCCTCCCGGACCAGGGTGGCGGTCAGGCCGAGCCGCCGCCGGGCCTGGAGGTCGGCGGTGAACTTGAAGACCGGCGCCGGCAGCAGGTGCACCTCGTCGTAGACGATCAGCCCCCAGTCCCGGGAGTCGAACAGCTCCAGGTGCGGGTAGATGCCCTTCCGCTTGGTCGTCAGGACCTGGTAGGTGGCGATCGTGACCGGCCGGATCTCCTTCCGGGTGCCGCTGTACTCGCCGATCTCCTCCTCCGTCAGGGAGGTGCGCTTGACCAGCTCGTGCTTCCACTGCCGGGCCGAGACCGTGTTCGTCACCAGGATCAGCGTGGTCGCCTTCGCCTCGGCCATGGCGCCCGCGCCGACCAGCGTCTTGCCCGCGCCGCAGGGCAGCACGACCACCCCGGACCCGCCGTGCCAGAACCCGTCCACGGCCTGCCGCTGGTAGGGCCGCAGCTTCCAGCCGTCCTCGGCCAGCTCGATGGGGTGCGCCTCGCCGTCCACGTACCCGGCCAGGTCCTCGGCCGGCCAGCCCAGCTTCAGCAGGGTCTGCTTGATCTGCCCGCGCTCGGAGGGGTGCACGGCCACGGTGTCGGGGTCGATCCGCGCCCCGACCAGCGGCATGATCCGCTTGGACCGCAGGATCTCCTCCAGCACCGGCCGGTCGGTGCTGGTCAGCACCAGCCCGTGCACGGGGTGCTTGGACAGGGTGAGCCGCCCGTACCGGGCCATGGTCTCGGCGACGTCGACGAGCAGCGCGTGCGGGACGGGATACCGGGAGTACTCCACCAGCGCGTCCACCACCTGCTCGGCGTCGTGCCCGGCGGCCCGGGCGTTCCACAGGCCGAGCGGGGTGATCCGGTAGGTGTGGATGTGCTCGGGGGCGCGCTCCAGCTCGGCGAAGGGCGCGATGGCGCGCCGCGCGGCGTCTGCGAGCTCGTGGTCGACTTCGAGGAGAAGCGTCTTGTCGCTTTGGACGATGAGCGGACCGTTCACCTGGCGTGCATCCCTTCCGGCAGGGGTGGCCCCCCGGGCGCGGGCGGCCAAACCTCCAGTCTGCCGTATCGCGCTAGGGGGTGTCCGGCGGATCAGGGCCGGGCCCGGCCCTGATCCGCC